>JARIAQ010000019.1 GCA_029257775.1 Blautia sp. | reverse complement strand
ATGAATGTAAAAGAATTTTCGTTTCATGTGTTTCACTGTTTAATTATCAAGGTTCCTGTCTTGTGACAGCTTCGATATTATATCATATCGTTTTTAGCTTGTCAAGAACTTTTTTAAAAAGTTTTTTCGCTGCCTTTCGGCGCTTTGCTCTCTTGCGACAGCCATACTAGATTATCACATCTGCATCTTTCTGTCAAGAACTTTTTTAAACTTTTTTATTTTCTTTCGATTTTTATTTCTCTCTCATCGAAAGCTTATTTATAATATCACAGCTTTTACTTCATGTCAACATTTTTTTACTTTTATTTACATTTTAATTTTTATTACTATATGTCTCCGATATAATTTCTGTCCGTTGGGCCAAAAGTTTGCCTATGCATGTTCGAGACTTTCCCAAATAAGGTGTACCCATGGCGGACAAACAAATAGCAGGGCAAGCATTTTTCTTTGCTTGTCCTGCTAAACTTAAAATTTTATTCATCAATACTATAATTTGGAGCCTCTTTTGTGATATGTATATCATGTGGATGAGACTCTTTTAAAGATGCTGCTGAAATCTTAACAAACTTGCCAGTTTCTTTCAGAACTTCGATATCTTTCGCACCACAATATCCCATACCTGAGCGTAAGCCGCCAATCAACTGAAATACTGTGTCTTCTACATGTCCTTTATACGCAACACGACCTTCTACCCCTTCTGGTACAAGTTTTTTCGCATCTTGTTGGAAATAACGGTCCTTACTTCCATTTTCCATAGCAGAAATAGAGCCCATACCTCTGTATACCTTATATTTTCTTCCCTGGTACAATTCAAAATCTCCAGGACTTTCATCACACCCTGCAAAGATACTTCCCATCATACATACATTAGCACCTGCTGCGATTGCTTTCGTCATATCTCCTGAATATTTAATACCACCATCTGCAATAATTGGAATTCCATACTCTTTTGCAACTTCATAACAATCCATAACAGCTGTAATCTGAGGAACACCAATACCTGCAACTACACGTGTTGTACAAATAGATCCTGGCCCAATTCCTACTTTTACAGCATCTACACCCGCTTCAATTAACGCTTTTGTAGCTTCTCCCGTAGCAACGTTTCCTGCAATCAGTTGTAACTCTGGATATTTTTCCTTAATCTCACGAACTGCCTTTAAAATATTTGCAGAATGTCCATGCGCAGAGTCTACAACAATAACGTCAACACTTGCGTTTACAAGCGCATCCACTCTTGCCATAACATTTGCAGTAATACCAACTGCAGCACCGCATAAAAGACGTCCTTGTGCGTCTTTTGCAGATAATGGATACTTAATCTGTTTTTCAATATCTTTAATTGTAATAAGACCTTTTAAATTGAAGTTTTCATCTACAATTGGAAGTTTTTCTTTTCTAGATTTTGCTAAAATCTTCTTGGCTTCCTCTAATGTTACACCCTCACGTGCTGTAACTAAATCTTCTGATGTCATGCATTCCTTAATTTTTCTTGAAAAATCCTCTTCAAATTTCAGGTCACGGTTTGTAATGATACCTACCAACTTTCTACCTTCTGTAATTGGTACACCTGAAATACGGAATTTTGCCATGAGATCATTGGCATCTGCCAGTGTATGTTCTGGAGACAGGTAAAAAGGATCTGTAATAACCCCATTCTCAGAACGTTTTACCTTATCTACTTCCTCTGCCTGCTCTTCGATTGTCATATTTTTGTGAATGATACCAATACCACCCTGTCTCGCCATGGCAATTGCCATACGATGTTCAGTAACTGTATCCATACCTGCACTCATCATCGGAATATTCAATTTCACTTTTTTTGTCAGATATGTTGATAACTCAACCTGATTTGGGATTACTTCTGAATATGCAGGAACTAAAAGTACGTCATCAAAAGTAATTCCTTCGCCAATAATCTTACCCATCTTGATTCTCCCTTCAATTTATTTATAGTACAGTAATATAGCAAATTACGACAAAACTGTCAATCCACAAAAACTTTTCTAGGACAGGATTTTTGAATATTTTCAATTAATTCCTGGTCTGGCTCTAGTAATACTTTACAGATTTCTTTCTCGTCTGGAATAATCATGGCAAATACCTTATGCTCTTTATTTCCAGATGAAAAATCTAGAACCTTTAATTTGGTATTATGATTCTGATAATCCATTCTATGTGAATTGACTGGTGCCATAATCTCCATCTTTGCTAAATCAAAAGACTGTACACGTTTTCTCTTTGATTTCGCCATAATTTTATCAATATCTAATTCACCATTTACATAAACATACTCATATTCCAAATCTAAATTCGGCAAAACAAAGTATGCCACAATACCAAAAACAAGTGTCAAAATCCATGCTAATGTAAAAACAACACCTACTACCGCAGTTGCTGCAATCATTCCAATTAACAAGAATTTAATCACTTTATCTTTTCCAGTCTGTTCCTTTTTAACTAACAGTTCTGAATACGAGTCATTCATTCTCTATTCCTCCTATGCTTTCCATTTTCTAAAATAGTGTATCACAAATACCCCTTAGTTGCAAGAAAGGAAAAGCCGGTGTTCCACCCTGAACACCGGCTAAAAAATTTATTTTCTTACATCATTCCCATTCCTGGAGCACCTGCTGGCATAGCTGGTGTTTCCTCTTTAATTGTAGAAACAACTGCTTCTGTTGTAAGCAATGTACCTGCTACACTTGTTGCATTCTGTAATGCGCTTCTTGTAACTTTTGCTGGATCCAAAATACCCTTTTTAACCATATCCACATATTCTTCATGTAATGCATCGAATCCTGTTCCTACTTCAGATTCTCTTACTTTATTAATAATAACAGAACCTTCTAATCCTGCATTTGCTGCAATATGGAATAATGGTGCCTCTAAAGCTTTTAATACAACTTTTGCACCTGTTTTTTCATCACCATCTAAAGTCTCTACTACTTTCGCTACTTCTTTAGATACATGAATATACGCAGAACCACCACCTGCAATAACACCTTCTTCTACTGCTGCTCTTGTAGCATTTAAAGCATCTTCCATACGAAGTTTTGCTTCTTTCATTTCTGTTTCTGTTGCAGCTCCCACACGAATAACAGCAACTCCACCTGCTAATTTCGCAAGTCTTTCCTGTAATTTTTCTTTATCAAATTCAGATGTTGTTTCTGCAATCTGGTGTTTAATCTGAGCAACTCTTGCATCAATTTCTGCTTTTTCACCCATTCCATCTACAATAACTGTTGTTTCTTTCTGAACTTTAACAGATTTTGCGCGTCCTAACTGTTCCATAGTTGTATCTTTTAATTCTAATCCGATTTCATCAGAAATAACTGTACCATTTGTTAATACAGCAATATCTTTTAACATTTCTTTTCTTCTATCACCATATCCTGGAGCTTTTACTGCACATACAGAGAATGTACCTCTTAATTTATTTACAATTAAAGTTGTAAGAGCTTCTCCCTCAATATCTTCTGCAATAATTAACAATTTAGCGCCTGTTTTTACAATCTGTTCCAAAACTGGAAGAATGTCTTGGATGTTAGAGATCTTTTTATCTGTAATTAAGATATATGGATCATCTAAAACTGTTTCCATTTTGTCCATATCTGTTGCCATATATGCAGAAATATATCCGCGGTCAAACTGCATACCTTCTACTAAATCCAGCTCTGTTTTCATAGTTTTGGATTCTTCGATAGTAATAACACCATCTTTACTTACTTTTTCCATTGCTTCAGCAACCATTTCACCAACTTCATCATCCCCTGCTGAAATTGCTGCAACTCTTGCAATCTGATCTCTGCCTTCAATATTAGAGCTCATGTTCTGAATTGCATTTACTGCTGCTTCTGTTGCTTTTTTCATACCTTTTCTAAGAATAATTGGGTTTGCGCCTGCTGCCAAGTTTTTCATACCTTCATGTACCATAGCCTGGGCTAAAACTGTTGCTGTTGTTGTACCATCTCCGGCTACATCATTAGTTTTTGCAGCAACCTCTTTAATCAGCTGTGCTCCCATATTTTCAAAGCCATCTTCTAATTCAATTTCTTTTGCAATTGTAACACCATCATTTGTAATCAATGGTGCACCAAAAGATTTATCTAAAACAACATTTCTTCCTTTTGGTCCTAATGTAACTCTTACTGTATCTGCTAATTTATTAACACCAGCTTCTAATGCAGCTCTTGCTTCTCCACCATATTTAATTTCTTTTGCCATAATGACATTCCTCCTAAAATTTACACTTTCACTTTTAAATTATTTTACAACAGCTAAAATATCATTCTGTTTTACAATGATATATTCTTCTCCGTCAAGTTTCACTTCTGTTCCTGCATATTTGGAATAGATAACCTGATCTCCTGCTACCACTTCCATTTTTACTTCTTTACCATCTACAACTCCTCCTGGTCCAACAGCAACAACTTCTGCCTGCTGTGGTTTTTCCTGAGCCTGACCTGGTAAAACAATCCCTGATTTTGTTGTTTCTTCTGCAACTAACTGTTTTAATACAACTCTGTCACCTAATGGTACTAACTTCATATCTATTTCCTCCTTTATAATTGCCATCTTCTGTTTATTAGCACTCATTTCTATCGAGTGCTAACCGATAGTCCTATATTAGTTAATTTCATCCAATTTCGCAACTGTATATAGTAACTTTTTTTCTGTTCTTATCTATTATTTACTCCTTTTTTCTCATTTTTTCTCTTGTTTTTTCAATTTTTGATTTTTGTATAGATTTTATATTTATTTTATAAAAAAGAGAGCATTCTGACATGCTCCCTTTTTTCACTATTTCTTTACTAATTTTCGTTTTTTAATTTCTTCCAATTCATCAAAAATGACTTCATTTAATACTTTGATATATGTTCCTTTCATTCCTGAGGAACGAGATTCTATTACCCCGGCACTCTCAAACTTTCTAAGAGCATTAACAATAACCGATCTAGTAATGCCCACTCTATCTGCAATTTTACTTGCCACAAGAATTCCTTCTTCACCATTAAGTTCATCGAAAATATGAATAATTGCTTCTAATTCTGAAAAAGACAAGGTACTAAATGCAGATTTAACTACTTGGATTTTTCTATTTTCCTCTGCATTTTCTTCGTGTACAGACCGCATCATTTCCAATCCTACCACAGTTGTACCATATTCACTAACAATAATATCTTCAATATCATAAGGTTTCGCACTGCGATACATAAACAAAGTCCCCAACCGTTCTCCTGCAATATCAATTGGACTTATGATTGCCATATATCGGCTAATATCTTCACCTTCAAATCCTAACGTTTGTAAATTTACATTCTCTTTCGTAGACAATACACCTAATAATCTTTCATTTAAAAGATTATCTATATATCCGCCTACTTCACTATCAATCAACTCTGTAATTCTATCCACTCCTGGACAATTACCCACACCTAATACTTTTCCTTTTTTACTCATTACTAAAATGTTGGAATCCAGTGTTTCTACCATGACTTCACAGATATCATTAAAAAGAACTTTTGAAGCATGATTATTGTGAAGAAGTTTATTTATTTTTCTGGTTTTATCTAATAATTGTACGCTCATGGTGAACCTCCTTTCTCTTCTTTCCCTGTTTTCACCTAAACTCTACTCTGCTTATGGAAATCAGCAAAACAAGCCTACTTCTTCTGTCTTTTTTATTCTAGCATACAATATTTCTGAAATCAATGTGTAGTTTTACTATTTTCAGTCTTTTTAGTAGTTTTCTAACAATTTGTTAATTTCAAATTTTGAAATTTTTCATTAAATATCCTCATTTTTCTGAGGTTTTACCATGACATATCCACAATGTTCATCTGCACAAACCAACTTATTTCCTTTTTCTAACATATATCCACCGCATGTAGGACATTTTTCTTTTGAAGGACGCTGCCAAGACATAAATTCGCATTCTGGATTATTTTCGCATCCATAATACAAACGCCCCTTTTTGCTTCTTTTCACTACAATATCTTTTCCACATAACGGACAAGGTACACCAATCTTTTCCAAATAAGGCTTTGTATTTTTACATTCTGGAAATCCTGGACAGGCAAGAAACTTCCCATGAGGACCATATTTAATAACCATATTTCTTCCGCACTGTTCACAAATTACATCCGTTACTTCATCCTCTATTTTTACCTGTTCCAATTCTTTTTCTGCCGTCTTAACTGCTTCATCTAAATCAGGATAAAAATTACGAATAACTGTTTTCCACTGTACTTTTCCTTCACCTACACAGTCTAACAGTTCTTCCATAGTAGCTGTAAAGTTCACATCTACTATACTAGGAAATGCTTCTTTCATAATATTATTAACAACTTCTCCAAGCTCTGTCATATATAAATTTTTATTTTCTTTCGCAACATATCGTCTTGCGATAATTGTAGTAATTGTAGGTGCATAAGTACTTGGTCTTCCGATTCCTTTTTCTTCTAATGCCTTTACTAATGCCGCCTCTGTGTAGTGTGCCGGAGGTTGTGTAAAATGTTGTTGCTCTTTAAAACTATTAAACTGAAGTTTTGTATTTTCATCTAAACTCTTAATTAAAAATTGATTTTCCGATTTGGTGTCATCGTCCTGTGTATACACAGCCATAAAACCTTCAAATTTAAGTTTTGACGCCGCTACAGTAAAATAATATTCTCCACCTTGTATTTTTACAGAAATCGTTTCATATTTTGCCTGTTGCATTCTACTAGCAGCAAAACGCTTCCATATCAGCTGGTATAAACGATACTGATCACGAGAAAGAGACTCCTTCAAAGACAATGGTGTTCGAGTAATATCTGTAGGACGGATAGCCTCATGGGCATCTTGGATTTTTTTCTTATTATCCTCTTTTTTTTCTGCAGTTGCCAAATAGTCTGCTCCGAATTCTGCTTCAATATATTTTCTAGCTGCACAATCTGCTTCTTCCGAAATACGTGTAGAATCTGTACGTAAATAAGTGATAATACCAATGGTTCCACTACCTTTTACATCAACACCTTCATATAACTGCTGTGCCAAACGCATAGTCTTTTGTGTAGAAAAATTAAGAACCTTTGACGCTTCCTGTTGAAGTGTACTAGTCGTAAATGGCAATGGCGCCTTTTTGCTACGCTCTCCTTTTTTTACTTCCGAAACATGATATTGTACATCTTTTAATTCATGAAGAATCTGATCCATTTCCTCTTTGGAATGAATATTTATTTTCTTATTTTTATTTCCATAGAACTTAGCTATTAATGGCTTCTTTTCTCCTTCTACTGCAAATTCCGCATCTAACGTCCAGTATTCTTCTGGTATAAAATTATTAATTTCATCTTCTCTATCACCAATAATTCGCAATGTTACAGATTGAACTCTTCCTGCACTTAATCCTCTCTTTACTTTTGCCCATAATACGGGACTAATCTTATATCCTACCATACGGTCTAAAATACGACGTGTCTGTTGTTCATCTACCAAATCCATATTAATATCTCTCGCTTCTTTAATAGAAGCTTTTACTGCAGTCTTGGTAATTTCATTAAAAGTAATACGACGCATTTTTTTCTCATCAAGCTTTAGTGAGTTTGAAAGATGCCATGAAATTGCTTCTCCTTCGCGGTCAGGGTCAGTTGCCAAATAAACTTTATCTGCTTTTTTTGCAGCTTTTCGAAGTGCTGCCAGAATATCACCCTTTCCCCGAATTGTTATATATTTAGGTTCAAAGTCATTGTCTACATCAATTCCAAGCTGACTTTTTGGCAAATCTCTCACATGTCCATTGGATGCCATTACTTCGTAATTTGAGCCAAGAAATTTTTTAATTGTTTTTACTTTTGCTGGTGACTCCACAATCACTAGATATTTCGCCATGTCAACCTCCTGTTTTGGTATAATAATTTTTTACAGGCTCCATAATAAGCCCTTCCAACTCTAACTTCAATAAAATCTCCATAATTTCTCCTAATTTCAAAGGAACTTCTTGAAAGATTTCTTCTATATTTTTAGGCTGTAAACCCAGACAACTATACACCATTTCTTCATGGCTTGCAAGCCATATCTTTGATTTGTGAGGCAAATTATCTTTCTTTTCCGGCGAAATCTGAAGTTCTGATAAAATACTTTCCACAGAATATGCAATTCCTGCACCATCTGCAATCAACAGATTGCACCCTTCACTTAAAGCATCACCAACTCTACCTGGAATAGCAAACACTGTCTTCCCCTGTTCTAAAGCATAATTTGCAGTAATTAAGGAGCCACTTTTTTTCTTGGCCTCCACCACAAGAACTAAATCTGCCAATCCACTAATGATTCGATTACGCTTAGGAAAGTTACCGGCAAAGGGGGGTGTTTGATTATCAAATTCCGATAATAAACCACCCTTTTCTATAAGTTCATCATAAATTTTTTGATTTTGCTTTGGGTAACAAACATCTACTCCACAACCCAGAACTGCAAATGTAGCTCCACCTGCATCTAATGCCCCTTTATGAGCATTTGCATCTATGCCCTTTGCCAGTCCGCTAATAATTTGCACTCCTTGCTTCGCTAATTCTTTCGCAAACCAATACGCCTGATAAGCGCCATAGTGACTACATATTCGAGCTCCTACAATTGCAACTGTTTTTGTATTTTCCAAAGGAAGTCTACCTTTTACATAAATAGTTTGTGGCATGTTTTCATAATCCAACAACCGCTTTGGATATCGCTCTTCGCATTTCTTACACTCCCAAATTTCTTCGTTCATTTTCTCCTCCCCTACCAATCCTTTTTATCTAATGCACGATAGGATACGGCTTTGCTAATATGTGAAACTTCGATTTTTTCAGTTTTTTCTAAATCAGCAATGGTTCTTGCTGTTTTTAAGATTTTATGATAAGCGCGAACACTTAAATGCATTTTTTCATAGGCCAATTTTAAAAGTTTTTCTCCTTCTAAGCTAACTTCACAATATTTTTCAATTTCTTTTCCATTAAGCCTTCCATTAAAAGATATTCCCATTCCTTTGTAACGTTCTTTCTGAATAGCATGAGCTTCCTTTACTGTATTTCTCAATTCCTTTGTAGTTTTTCCCTTTTTCTTTTTCCAAATTTCATCTTTTGAAACCTGTTTCATTTCTGTACACAAATCAAATCGATCTAAAATAGGTCCGCTTATCTTTCCTATATATTTTTCAATTTCTGTGTTAGAACAAGAACATTTATTTCGATCAGGATAATAACCACAAGGACAGGCATTCATTGCTGCAATAAAAAGAAAATCTGCCGGAAACTGAAAGTTCCCACTAACCCTTGTAATACCAATTCTATGTTCCTCTAAAGGTTGCCTTAACACTTCCAAGGTACTTCTGGAAAATTCTGGAAGTTCATCTAAAAATAAAATTCCTTTGTGAGCAAGGGTAATCTCTCCGGGTTTGGGAATCTGCCCCCCGCCTGCCAAAGCTTTTGGTGATATTGTATGGTGAGGTGTTCGAAAAGGACGACTTCTCATAATCGGATTATCCTGAGACAACAGCCCTGCTGCACTATAAATTCTAGAAATCTCCATCACCTCATCTTTTGACAAAGAGGGAAAAATACTAGGAATACTTTTGGCTATCATGGTTTTTCCCGCACCTTTTGTACCAATCATCAAAAGATTGTGAAAACCTGCTGCTGCTATGATTGCAGCTTCTTTTGCAGTCTCCTGTCCTACAATTTCACTAAAGTCCCACTCACCTTCGTAAAATATTTCTTTCCAACTTTGAGATGGATTTTTTACCGCACCCCAGTTTTCAAGAGTAGCATGCTTTACAAACTCACAAAGATTTTCTACAGCCAAAATCGGAATCTCATCTATCATCTCTACTTCCTTTTCATTGTCTTTTGGAATAATACATAAAGAACATTCTTCTTTTAAAGCCCGGTCTACAATAGCTAAGATACCTTTTACTCCTTTAATTTCACCACTTAAACTTAACTCTCCTGCCATACACACATTTTCTAAACAAGAAGAATCCAAATATCCCAATGCAGACAAAAGAACTGCTGCAATAGGCAAATCAAATCCTGTTCCATCTTTTTTTACATCTGCTGGTGACAGATTAACCGTAATGTGTTTTGCCGGGAAAAAAAATCCTGAATTTTTAAGAGCTGTACAAACTCTTTCTTGGGCTTCTTTTACTCTGGAAGATAAATACCCTACCATAGAAAAACCCGGAAGCCCATTTCTTACATCTGCCTCTACCTGTATAGGAATACAACTTACCCCCAAAATAGTTGCTGACATTACTTTTCGAAACATAATACCTCCTATATGCTATTTTTATTTGGAATTATTTGGCTGAAACGCCTGAATTTTAGAATTTTGATATGTTTACTTTACCATATTTCTTTGTATTTTACAATGGAAAAGCACTAAATCTATTTTCTCAACATAAACTATAATTAAACTATAATGAGGTAAGCTTGTGTGAAAACATTTCTTAAGCCCCTGACTTCAGAAGAAGAAAGCTATTATCTTCAGGAATACAAACAGGGCAGCCTACAGGCAAAAAACATTTTAATTGAACGAAACCTACGTTTGGTTGCACATATTGTAAAAAAATATCAGGGTGCTCCAGAGGAAATGGACGACTTAATATCCATTGGCACCATCGGGCTTATTAAAGCTATCCATACCTTTGATGAAAAAAAAGCAAGCAGGCTTTCCACTTATGCAGCCCGTTGTATCGACAATGAACTTCTCATGCTTCTTCGCTCTAAAAAGAAAATCAATCGAGAAGTCTCCCTTTATGATCCTATTGGCACAGATAAAGAGGGCAATGAAATCAGTCTGCTTGATATTATCGAAACAGAACCTGTAGATGTGGTACAAAATTATTCCTTAAAACAAGATATTGCACGTCTATATGAACTACTTCCAAAAGTTCTCACAAAACGAGAAAACGAAATTCTTAAACTACGATATGGTCTTTATGGAGAAAAGGAACTGACACAACGAGAAATAGCAAAGCGACTGAATATCAGCCGCTCTTACGTATCTCGTATTGAAAAAAATGCTATTTTAAAATTAAGAAGCTTCTTCCTTTCTTCTTAAAATATCATACACTTCTATTTCTGTTCCAAAATCCACATACAAGGTTTGCTGTGGATGAGGAGCACTTTCCATAGACTGACCATCTTCATCAAAAATCCCCTTTACTGTAACCTGAAGATTTCTTCCATCTGGTTTCATAATCTCAATCGTTTCACCCAGCAAGAATTTATTTCTCTGGGTGATGCGACAGAGGCCATCTTCTCTCTTTTCTTCTGCATATCCCAGATAAGTATATCCTTTTTCATAGGTGTTGTTATCATAAATCTGTGTGGTCTCATCTGGTTTTCCATAAAAAAATCCAGTAGTAAATTGTCTGTATGTACAACTTTTAATCTGTTCCTTATACCATGGCATATTTTCCTTATAACAGTTTGGATCTTTTAAATAATCGTCAATAGCTTTTCGATAAGTCCTTGCAACTGTTGCCACATACAATGCTGTTTTCATTCTTCCTTCAATTTTCAAACTATCAATTCCTGCATCAATAATATCATCTATATGCTCTATCATGCACAAATCCTTAGAATTGAAAATATATGTGCCTCTTTCATTTTCATAAACGGGCATCACTTCTCCCGGTCTTGTTTCCTCTACAATAGAATATTTCCAACGGCATGGATGTGTACAAGCTCCTCTATTCGCATCTCTACCTGTAAAATAATTAGATAAAAGACAACGACCAGAATAAGAAATACACATAGCCCCATGAATAAAACTTTCTATTTCCATCTCTTCTGGAATTCTCTGTCTTATTTCCTTAATTTCTTCCAATGATAATTCTCTTGCACTTACTACTCTCTTTGCTCCCAAATTCCACCAAAAATCATATGTTCCATAATTGGTATTATTTGCTTGTGTACTAATATGTCTTTCTATTTCAGGACATACCTCTTTGGCTATCATAAAAACACCTGGGTCTGAAATAATCAGCGCATCTGGTGCAATTTCTCTTAATTCTTCAAAATATTCTCTCACACCTTCTAAATCCTCATTATGTGCAAGAATATTAGCTGTTACATATACTTTTACTCCATGTTTGTGTGCAAAAATAATGCCCTCTCTCATATCTTCCATGGAAAAATTTTTTGCCTTTGCTCTTAAACCAAAAGCTTCTCCTCCAATATAAACAGCATCTGCTCCAAACATAACCGCAATCTTTAACACTTCCAGACTGCTTGCCGGAATTAATAATTCTGGTTTCCGAAGCATTTTAATCCTCCTATTATTTCTTAATACTAAGTGTAACACCATCTCCCAAAGGTAAAATGGATGTCTCTAATAACTCATGATGTTTCAGAACATACAAATATTCTCTCATTCGTTTGTAGATTGTACGATTCCGTCTTTCCACAGCAAAATGCGATTCTATAATATCACCATCTTGCAATACATTATCAGACAATAAAATCCCACCTGTTTTCAAAAGACGCAAAACATCTGGTAAAAAATTAATATACTGTCCTTTTGCTGCATCCATAAAAATAAAATCAAAGGGGTCTGAAAGTTTCTTTAAAACTTCTTTCGCATCTCCTTCTAAAAGCTGAATTTGTTCTTCTTTTCCAACTTTTTTAAAATTTTCTCTTGCAATGGGGATTCTCTTTTCATAATTTTCAATCGTTACGATTTTACATTCTTTTGGCGCATAAGTGCTCATCAAAATTGTAGAAAATCCTACCGCTGTTCCTACCTCTAAAATCCTTAAAGGTGCTTTTATTTGTAAAAGCACCTTTAAAAAACTTTGCATTTCTTTGCGAATAATTGGAACATAATTTGCCAATGCCTCTTTTTCTAATTCATTTAAAAAAGGCGTATTCCCTTTATCCAGAGAATTAATATATGTGACCATTCTTTCATCTACAATCACGATTCTCCTCCTCCTTCTTCCTGAGAAGACTCATCCACCTCTTTAGGTGACGAACTGGAACCGTCCTGTATTTCAGAACTACCTTCTTTTGCTTTTCCTCCAACATTTGTCTGATCTGGCTGTCCTTCTGTATTTTCTCTTGCCATAATCTCCATCATTTCATCTGGAGTCATACTTGTGTTTAAAATATAAGTCCCCATCTGGAGCTTTCCTTTGTAGCTAGAAAGCATTTCCTGGGCTACAAATATTTTTGGATCGCCAATCAGCCCCTTCTTTTTCAAGGTTTTTCCGATCTGATATGGGGAATCTCCTTCTTTTATAACAATAGTAACATCTCTTCCATTTTCTTCATTATCCATAGTTTCCTGATTAAAAATCTCATAACCAAAATCATAGGCTGATTTTCCTATATAAATGATGCAGACAACTACACAAAGATAAAGAGCAAATCGAAAAAAAGCTCCTGCTATTATAGATGATTTTTTCTGCTTTCTGATTTGTTTTCCCATGTTGTTCTCCTTGACTTATGACAAATCCGGTATATCCAGATAAATTCCCTGATGAATTGCTGTACTAATCTCCTGAAGCTGGCGACATAATGCCATTTCTGCATCCAAAAATTGATTAACTTCTACTATTCTACATAACTTTTCAATCTTTTCATCCAGATTTTCCAAAGCTACATCTAAGTTCATATCACTATTTTGATTTTGAATTTGATAATTCAAACGCCGAAGTTCATCTACCTGTTCCTTTAATCCCGGAGTTTTTTTAATTTCCTCTAACGCTGCACAATACTGTTTATAAGCATTACCGTTCTTAATAGCGGAAATTAACATCTCTGTGCAGGTGTCAATAAAACTCATATTATGCCTCCATAATGATTGGTAAAATCATTGGGTTTCTCTTTGTACGTTTCCACAGAAAATCTCCCAAAGAATCTTTAATCGTATTCTTAATTTTTCCCCAATCTGTAATATGCTTATCCAGACATACATCAATTGCGTCTTCTACTACAATTCTTGCTTCATCCATCAAATCCTCAGACTCTCTTACATAAACAAAACCTCTTGATACAATATCGGGTCCTGCCAGAAGTCTGCTACTGCGTTTTTCCAGTGTAAGTACCACAATCATAATGCCATCTTCTGCTAGATGTTGTCTATCTCTTAATACAATATTGCCTACATCGCCTACACCTAATCCATCTACCAGAATCGCTCCTGTGCGAACCTTTTCCTTTACTTTTGCAGGTTCTTCTTCATTCAATTCTAAAACATCCCCTGATGAAAGAATAAAAATATTTTCCTTAGGAATCCCTAAATCGCTGGCAATCTGTGCCTGAGCCTTTAAATGACGATATTCACCATGAACAGGGATAGAATATTTTGGTTTTACCAGAGAATAAATTAACTTAATTTCTTCCTGACACGCATGTCCTGATACATGAGCATCTTGAAAAATAACATCAGCACCTTTTCGGCTTAATTCATTAATCACTCTGGAAACTGCTTTCTCATTTCCAGGAATTGGATTAGAACTAAAAATAATAGTATCATTTGGTTTAATGGTAACTTTTTTATGAATGTTAGCAGCCATTCTGGATAATGCTGCCATAGACTCTCCCTGGCTTCCTGTTGTGATCAAAACAACTTTATCATCAGGATAATTTTTAATCTGATCAATATCAATCAATGTTTTATCTGGTATCTGCAAATATCCCAACTCTGCAGCAGTACCAATAACATTAACCATACTTCTTCCTTCTACAGCTACTTTTCTGCCATACTTATATGCCGAATTAATAATCTGTTGCACACGGTCTACATTAGAAGCAAATGTAGCAATAATAATTCTAGTGTTTTTATGCTCTGCAAAAATATTATCAAATGTTTTTCCCACGGTTCTTTCTGACATAGTGAAACCTTTTCTCTCTGCATTGGTACTATCACACATCAGCGCTAAAACACCTTTTTTACCTATTTCCGCAAATCTCTGTAAATCAATGGCATCTCCAAATACCGGCGTATAATCCACTTTAAAATCACCTGTATGGATAACAATACCTGCCGGCGAATAAATTGCAAGTGCAGATGCATCTTGGATACTATGATTTGTCTTTATAAATTCAATACGGAAGCAGCCTAGATTAATAGACTGTCCATGTTTAATCACTTTTCTTTTTGTGTTTCTTAATAAGTTATGCTCTTTTAATTTATTATCAATAAGTCCTACTGTAAGCTTTGTAGCATAAATAGGTACATTGATTTCTCTTAAAACATAAGGTAAGGCTCCTATATGATCCTCATGTCCATGAGTAATAACGAACCCCTTTACTTTATCAATATTTTCTTTTAAATATGTGACATCTGGAATTACTAAATCAATTCCCAGCATATCGTCTTCCGGAAAAGAAAGTCCGCAATCTACTACGATAATACTGTCCTCATATTCGAAAGCAGTGATGTTCATTCCAATCTGTTCCAGTCCGCCCAATGGAATGATACGCAATTTTCCATTATTATTTTTTTTCAATTTTCTTCCTCCAATTATTTCCGCTCCTATTCAAAATCAATGTCATCTAACATGGCTGCAAAGACTTTATAAACCGCATCGTATTCCGTATCATCTTCTACGAATACATAGCAGCCTTCTTCATCGCCATCCTCTGAAATATCCTTTAAAATGTACGCCGCACTTCCGTTTTCTTCATCGTTTTCTTCTGGATCAATTACTAAAAGATAATTAATTCCAGCAACTCTCGTTTGCTCTAAAATTCCAAATTCTAATTCTGTTCCGTCTTCTCCATCAAAAATTACTGTTTCCATGTTTTTTCGTCCTTTCTTCTTCACTTTTCAGGCATACACATAACCCGGACACATGCTCGCTTTTGCCGAAACCTCATCTATGGTTCAGGCTTTCTCAAACTGTCCCCGGGTTTGCTTTTGCATCTAAATAACCTTGTAAGATAAATACAGCAGCTATCATATCTACATATTTACCTCTGTTCTCTCTACGTACTCCTGTCTCCATTAAAGTACGATTGGCTTCTACTGTAGTGAGTCTTTCATCCCACATTACAACGGGCAAGCCCAGTCTTCTTTCCAGTGCTTCTTTTAGCTGCAGCGATTTTTCCGCCCGTTCACCGATTGTATTGTTCATATGTTTCGGAAATCCTAAAACAATTTCCGAAACTTCATATTCTTTTACCAGTTCTTCTACTCTGCGCAAAGATTTTCTTAATTTATTCTCTTCTTCCCGTCGAATAATTTCTATTCCCTGTGCAGTAATTCCAAGAGGATCGCTAATTGCCACCCCTATGGTTTTTGAACCATAATCCAATCCCATAATTCTCATAAGTTAATCACGCTTCCATGATTTATTCTTAATATATTCCTTCAGCAATTCTTCCACCAGTTCATCTCGCTCAACTTTCATAATTGTGCTTCTGGCACCCTTATAACTGGTAATATATGTGGGATCACCTGACATAATATAACCCACAATCTGATTCACCGGATTGTATCCTTTCTCCGCCATAGCATTATATACCAAATCTAATACTTCTTTTACACGAACTGCCGGGTCTGTTTTTACATTAAAATATTGTGTGTTCTCTAAATTTGCCATAAATTCACGCCCTTACCTATCATTCTAGTACTGCAACTATATCCTTATTTTAATATATCTTGTTTAGAAATTCAACTATTATATTGAGCAAATAAAAATCCCTTCTTCAATAAATCTTTCCACTTTCCCGAAAACAATACGATTTTCTAAATTTTCTTTACTTTTTGTAGCTACTTTTAAGTACTCCTTTGTATATCCAATCCAGTATTCTTCCCCTTGTATTTGTGCAGTTTCCTCAAAAAGAGCTTCCACTGTTTCTCCTAAAAAACTTTCCATATACTTTTGTTTTTTCACTTTTCCCATTTCGAGTAGCTTGTGACTTCTTTCTGTTTTCACAGCTTCGTCAATCTGTCCTTCCATTTCTGCCGCCCGTGTTCCTTGTCTTCTAGAATATTTAAAGATATGTGTTTCATAAAATTCCACACTTTCTATCATTTTTTTTGACTGTTCAAATTCTTCTTCAGACTCCTGTGGAAATCCTACAATTACATCAGTAGTCAGTGCAGGATTTCTAAAATATTTTCTTAAAAGTCTACAACCTTCCAAATACTCTTCTGCGCTGTATTTTCTATTCATTCTTTTTAAAGTTGCATCACAACCACTTTGTAAAGACAAATGAAAATGTGGACATATTTTCGGCAACTCTCCCAAGGCTTTTGCAAATTCTTCTGTTATAATACGAGGTTCTAAAGAACCTAAACGAATCCTCTTTACCCCTTTAATCTCATGAACTTCTTTAATCAAACTTAAAAGATTATCATCACAATCTATACCGTAAGAACTTAAATGTATTCCTGTAAGTACAAATTCTTGATACCCATTTTCAGTCAATCGAAGAACTTCTTTTAATATTTCCTCTTTTTTTCTACTTCTTACTCTTCCTCTTACATAAGGGATAATGCAGTAACTACAAAACTGATTACATCCATCTTGCACTTTCAAATATGCTCTTGTATGTTCTCCTGTACTGGATAACTGAAGTTCTTCATATTCTACTGGTTTATCCAGACTTATCATATCTTTTTCCTGTCCACTATCCTTTTTATAGTTTTCCAAAACAAAAAGTAAATCTTGCTTTTTGTTATTTCCCAACACAATATCAATGGAATCATCAATATGATCCATATTCTTTTGTGCCTGCACGTAGCAGCCAGCTGCAATGACAATTGCCTGAGGGTTCATTTTTCTTGCCTTATGCAACATCTGTCTAGACTTCCTGTCAGCGATATTCGTCACAGTACAGGTATTGATAATATAGATATCTGCACCTGGTGCAAAAGGGACAATCTCATATCCTGATTTTTCCAACATTTCCTGCATGGCTTCCAATTCATAAGCATTTACTTTGCACCCTAAATTATGCAATGCTACTTTTTTTTTCATTCTTTTATCCTCATTCCTTCTGAAACTTAAGCGTTTTGACGAATTGTTTTCAAATAATTTGTACTTTATTTCCCCTTTTTTATATTGACTTTTTTTACCATAAAAGGTAACATTATGCTTGTAATAAGCAAATATTAAATCTGATGTAAGGGAGGATTTTTATCCAATGAAAACAGTTAAAATTTCACTTAATTCTATCGACAAAGTTAAATCTTTTGTAAATGAAATTACAAAATTTGATTATGATTTTGATTTAGTATCCGGAAGATACGTAATTGATGCAAAATCCATTATGGGTATCTTTTCTTTAGATTTATCCAAATCTATCGATTTAAACATTCATGCAGCAGATGCAGCTTTAGACGAAATTTTAGAAGTATTAAAACCATACTTAGTTTAATTAAAATACTGTTTAAAGTTTTTACAGGCTATAGAATTTCTATAGCCTGTATTTTTTTCACTCTTTTTATTCACAAATAATAGTTTCTGCTGTTTCTACTGCTTCTTTCATCATCTCATCAATTTTTTCCTGAAGTTTTTCTTCAGAACGTTTGATAATTTGCAGATTTGGTTTTGTAACAGGATGTTTTGCAACAAAAATAGTACAACAATCTTCATAGGGCAAAATTGATGTTTCATAAGTGTTTATTTTTAACGCTACATCTACAATTTCCTGCTTGTCAAAACCAATTACAGGGCGAAATACCGGCATAGTACATACATCATTTGTAGCAGCAAGACTATGAATTGTCTGGCTTGCTACTTGGCCAATACTCTCTCCCGTAATTAATCCCAAACAACCATCTTTTTTTGCAAATTCTTCTGCAATTTTCATCATATAACGTCGCATGATAATTGTCAGTTCTTCATGAGGGCACTTGTCGTAAATATATAACTGAATATCGGTAAAGTTCACTACATGAAGACGAATTGGTCCACTGTACTTTGCTACCAATTTAGCTAAATCGACCACTTTCTGCTTAGCTCTTTCACTTGTATATGGCGGGGCATGAAAATATACCGCATCAAGAGTAACACCTCTTTTTGCAATCATATATCCTGCAACAGGGCTGTCAATACCACCAGAAAGAAGAAGCATTGCACTACCATTTGTTCCAAGAGGCATACCGCCTGGTCCTGGAATATTCTCAGAATACAAATAAATTTTATTTCTGATTTCTACATTTACAAATACATCCGGATGATGTACATCTACTTTCATATTCGGGCAGGCATCTAAAATTGCACCACCTAAAGCACTACTAATTTCCATAGACTGCATAGGATATGTTTTTTTATTTCTTCTGGTATTAACTTTAAAAGTTAATGTTTTCTCTCCATACAGTTTTTTTACATATTCTGTCACTTCCTCAGAAAGTTTCTCAAACCCTTCATCTTCTAATACAACAGCAGGACAAATACTGAAAATTCCAAATACTCTCTTTAAAGATTCAATAGTTTCATCATAATCAAATTCTCCATCTGTATAGATGAAAATACGACCCATTTCTTTTACAATTCTAAATTTGCCTTCTACATTTTTCAATTGATACTTTATCTGTGCTACCAGGGCATCTTCAAAAATGTATCGATTTTTTCCTTTAATTGCAATTTCTGCATATTTAATTAAAAATGCTTTATACATTCTATAATTTCCTTTCTATTTTCTTGCATACTTGCGAAGCATGGGAAGTACATTTCTCAATGCTTCCAGTGTATAATCAATTTCCTCTTTCGTGGTAAACTCACAAAAACTAAATCGAATTGCTGATTCTTTTTGCTCTGGTGTTAAACGCAGTGCTGTCAAAGTGGCACTTCCTGCTCTTTTATGGCTGGAACATGCACTTCCCGCTGAAACATAAATATTCCTATCTTCAAGAGTATGCAATAATACTTCACTTCTTACTCCCAGAAAGCTCACATTTAAAATATGTGGTGCTCCTTTTTCCACTTCAGGACCATTTATTTCCACATTTTCAATTTTTAAAAGTTCCTGTGCAAAATATTTTTTTAATTCCATCATGGATGAAACATTTTCTTCTATATGCTCATATATTCTCTTTGCAGCAACACCTAGTCCTGCAATTCCGGGTACGTTATCTGTACCGGAACGCATTCCTTTTTGCTGTCCACCGCCTAAAATTAACGGCTGAATTTTTGTCTTTTCATTTACATATAAAAATCCTACCCCTTTAGGGCCATGGATTTTATGACCGCTGACAGACAATAAATCAATATTCCATTTTTTTGGATAAATTCGGTATTTCCCATAAGCTTGAATAGCATCAACATGAAAAGTTGTCTGAGGATTTTTTTCGTGAATTAACCTTCCCATTTCCTCAATAGGCAAAACAGCTCCTATTTCATTATTTACCATCATTGTAGAAACTAAAATAGTATCTTCTCTTATGGCCTCTGCAAGCTTTTCCAATAAAATGTTTCCTTTTTCATCTACAGGAATTTCTGTTATTTCATATCCCTGCTTATAAAGCCATTGGATTGGCGCTGATACAGCTGCATGTTCAAAAGGTGTTGTAATAATATGTTTTCCCTGTCTGTTCTTTGCCAGAGCTATCCCAATAATGGCCCAGTTATCAGACTCTGTTCCTCCTGAAGTAAAAAAGATTTCTTTATCCTGCACTTTTAATGTTTTTGCAATTTCTTTTGTTGCTTCTTTTACATAATTTTCTGCTTCTACACCTCTTAAATGCATTGCAGAAGGATTTCCAAAATCTTCTATCATGGTTTTTACCACAATATCTTTTACTTCTTCGTAGCATCTGGTTGTTGCTGAATTATCCAGATATGCTTCCATCTTTATTCCTCCAGTGTATACATTAAAATAGACAAAACCGTAAGTCCCGCTGTTTCTGTTCTTAAAATTCTTTTTCCCAAAGTAATGACCTGTGCATTGGCTTTTCCTTTTGCAAGTTCGACTTCACTTTCCTCAAATCCGCCCTCAGGTCCAATAAAAATTCCCACTGACGATCCCGGCTTTATTCTACTAATAATTTCTTTTGTTTTTTTTATTCCATCTGCCAACTCATAGGGAAGAAGAACTACATTCAACTCTTTTGCATAATCTACTGCCTGTTGAAAACTCATAACATTAGCGATTTCTGGTACATACATTCGTTTTGACTGCTTTGCCGCACTTTCAGAAATTGCCTGCCACCTTGTAAGTTTCTTTTCCTCTTTTTTCTTATCCAGCTTTACTACAGCTCTTTTGGATGCTACAGGTATAATTTGATGTACACCTAGCTCGACTGCTTTTTGGATAATCAGTTCCATTTTATCGTTTTTAGGAAGTCCCTGAAACAAATAAATTTTAGAAGAAAGTTCGTACCCTGCTTCTTGAACATACATAATATGCGCAAGAATTTCTTCTTCTCCAATTTCCTCTATATAGCAAGTATATTCCTTATCTTCTCCACTACTAATTAAAATTTCTTCTTTCAGCTTCATGCGCAAAACATTTTTTATATGATTTACGTCACTTCCGTTTATACAAATCTGATTATCTTTTATCTGAGACGGCTCTACAAAAAAACGATACATAACTTTCTCCTAATTTTTTCTGGCTGTAACGGAAACCCACTCACCCTGATAAGTCACTTCTAACACTTCAAGACCGGCTGCTTTTACTGCTTCTACTACAGTTTCTTCTTTATTATCAATAATACCGGAAGTAATATAGATCCCGCCTTTTTTCATTTGTTGTACAATTACTGGTGTAAGAGGCACTAATACATCTGCCAGAATGTTAGCAACTACAATATCATATTTCTCATACCCAACTTTATTCTGTACTTCTTTGTCATCAATAATATTGCCAATCATCATATCAAAATCCTGTGAAGGAATTTCATTTACTTCTTTATTTTCCTCTACAGCTGGTACTGCACATGGATCTAAATCTGTTCCTACTGCGTGTTTTGCACCTAATTTCAACGCTACAATGGACAAAATCCCACTACCCGTACCAACATCTAAAAGTTCTGTATCTTCTCTTACGAATTTCTTTAACTGACGAATACAAAGTTGAGTTGTTTCGTGCATACCTGTTCCAAAAGCAGTTCCCGGATCAATGTGGATAATCATTCTATCCTTATCTTCTTCCTTTACTTCTTCCCAGGAAGGAATAATTAAAATATCATCCACGTAAAACTGTTTAAAATATTGTTTCCAATTATTAATCCAGTCAATATCTTCTGTTTCGTCTACTGCAATACTACCTTCGCCTATATCCATAAAATCACGAAGTCCATCCAGCTCTGTCTTCACTGCATTTAAGATTTCCTCTTCTCCTGTAACTTCGCCGTTCATAAGTAATGCACCATCTTCTGTTTCTTCTACAAAGAAACTTAAGTATGCGATACCGTCATCTTCCTGCATCTGAGGTAGAATATCTACAAACATCTGCTCTTTTTCCAACGGTGTAAGAGGTACGTTATCTTCAATCTGTGCACCTTCTAATCCAATATCATAGAGGGTACTGATAATAATATCCTCTGCTTCTGTTTTCGTTTTTATTCTGAATTTTTTCCACTTCATTTATTTTTCTCCTTATTTCCATACGTACAGACATAATAAGCGTATTTTATTATTATAGAGGAAAGAAAAAAGAATTGCAACCAAAAGAGAGTTGCATTCTCATTCTCTTAATGAAATACAACTCTCCTGTTTTCTTAATTTTCAAATATATCTTTTATTTTTTCTCCGAATTTCTTCTTCTTTTCACCATTAGAAGAACGATTTCCACAAGCTGCATCAAATTTACGAAGAGCTTCTTTTGCTTCCTCATTAAGCTTTGTAGGAACTTCTACCACCAACGTTACATAGTGGTCTCCTCTAAGGTTTTTGTTTCGAATTGATGGAACACCTTTTCCTTTCAAACGAACCTTTGTATCTGTCTGTGTACCTGGTTTCACATCATAAAGAACATCTCCGTCAACAGTACTAATGCGTACTTCACCGCCAAGTGCAGCCTGTGCAAAAGTAATCGGCGCTGTTGAGAATATGTTCATATCCTGTCTTTGGAAAATCGGATGGCGTGCAACAACTACTTCCACCATTAAATCGCCTCTTGGTCCACCGTTTACACCCGGTTCACCTTTTTCTCTGATACGAATACTTTGTCCATTATCAATACCTGCTGGTATGGTAACTTTGATTTTCTTTCTACTTGAAGTAAATCCACTACCATGACATTGTGTACATTTTTCTTTAATCACCTTACCAGTTCCTTGACACTCCGGACAAGTCTGTACATTCTGAATCGTACCAAACATAGATTGTTGCGTGTAAACTACCTGACCTGAACCATGACATTTGGAACAAGTTTCCGGTGATGTTCCCGGTTTTGCTCCACTTCCGTTACAAGTACTACACGTATCTTTTAAATTCAATTCCAGTTCTTTTTCACATCCAAAAACAGCTTCTTCAAAAGTGATGCGAACAGAAGCCCTAACATTTGCACCTTTCATCGGTCCATTATTAGGTCTTCTACGTCCACCGCCGCCAAATAAGTCTCCGAAAATATCACCAAAGATATCGCCCATATCTGCGCCGCCAAAACCTCCGAAACCGCCAAATCCGCCTCCGGCACCGCCGCCACCTTGTTCAAAAGCGGCATGGCCAAACTGATCATACTGTTTTCTTTTTTGAGGATCACTTAAAACGCCATAAGCTTCTGTTGCTTCTTTAAATTTTTTCTCGGCTTCTTTATCTCCAGGATTTACATCAGGGTGATATTTTTTGGCAAGCTTACGATATGCACTTTTAATTGCAGAATCATCTGCGCCCCTGTCTACTCCAAGGACCTCATAGTAATCTCTTTTATCTGCCATTCGTCTTATCCCTTTCTCTAATCAGTGCGCCGCAGATATTGAAACACATAAGACATGAGGTGTCACAAAACACCCCATGCCCATGTTTCACTGCTTTACGCTTGCAGATTAAACTTCTCTGTAATCTCCATCTACTACATCATCGCCATATGCTTCGTTGGAACCACCCTGTGCTCCTGCTCCCATATCAGGACCTGCCTGTGCACCGCCCTGTGCCTGAGCTTGCTCATACATTTTTGCAAAGAGTTTCTGTGCACTCTGCATTAATTTTTCTTTACCAGCTTTGATTTCTTCTACCTGTGCATCTGTGATTTCATCTACATTTGCGCATTTAGCAAGAACATCTTTTAATGCATTTAAGTCTGCTTCTACTGCTGTTTTGTCGTTTGCATCAATTTTATCACCAGCTTCTTCCAGCGCTTTTTCTGTCTGGAATACCATAGCATCTGCATCATTCTTTGTATCTACTGCTTCTTTACGTTTTTTATCCTGTGCTTCGTATTCTGCAGCTTCTTTTACAGCTTTATCAATCTCATCATCAGACATATTGGAACCTGCTGTAATTGTAATGTGCTGTTCTTTACCTGTTCCTAAGTCTTTTGCAGATACATTTACAATACCATTTGCATCAATATCAAAAGTTACTTCAATCTGAGGAACTCCACGTCTTGCTGGTGGAATACCATCTAAGCGGAACTGTCCAAGAGATTTATTATCTCTTGCAAACTGTCTTTCACCCTGTACAACATTAATATCTACTGCTGTCTGATTATCTGCTGCTGTTGAGAAAATCTGACTTTTCTTTGTAGGAATTGTTGTATTTCTTTCAATCAATCTTGTAGCAATACCACCCATTGTTTCAATAGACAAAGATAATGGAGTTACATCAAGAAGAAGAATATCACCTGCACCTGCATCACCTGCAAGTTTACCACCTTGAACAGAAGCTCCCAGAGCAACACATTCATCTGGATTTAAAGTTTTACTTGGCTCTTTACCTGTAATTTGTTTTACTTTATCCTGTACAGATGGAATACGTGTAGAACCACCTACTAACAATACCTGACCTAATTCAGAAGGTGCAAGTCCTGCATCAGATAAAGCACGTTTTACAGGCTCTGCTGTTCTTTCTACTAAATCATGTGTTAATTCATCAAATTTTGCTCTTGTAAGATTCATATCAAAATGTAATGGTCCATTTGCATTCATGCTGATAAATGGAAGGTTGATATTTGTTGTTGTTGCAGAAGAAAGTTCTTTTTTTGCTTTTTCAGCTGCTTCTTTAATTCTCTGCATAGCCATTTTATCTGTTGATAAATCAACACCTTCTGTTTTCTTAAATTCAGCAATCATGTAATCTGCAACTTTCTGGTCAAAGTCATCACCACCAAGGCGGTTATCACCTGCTGTGGATAATACTTCAATAACACCATCACCAATTTCAATGATAGAAACATCGAAAGTACCACCACCTAAATCGTATACCATAATTTTCTGTTCTTTTTCATTATCAAGACCATAAGCAAGTGCTGCTGCTGTAGGCTCATTAATAATACGTTTTACTTCCAAACCTGCGATCTTACCTGCATCTTTTGTTGCCTGACGTTGTGCATCGTTAAAATAAGCAGGTACAGTGATAACGGCTTCTGTTACTTTCTCACCAAGATAATTTTCCGCATCTGTTTTTAATTTCTGTAAAATCATTGCTGAAATTTCCTGTGGAGAATATTTTTTATCATCAATAGTAACTCTATAATCTGTTCCCATATGTCTTTTAATAGATGAAATTGTTTTATCTGCATTTGTAACAGCCTGACGTTTTGCAGGTTCTCCTACCAGTCTTTCTCCTGACTTTGTAAAAGCTACGACAGATGGTGTTGTTCTTGCACCTTCTGCATTTGCTACAACTACTGGCTGTCCACCTTCCATTACACCTACGCAACTATTTGTAGTACCTAAGTCAATACCAATAATTTTTCCCATGATATATTCCTCCTAAATTTCTCTTCTATTATTTATTTGTTAGTTATCTTCCTTATATAAGATAAAATCTCACAGAATTTCTCCTGCTTGATAAATATCACTAATTTGCAACCTTTACCATACTGTGTCTGATAACACAATCTTTATACAAATATCCTTTCTGGAATTCTTCCACGACTATGTTCTCTTCCACTTCTTCATCTTCCACATGCATAACTGCATTATGAAAATCCGGATTAAATTCCTGCCCCACAGCTTCAATTGCTTTAACTCCCATTTCATCAAAAGCTGCCATAAGCTGTTTGTAAATCTGCGCCATACCTGTAGCTACAGGATTTTCTTTTTCATTTTCCGGTATCATTGCCAGACCTCTTTCAAAGTTATCAACAACTGGAAGAATTTTTTCAACAATTTCTTTCGCTCCAATTTGATACATGGAAGCTTTTTCTTTTTCTGTCCGTTTCCTAAAGTTGTCAAACTCTGCCATCTGACGTTTCACCATATCGGTTAATTCTTCTATCTTTTCATCTTTTTTGTCTTTTTTCTTTTTTCCAAACAGACTTTTTTTCTCTGCTGTTTTTTCTTCTGCTGTCTGTTCTTCTTCTACTATCTCATCTGTATCTGAAACAGTTTCCTCTGCTAATTTCACATCATCTTCTTCTAAAATTTCTTCTGTTTCATTTTGAGAAATTTCATCTTCTTCTATTGTATTATATTCCTTTTTTTCTTCTGACACGAATCTCTTACCGCCTTTCTACGTTTTCTTAAATATATAATCTAACTGATTTTTTAAAGTTTTCAGATTATCCACTACATTTTCGTAATCCATTCGCTTAGGTCCTATGATACCAATCGTTCCCTGCATACCACCTCCTAAATCATAGGTGGCAGTTACAACGCTGCAGTCTTTCATAGTCTGCACAGGGCTTTCATCTCCAATATAAATTTGAATCCCTGTATTTTCCTTTCCATGATCTGCTTCCATAGTTTCCTTGGCAAATTCTGCTAAAGCTTGTTTTTCTTCAAAAGTAGAAATCAGCTCACTTGCTTTTGTGGTATCTGCTAATTCCGGATATTTAAAAATATTCGTAGCTCCACTAGTATAAATCTCCATATCCTCTTCGTCTGGTGCAATAGCCTCGGCAACTGCATCAATAACGCTTCCAACCACAGCACTGTGTATGCCTGCTTGTTCTTTTAAGTGAGAAATCATTGCCAGATTTATTTCTTCAATGGATAAGCCATTTAGCTGTGTATTCAACAACAGATTTAGTTTTAAAATAGTTTCCTCATCCATTGCTTCTTGAAGGTCAATAATATGATTTTTCACAATATTTCCTTCCACTACTACTACAGTCAACAACTGTTTTTCACTGACTTTAGAAAGCTGGATAAATTTCACTTTATTCCTATGATAAGCTGGTCCCGTAATCATAGTGGCATAATTCGTATTAGAAGCAAGCACTTTTGCTACCTGCTTTAAAACTTTTTCCATCTTATCTGTTTTTTCTATCATCAGATCCTTAATCTCTGCCACTTCCTGTTCCTTTTCTTTCATTAGCTCATCTACATAAAGTCGATATCCTAAATCGGAAGGTATGCGGCCGGCAGACGTGTACGGCTGGACAATATATCCTAATTCCTCTAAGTCCGACATCTCATTTCGAATTGTTGCGGAGCTAAGATTCAAATCCGTGTATTTAGAAATTGTCCTTGATCCAACTGGCTCACCAGTCTCCAAATATGTCTGAATAATGGCTTTTAGAATTTTACGTTTTCTTTCATCCAACTCAGTCACTAATTCCATATCTCGCTCCTTTCTTTTTATTGTTAGCACTCATTGTAGTGGAGTGCTAATATCTATGCTCTTAAGATAGCACCAGTAGTTTTATTTGTCAAGAGCTTTATAATTATTTTAGAAATTTCTATATTACTTAAAAAATGCACACTTAATTATCTAGCTCTTCTAAATTTCTTTTTAATTCTAGCATTTTATCACGTAAAGAAGCCGCCATCTCAAAATTCAAATCGGCTGCTGCTGTCTGCATTTGTTTTTGAACTTTTTTAATAAGATTTTCAAGTTCTTTTCGGCTCATACTTTCTGGATCTTTTTCTAATTTTTCCTCTGTTTCTGCTACTGCTTTTGAAATGCTAATCAGATCACGTACTGCTTTTTTAATGGTTTTTGGTGTAATTCCATGTTCTTCATTATATTTTTGCTGTAATGCTCTTCTCCTCAGGGTTTCGTCAATAGCAATTTTCATGGAATCTGTCATAGTATCTGCATACATAATAACTCTACCCTCTGCATTTCGGGCGGCACGTCCTATAGTCTGAATAAGAGATACCTCTGAACGCAAAAATCCTTCTTTATCTGCATCTAAAATAGCAACTAAAGTAATCTCTGGAATGTCAAGACCTTCTCTTAATAAATTAATTCCTACTAATACATCAAACACATCTAAACGCATATCACGAATAATCTGCGTTCTCTCCAAAGTATCAATATCTGAATGAAGATATCTTACACGTATGCCTAACTCCTTCATATATTCTGTTAAGTCCTCTGCCATACGTTTTGTAAGTGTTGTAATAAGAACTTTATTTTTCTTTTTAATTTCTTTATTAACTTCTCCAATCAAATCATCAATTTGTCCTTCTACTGGACGTACTTCTACCTCTGGATCTAAAAGGCCTGTAGGACGAATAATTTGCTCTCCTCGAAGCATCTCATGACTTTCTTCATATTCTCCCGGTGTTGCAGAAACAAATAAAATCTGGTCAATTTTCCCTTCAAATTCTTCAAAATTTAAAGGTCTGTTATCCTTTGCAGAAGGTAAACGAAAACCATAATCCACTAAAGTTTGCTTTCTAGCCTGATCTCCCGCATACATTCCTCTTATCTGAGGAATGGTTTTATGAGATTCATCTATAATAATAAGAAAGTCATCTCCAAAATAATCAATTAACGTATAAGGAGGCTGCCCTGGCTTTAAGCCTGATAAATGTCTGGAATAATTTTCTACTCCAGAGCAAAATCCAGTTTCCTTTAACATCTCAATATCAAAATTTGTTCTTTCAGAAATTCTCTGTGCCTCTAAAAGTTTATCTTCTCCTTTAAAATAATCTACACGCTCTTTTAATTCCTCTTCTATTGCAACAGCTGCCTTACGTATCTTTTCAATGGGCACAACGTAATGTGAAGCTGGAAAAATAGCAATATGATTTAATGCATGTTTTATCTCTCCTGTTAAAATATCAATTTCTGTAATACGTTCAATTTCATCTCCGAAAAATTCTACTCGTACTGCAGTTTCCGAATAATCTGCCGGAAATATTTCTAGAACATCTCCCCGAACACGAAATGTTCCTCGGCGAAAATCCATTTCATTACGATCATATTGAATATCAATCAATTCCCGAATAACTTCATCCCTATCTTTTTCCATTCCAGGACGCAGAGAAATAATCATGTTCTGATAATCATCTGGACTACCAATGCCATATATACAAGATACACTAGAAACAATAATCACATCTTTTCGCTCACTAAGAGAAGATGTAGCAGAAAGACGTAATTTGTCTATTTCATCATTAACAGACGAATCTTTTGCGATATAAGTATCCGAAGATGGAACATAGGCTTCCGGTTGATAATAATCATAGTAAGATACAAAATATTCCACCGCATTATTTGGAAAAAATTCTTTAAATTCCCCATAAAGTTGGGCCGCCAGTGTTTTATTATGTGCAATAATAAGAGTTGGCTTATTTAACTGTGCAATAATATTTGCCATTGTAAAAGTCTTCCCAGACCCTGTAACACCTAGTAAAGTCTGGCATTGATTACCTTCTTTAAACCCCTTCACAAGCTGGTCTATGGCTTGTGGCTGATCTCCCGTAGGCTGATATGGTGATTCTAATTTAAAGATTTTTTCTTCACTCATACACATTTCTCCCTCTATTATTATTTTCACCTGATTTTTCCTTTTTTATTATCCTTGTCCATAAATCTAAGGTAATTTTTTTCCTGCTGCCATATAAAGAGCATACCATTCTTCTCTTGTCAATTTTATTTCACTAGCTTTACAAATCTCTGCAATTCTTTGTTTTTTTGTACTTCCCACAATTGCTTGAATTCCGGCTGGATGCCTCAAAATCCACGCAATAGCAATGGCATTATTTGATACATGGTATTTCTCTGCTAATTCATTAAGAAGTTTATTTAACTCTGGAAATTTCTCATTTCCAATGAATACACCTTCAAAAAATCCATACTGGAACGGAGACCATGCCTGAATGGTAATTTCTTTCAACCTGCAATATTCCAAAATACTTCCGTCTCTAACACATCCCTCATCTTTATGAACATTCACATTAAATCCAGAATCTATTATATCACAATGGGCAATGCTAAATTGAAGCTGATTAATTATAAGCTTCTGACTGCAATACCTCTGAAGTAATTCCATCTGCATGGAATTTTGATTGCTCACTCCAAAATATCGCACTTTCCCTTCTTTTTCTAAAAGATCAAAAGCCTCTGCAACCTCTTCTGGTTCCATCAAACTATCTGGACGATGCAATAACAACACATCTATATAATCCATATTCAATCGTTTTAAACTTTGCTCTACAGATTTCAAAATATGTTCCTTAGAAAAATCATAGCATACACCAGGACAAATTCCACATTTTGTCTGAATAATCATTTTTTCCCTTGCAATTCCATCTATAGCTTTCCCGAAAATATGCTCTGATTCACCTTTTCCATAAATATCTGCATGATCAAAAAAATTAATTCCATGCTCCATAGCTATATCTATCAAATCTCTTACTTCATCTATTTCTTTTAGTTCCGTAATTCGCATACATCCCAGCGCAATTTTTGATGCTTCCAATTCACTGTTTGGTATCTTTAAATTCTTCAAGTGTTTTCCTCCTGTATCTTCACGCTTCTAATAAACTACAGTAGCATTATAATTTTAACATATACTTCATACATTCTGCCACAAAAACGTAAAAGGGCCATTACATAAACGGTCTCAAAATTTATTCTGATATCCGTCTCTGTAACAGCCTGCTTTTATCATTTCTTTATTTCTGTATATGCAGCATACATTCTGTCATATGCCTCTTCCAACAATTTTCTAGGACTTGCTATATTCACACGAATGCATCCTCTGCCTTCTTCCTGAAATACCGTTCCCATATACACACTGACCTTGGCTTTCTCTAAAAACCATCTTTCCAGGTCTTCTTCTTCGCATCCCAGCTTTTTATAATCCATCCACAAAAGATAAGTACCTTCTCTTGGATAAATATAAAATTCTGGCATTTTTTTTGCAAAATATTCTCTGGTAAATTGATCATTCTCATTAATATAGGAAAGCATTGCCCTATACCATTCCTCACACTGTTCATATGCACAGCCTACCACTGCAGCTGAAAAAATTGTGGGATTGTGCATACCTACTCTGTCAATTTCCCTTTTTATCACATTTCTATACTCCTCATTTGGAATAATGAGATAGGATAAAATAAATCCTGGAATATTAAAAGTTTTTGTAGGTGATGACGCTACAATCAACCTTTTACGCACTTCTTCTGATAAGGATAAGGCAGATACAAATTCTACACCTGATGCCGTAATATCTCCATGAATTTCATCTACAAACAAAAACAACTTATGTTTTATGCAAAATTCACCTACTGCTTCCAACTCTTCTTTTGTCCAAACACGACCTACTGGATTATGAGGACTACACAACAGCAACATCTTTGTTTTGTCTGTTATCTGTTGCTCCATTTTTTCTAAATCCATGGTATACTTTCCATTTTGAGATTTTAATCCGCATTTTATTACTGCTCTACCATTTTTTGAAATTGCCTCATATAAAGGACCATAAGCCGGGGTATGAAGCATTACTTCTTCCCCCTCTTTTGTAAATGCTCCTACACAAAGACCTGCGGAAATATTAATACGAGGACAAAATACAATTTCTTCTCTTTTCACATTCACATTGTGCATTCTTTTTTCCCATGATATAAAACTCTCATAGAAATCATCCCCTAAATCTGTATATCCAAAAATCCCATGGTCTGCACATTGATGTACCACATCACAAATCGGCTTGGGGGAAGGAAAATCCATATCAGCAACACCAAGATGAATAAGATCTGTTGTTCCATATTTCTGATCCATGGTATCCCATTTTCCACAATTTGTCCCGCGTCTGTCTATGACAGTATCAAAATCAAAACTATTTTCTGACATTGCTACCTCTTTCTACATACACCTTACAGTTGCGCAATAACTTCCACTTCACATAATACATTCTTAGGAAGTGTTTTTACTGCAACACAAGAACGTGCAGGTTTATTCACAAAATATTTCGCATAAACTTCGTTGAAAACTTGAAAATCTCCCATATCTGCCAAAAAACAGGTTGTTTTCACTGCATTTTCAAAACTTGTTCCTGCCTCTTCTAAAACAGCTCCAATATTTTTCATAACCTGTTCTGCCTGTTCGGAAATTGTTTCCCCTGCAATTTCTCCTGTTTCAGGAACAACTGGAATTTGACCAGAAGTAAAGAGCATATTTCCACATACCACTGCTTGAGAATATGGGCCAATTGCTGCAGGCGCCTTTGCTGTATAAATTGTTTTTAACATAAAATCCATCTCCTTTAAACTTTTTATTTATCCCATCATATCACTAAACAATATTTTAGTAAATATATTTCAATGAACTTTTTTTCATTCTCTAGTTTTATCTCGCCTTGCATAAAATTAGAATTCAAAATATAATAAGTTTAATTAATAATAAAATCTCAGGGAGAGCATTATGTCAAACGAAAAACCTTATATAAAACTTACGAAAACAGAACATCTTATTTTAAATTCTTACAAAAAAATGATTTTAGGACTAGGTGACTATCTTGGAGAAGGATATGAAATTATTCTCCACAGTCTAGAAAATCTTCAGCATTCTGTTATTGAAAATGTCAACGGACACTATTCTGGTAGAAAAAATGGAGCACCAATTACCGATTTAGCCCTTTCTATGCTCAGCCAACTAAAAAAAGACCAATCCCCCTTTGCAGCCTGCTATATGAATCATTCAAAAAAAGGGGTTCCTCTACGATCTTGCACCATTCCTATTACTGGTGAAAAAGATCGTATTATTGGTCTTATCTGTATCAACTTTTATACAGACATCCCTCTTTCCTCTTTGCTTGCAAAATTTCAGCCAGAACTCCCCCATGTCCTTGTTACAAATAATTCTGCCACAGAAAATTTTGCTGATAATACTGATGAACTAATTGAAAACGTTTTACGAAAAACTCAACAGCAAGTATTTCTCGATTCTACTATTTCACTACAAAATCGAAACAAGGAAATCATCAATCAATTATACCACCGAGGTATTTTCAATATGAAAGATGCCGTTGTAAAAGTAGCCTCACTTTTACAAATTTCAAAAAATACAGTATATATGCATATCCGAAACTTAAAAGAACAGGAAAAATAGCTGAATTTTTTCATATTTTTTCAGAAAATGTGTATATTTCCCTTGCATACAGCGTAATTTCAACGTATTATAAAGTAGGTGGCAATTTTGCCCGCAAATTTGCAAGAAACCAATGGAGGTACATAAATTATGAAAAATATAGACCGCATGGTTGGAACAATATCAAGAGGTGTTCGTGCACCGATTATCCGTGAAGGAGACAACCTTCCTGAAATCGTAGTTGATTGTGTATTAAAAGCATCTGAAAGTGCCAACTTTGAAATTCAAGATAAAGACGTAATTGCTGTTACAGAAGCAGTTGTTGCCAGAGCTCAAGGCAACTATGCAAACGTAAAAGATATTGCAGTTGATGTAAAAGAAAAATTTGGTGATGATACAGTCGGTGTAATTTTCCCTATTTTAAGTCGTAATCGTTTTTCCATCTGTTTAAAAGGTATTGCTATGGGTTGTAAAAAAATCGTACTCATGTTAAGCTATCCATCTGATGAAGTAGGAAATCACCTGATTGACTTAGATGTTATGGATGAAAAAAATGTTAATCCATGGTCTGATGTTTTAACAGAAGAAAAATACAGAGAATTATTTGGTTATGAAAAACACGTTTTCACAGGTGTTGACTATGTAGAATATTACAAACAACTTATTCAGGAAGCCGGCGCTGAAGTAGAAATTATTTTTGCAAATAATCCAAAAGCAATTCTTTCCTATACTAAGAATGTTCTTACTTGTGACATCCATACTCGTCAGAGAACAAAACGTATTTTAAAAGCTAATGGTGCTGAAAAAGTATATGCTCTTGATGATATTATGACAAAAAGTATCAATGGCAGCGGTTATAATGATGCTTATGGACTTTTAGGTTCCAACAAAGCAACAGAGGATACTATCAAACTATTCCCAATTAAATGCGAAGAAGTTGTTAACGCTATCCACAATTCTATACTGGAAAAAACAGGTAAAAATGTAGAAGTTATGGTATACGGTGATGGCGCATTTAAAGATCCAGTAGGAAAAATCTGGGAATTAGCTGATCCAGTTGTATCTCCAGCTTATACTGCAGGTCTGGAAGGTACTCCAAACGAAGTAAAATTAAAATATCTGGCTGATAATGATTTTGCTAGTCTATCTGGCAATGAATTGAAAGATGCTATTAAAAATTATATTACAGAAAAAGATGAAAAAGCTGCCAGCTTAAAAGGCACTATGGTAACACAGGGTACTACACCAAGACGTCTTACTGATCTTTTAGGTTCTCTGGCTGACTTAACTTCTGGTTCCGGTGATAAGGGAACTCCAATTATCTACATCCAGGGATATTTTGACAACTACGCAAAATAAAACACAGACCCAATCATCCTTTGATGTAGTAAGTTTATCAAAGAAAATTTTAGGGGCAGATGTAACTCCCACGAGTTACATCTGCCCCTATTTAGAGCTATCATTTCCCAACAGCCCCTGTTTTTCCTATCTATAAATAATATCTTCACGTCCCGGTCCATTGGAAACCATTGTAATTGGAAAACCTATTTTTTCTTCTACAAATTCAATATATTTACGACAGTTTTCTGGCAAATCTTCGTATTTTTTTATCCCTCGAATATCACAGTTCCAACCTGGCAACACTTCGATTACTGGTTTTGCTTTCTCCAGAAGACCTGTTGTAGGAAATTCTGTTGTAATTTCTCCGTCAATATCATACGCCACACAAACTGGAATTTCTTTCAAATATCCTAAAACATCAAGTACTGTAAAAGCCACATCGGTAGTCCCCTGAATACGACATCCATATTTCGATGCCACACAGTCAAACCAGCCCATACGTCTTGGACGTCCTGTGGTAGCACCGTACTCTCCGCCATCACCACCTCTACGTCTTAATTCGTCTGCTTCCTCTCCAAAAATTTCAGATACAAAAGCACCGGCTCCTACTGCACTGGAATATGCCTTACATACAGTAATAATTTTCTTTATTTCATAAGGAGGTATTCCGGCTCCTACTGCACCATAAGCTGCTAATGTAGAAGATGATGTTACCATAGGATAAATTCCATGGTCCGGATCTTTTAAAGAACCCAACTGTCCCTCCAATAAAATTTCTTTCCCGTCTTTTAACGCATTCCATAGAAGTAAAGAAACATCGCATACATAAGGCGCAATCATTTCTTTGTATTCTTTTAATTCTTTCACAATATCTACTGGATTTAAAAGTGGTTTATGATATAAATACTCTAAATCTACATTCTTTTTCTGACAAATATTCTCTGCCTTTTCCATAAGAACTGCTTCATCTTCAAAAAGTTCACTAACCTGAAAACCAATTTTTGCAAATTTATCAGAATAAAATGGTGCAATTCCGGATTTAGTAGAACCAAAAGATTTTCCTGCCAATCTTTCTTCCTCATATTCATCAAATTTAATATGATAAGACATTACAATCTGCGCTCTATCTGATATTTTAATATCAGGCATAGGAACTCCCTGATCTACGATTGACTGAAGTTCATGAAACAAAACTGGTATATTCAACGCCACACCATTCCCAATAATACTTGTTGTACGCTCATTAAATACACCTGATGGCAGACTGTGCAGTGCAAATTTCCCATAATTATTTACAATTGTATGTCCAGCATTTGCTCCACCTTGAAATCTCACTACGATATCTGCTTCTTTTGCTAGCATGTCTGTAATTTTACCTTTGCCTTCGTCTCCCCAATTCGCTCCTACTACGGCTTTTACCATTTTCTATTCCTCCTGTAATACTGGAATCCATTTCATTTACTAAAGTATAATACACCATTTTTTCCGAGAAATAAAGTAAAAATAGTTTTCCTATAACAAAAAAATTTTGTATAAATTTACATCTTAAATGTAATTCATCGCTTCTTTAATGTTTCCAACACCAATAAGTTTAATGTTATATTTCCCCTGTAAACTTTCTACATTCGCCTTAGGCATAATACAAGAAGAAAATCCAAGTTTTTCGGCTTCTCTTACTCTGCTTTCGGCCATGCTGACACCGCGCACTTCCCCTGAAAGTCCCACCTCACCAAAAATCAGTGTCTGCTCATCAATCACTTGATTTTTATAACTTGATACAATTGCAAGAATAATACCTAAATCAATGGCCGGCTCTCCAAGCTTCATGCCTCCTGCCAAATTAACATAAGCATCGCAATCTCCCAAATGCATTCCTACTCTCTTTTCCAAAACTGCCATAAGCAAATTCACACGGTTATAGTCAATTCCCACAGAAGTTCGTCTCGGCAAACCAAAATTTGTTCTGGTAACTAGTGCCTGTATTTCAATTAAAATAGGGCGTGTACCTTCTATTGAACAAACAACTGCTGTACCGGAAGCTTCTGTAGGTCTACCATTTAGCATAACCTGAGAAGGATTTTTTACTTCCAGCAACCCTTTTTCCCTCATTTCAAAGACACCGATTTCATTGGTTGAGCCAAAACGATTCTTCACACCTCTTAAAATCCGATAAATAACTTGTCTGTCTCCTTCAAAATACAATACTGTATCCACCATATGTTCCAACACTCTGGGACCTGCCACACTTCCATCCTTGGTAACATGTCCTACTATAAAAACAGAAATTCCCATTCCCTTTGCGACCTGCATAAGAACTCCTGTGGACTCCCTAACTTGAGAAACACTACCAGGCGCAGAAGAAATTTCTTCATTGTACATAGTTTGAATGGAATCAATTACTACCATTTCCGGCTTCACTCTTTCAATAACGCTACGAATATTTTCTAAATTTGTCTCACACAAAAGTAGCAAATTCTCATTAAATTCTCCTATTCTCTTTGCCCTAAGCTTTATCTGTCCCAAAGATTCTTCTCCTGAAACATATAGAACCTTATGACCACTCTTGGTAAGCTGTCTGCACACTTGCAGAAGTAGTGTTGATTTTCCAATACCCGGGTCACCTCCCACAAGAACCATAGACCCTGGAACAATACCACCTCCTAATACTCTATCCAATTCCTCTATTTCTGTTTTAATTCTATCATTTTCTTGCATAGAAATATCTGCAAGAATGACTGGCTCATTTTTCTTTCCTCCAGAATTATTGGAAATAGATGCTGATTTTCCTTTTGTTGCTACAGAAACTGTCTCCTCCACAAAAGAATTCCATTCTTTACATCCAGGACACTGTCCCAGCCACTTAGGAGATTCATATCCACAATTCTGACAGAAAAATAATATTTTCTTCCCTTTTGCCATTTTTTTCCTTTCTTTTTTAATGAAACGAGGCTGCCACATTAAGTACATATCCGAATATTCCATCTATTTCGAATACTGCTTAGTGCGACAGCCTATTTTACTTATACTTTGCTATCTAATACTTAAATTCTCTCAATCTGTACGGCTACCTGCTCTGCCTGCTCCAGTTCCACACTGAAAGACAGTTTCCCTCCCAGATTTGTTTTCATCTGTCCTGCTTCTTCTCCATCAATTACAATCTTATATTCAGCATCTTCTTCCATTTCTACAGTAATTTGAGCATCTTGAGGTCCTTCTACTGTAAAGCACATCTTATCTTCTTTTTCTTCTAACTCTAAAACTGTTGTACCCGGTACAGATTCATATACAAACATACCATTTCTTTCCAGTTTTGTAATTTCCTTATAGGTTTTTACTTTGTATATATCCCCATCGTACTCAAAGTCGGATACCTTTGACTTCTGCGCTAACTCATAGTTACCAAAGCTGATTTTACCATTTTCTTCTGTACGAATTAATTCTTTTACTACTGGCATAGTTATGTCCTCCCACTTGTGTCTTTCATTGTTCCGTCTTTTCAGACTTTTTTTCTTGCCTATTAGGCATCTTGTATTGGTATAACAATATTACCATATCTATATTTTTTTTGCTAGTTATTTTGTACATTTATAATAAAATTCACCTTTTCTTTGGACAGAGCAATGGTAACACAATCTCCTGCTTTTATCCTGCCTTCTAGAATTTCTTCTGCCATTGTATCTTCGATTTTATTTTGAATTGCTCTTTTTAAAGGACGTGCACCATATTTAGGATCAAATCCTTCTTTTCCAATAAATTCTTTTACATTTTCTCGAATTTTCACATCAATATTCAATTGATTTTTACAACGTTTTACAAAATCCTTTAAAAGAATTCCCACAATTTTCTTTATTTCTTCTTTATTTAAAGTATGGAATACAATAATATCATCAATGCGGTTTAAAAACTCCGGTTTAAAGAGTCTCTTTACTTCTTCCATCACACTTTCTTTCATTTTCTTATAATCTGCCTGGGCATCATCTACTGTTCCGAATCCCAATTTTTTTGGTTCTACAATAGCCTGTGCACCTGCATTAGAAGTCATAATGATAATAGTTTCCTTAAAATCTACTTTTCTTCCCTGCGCATCGGTAATATGTCCATCATCTAACACCTGCAAAAGAAGATTAAACACATCTGGATGAGCCTTTTCAATCTCATCAAACAATAGCACACTATAAGGATTTCGTCTTATCTTTTCACTTAACTGTCCACCTTCTTCGTATCCCACATATCCTGGCGGTGAACCAATCAGTTTGGAAACACTATGTTTTTCCATGTACTCTGACATATCTACACGAATCATTGCATCTTCGCTTCCAAAAACCGCTTCTGCCAAAGCCTTAGAAAGTTCCGTTTTTCCCACACCAGTAGGACCTAACAAAAGAAATGAACCAATAGGCCGTTTTGGATCTTTTAATCCCACTCTACCTCTCTTAATTGCTTTTGCAACAGCTGTAACGGCCTCATCCTGTCCAATTACACGCTTATGAAGCTGATTTTCCAATTTTGCTAGTCGCTTTGACTCTCCTTCTGTAAGCTTTTTCACTGGTATTTTCGTCCACTGAGCAACTACCAGAGCAATCTCATCCTCTGTAACAAACAATTTTTTATTTTTACATTGTCTTTCAAAACGTTTTCTTGCATTTTCTACCGTTTCTTCTGCTTCTTTTTGCTCTTCTTGAAGTTTGGCTGCAAAAATAAAATCTTGACTTTTTAACGCTTCTTCTTTTTCCTCACGAATGTCTTTTAAACGAAGTTCTGCTTCCATAAGTCCATCTGGAACCTTATAACCAGAAATTTGTACTGTTGCGCAAGCTTCATCTAACAAATCCAAGGCTTTATCTGGAAGAAATCTATCATTAATATAGCGCACTCCCATTTCAACTGCAGCCTTTACTGCACTTTCCTTAATTACTACACCGTGATGTTTTTCGTAATATGGTACTAACCCTTTTAAAATCTCTTCAGCTTCTTCCTTGGTTGGTTCTTCTACTGTTACAGGTTGAAATCTTCTTTCTAACGCAGGATCTTTTTCAATATGTTTACGATATTCCTCAATGGTCGTTGCTCCAATAAGCTGAATTTCTCCTCTGGAAAGAGATGGTTTCAAAATATTAGACGCATCTAAAGCGCCTTCTGCACCTCCCGCACCAATAAGGGTATGAAGCTCATCTAAAAATAAAAGGATTCTTTTATCATTAGAAGCTTCCCAAACAACTCGCTTGATTCTCTCCTCAAACTCACCTCTATATTTTGAGCCCGCCACCATAGCGGATAAATCCAAGACAAAAATACGTTTATCAGCCATGTTTTCCGGAACCATTCCGCTTACAATTTTCTGTGCAAGTCCCTCGGTAATCGCTGTTTTTCCTACCCCTGGCTCTCCAATTAAACAAGGATTATTTTTTGTTCTTCTGCTCAAAATCTGAATAATACGATTGATTTCTTTTTCTCTCCCTACCACAGGATCCAAGTTTCCCTTAGCTGCCATTTCTGTTAAATCTCTGCCATATTGATCCAGCATAGGCGTAGCACTCTTATCTTCTTTTGCCAATGTGCCTTCTCTTCCCATGATTTTCATCAGTTCTGCATACAACTTTTGGCTACCTACACCCATGGTGTGCAACAGTCTTGCTCCAACACAATCACTTTCTTTTAACATGGAAATTAAAAGATGTTCTGTGCCAATTTTCTCACTGTCCATATTTTTCGCTTCTTCTGCTGCTTTTGCCAATACACTTCTACTTCTAGGTGTATATCCTTGAGGTTCTTCTAAAAGTACCTCTGAAGATGGAGCTACCAATTTTTCCATAAGTTCTAAAAGCTTCTTCTGTGTAATTCCTGATTCTGCCAGAACTTCTCCTGCTGTACTTTCCTTCACAGCCACAAGCCCCACTAATATATGTTCTGTACCAATATAATTATGGCTACATTTTTTGGCAGTTTCCTCTGCCAACTTCAAAGCCTTTAATGCCCACTTTGAGTATTGCTTTTTCATGTATCTCTCCTATTCTATTTATATTCTTCAAAAATCTCATCAATTAAGGCATGCACTTCTTCTCTTGTAATATTCTTACAACACCCCTTTGCCAAGACAGGCAAAAGATTTTCACGCATTTCTTCTAACGCTCTCATTTTATCTGCATCAATACAAATAACTGCGCCTCGCCGTCGGTCTATACTAAGAAACCCTTCCTGCCTTAATACAGAATATGCTTTATTTACTGTGTGCATGTTAATTCCTATGGTATCTGCCAACTGCCTTACAGATGGAAGTGTTTCCCCTACTTTCAATCGGTCTGTGGCAATTCCCATAATAATCTTATTACAAAGCTGTACATAAATTGCTTCATCACTATTAAAATCAATTTCAATCAGCATGCCTTCACCTTCTTTCCAGATTGTTATATCTAATATAGCATAGATAGAATTTTTAGTAAAGAAAAAGAAGCTGCTTTTGCAGCCTCTTTCCATTCTTTCTATGCTTCATCAATTGCTTTTCCAATGTCATTTCGCATATACTTATTTTCAAAGTTAATCCAGCTAGTCGCTTTATATGCATTTGCTCTTGCTTCTTTTAAGTCAGCTCCTTTTGCTGTAACACCAAGTACACGTCCTCCATTTGTTACAATTTTTCCATCTTTTAAAGCTGTTCCTGCATGGAAAACATAATAACCCTCTTTCTCTTTAAAGTTATCAAGACCTTCGATTGGATATCCTTTTTCATAAGAAACTGGATAACCATCAGAAGCTAAAACAACACATACTGCTGCATTATCTTCAAACTGCAAATCAATTTCATCTAATCTTCCATCTACACAAGCTTCAAAGACTTCTACAATATCATTTTTCAATCTTGGAATAACAACCTGTGCTTCCGGATCACCAAAACGTGCATTATACTCTAATACTTTTGGTCCTTTTTCTGTGAGCATCAGACCAAAGAAAATAATCCCTTTAAATTCTCTGCCTTCTGCTGCCATTGCATCTACAGTTGCCTGATATACATATTTTTCACAAAATTCATCTACTTCCTTTGTGTAGAAAGGACTTGGTGAAAAAGTTCCCATTCCCCCTGTATTTAAACCTTCATCTCCATCTTTCGCACGTTTGTGATCCTGTGCAGAAGTCATGGTTTTAATTGTCTTTCCGTCCACGAAAGAAAGCACAGATACTTCTCGCCCTGTCATAAACTCTTCAATAACTAAAGTATTTCCTGCGGAACCAAACTTCTTATCCATCATAATCGTACGGACACCTTCTTCTGCCTCTTCTAGTGTATTGCAAATTAATACACCTTTCCCAAGAGCCAGTCCGTCTGCTTTTAACACAATAGGAAATTCTGCTTTCTGACGAAGATACGCAAGAGCTTTTTCTGCATCTTCAAAGTTTTCATAAGCTGCTGTAGGAATATTGTATTTCTTCATTAAATCTTTTGAAAATGCTTTTGAACCTTCCAGAATTGCTGCGTTCTTTCTCGGTCCAAATACTCGCAATCCTTCTTTTTCAAAAACATCTACAACACCACCAACTAACGGATCATCCATACCAACAACCGTTAAATCCACAGCATTCTCTTTTGCAAAATTTGCCAGTTTCTCAAATTCCATTGCTCCAATTGGCACACATTCTGCAACTTCTGCAATTCCCGCATTTCCCGGTGCACAGTAAATTTTATCCACTTTCGGACTTTTTGCAACTTTCCATGCAATAGCATGCTCTCTGCCGCCGCTTCCTATAATCAATATCTTCATATTTCTGATGCTCCCTTTCTACTTTTTAAATTTTACCAAACCATCTACAACTTCTATTTTATCATTAGCAATTAAATCAATTGCCTTTGGCATGATTTTCCATTCAGCTTCTTCCATAACTCTACGTTGAAGAATTTCAGGTGTATCCCCTGGATAAACTTCCACTGCCTTCTGCAAAATAATTGGACCTGTATCTGTCCCCTCATCTACAAAATGCACTGTGGCTCCTGTTACTTTCACTCCTCTTTCCAACACTCCCTCATGAACCTTCAGTCCATAATAGCCTGTGCCGCAAAAAGCTGGAATAAGTGCCGGATGAATATTAATAATTTTGTTAGGATATGCTTTTACCATAATTTCCGGTATTACAACTAAACACCCTGCCAAAACGACTAAATCCACATGATAAGACTGAATTGTTTCAAGCAAAGCATGATTAAATTCTGCTCTGGTTTCATAGCTCTTAGGAGACACACATTTTGCCTCTATTCCCTTGTTTCTCGCCCTTTCCAAAGCATAAGCATTTGCATTATTACTGATTACCACAGCTATCTCAGCGTTGGTAATGTCACCCTTATCTATTGCGTCCATAATAGCCTGAAGATTGGTTCCGCCGCCGGACACTAACACTGCCATTTTCATCATATTTACTCAGCCTTTCTTTTATAAACAGGAAAAGGGCTGCCATGGCAACCCTGATTCTCTTATCTTATACTAATTTTACTCCCTTTTCTCCTTCTTCAATCTTACCGATTACATAAGGAGTATCACCGGCTGCTTTCATAGCTTCCATTGTTTTATCAACATCTGCTGGATCTACTGCAACAATCATACCAATACCCATGTTATATGTATTGTACATCATTTCTTCTTCAATATTTCCTGTCTTTGCCATTAATGTAAAGATTGGAGGAATTGGATAGCTGTCTTTTTCTACAACAGCGCAAACTCCATCTTTTAACATACGTGGAATATTTTCATAGAATCCACCACCTGTAATATGGCTACAAGCTTTTACCGTAACACCTGCTTCTTTCACTTTTTTCAATGCTTTTACGTAAATTCTGGTAGGGGCAAGTAAAGCTTCTCCTAAAGTTGTTCCTAATTCATCATAATATGTATCTAAAGACTCTTTCGTAATATCAAATACTTTTCTTACTAATGAGAATCCATTACTGTGAACACCAGAAGATGCCATACCAATTAAAACATCTCCAGCTTTTAAGTTTTCTCCAGTAATCATATCTTTCTTATCGCAAACACCGACTGCAAAACCTGCTAAATCATACTCATCTTCTGGCATAAGTCCAGGATGCTCTGCTGTTTCGCCACCAATTAAAGCCGCCTCAGACTGTAAACATCCTTCTGCAACACCTTTTACAATTGTAGCAATTTTTTCAGGATAATTTTTTCCACATGCAATATAGTCTAAGAAAAATAATGGTTCTCCACCAGCACATGCAATATCATTTACACACATTGCAACAGCATCAATACCAATAGTATCATGTTTGTCCATTACCATTGATAATTTCACTTTTGTTCCACAACCATCTGTACCAGACAATAACACAGGTTCTTCCATCTCTTTAATTTTTGCCAGAGAAAAAGCACCGGAGAAACCGCCTAATCCGCCAAGAACTTCTTCACGCATTGTTTTTTTCACATGTTCTTTCATCAATTCTACTGATTTGTATCCAGCTTCAATATCTACGCCAGCTTTCTTGTAATCCATTTTCTTTCTTCCTCCGTTTTATTTCTCTGTTTTTATTTATAGTTTTTATATCCTACTTCCTGTAATTTTGCATCTTTTGCAACAACTTGTTCTTTTAATTCATCCTTATAATCCTTTAATTTTTGCAATAATGCTTCATCTGAAGTAGCTAAAATCTTGGCTGCCAAAATTGCTGCATTGGCTCCCCCATTAATTGCAACAGTTGCAACAGGAATTCCAGAAGGCATCTGAACAATAGAATACAAAGAATCTCTTCCTCCTAAAGAAGTTGTATGCATTGGAATACCGATAACTGGCATTGGGAAGATTGCTGCACACATACCAGGAAGATGTGCTGCCATACCTGCTCCCGCAATAATAACTTTAAATCCTTTTTCTTCTGCTGTTTTTGCATATTCAAAGAATACATCTGGTTCTCTGTGGGCAGAAATAATCGTCATTTCGTATTCAATCCCGAATTTTTCTAACATATCTGCCGCTTTGCTCATAACAGGCATATCTGAGTCACTGCCCATAACAATTCCAACTTTTGCCATGATTGTTCTCCTTTAAATTAAATTCAGCTTATGCTGTATATTTTATTTTACAGCACAATTTTACATATTGTTACAAATAATGTCAACTGCAAAACCCTTTTTCTTTGTATTATCCGCAAAATGGTTCATTTAATTTCTCTGTTCCTTCTAATACAAATCTTCCGTCACGAATAATCTCAATACTTTCACCGCTTTCTGTTTCCACCCAGATCTTATCCAACTCATCATAAGGAATAGTAATATCTGTATGACAGCCCATATACGCCTTACTAACATCTTCCTTCCTTAAAATAGAAACTTCATTGTCTCTTGCGATAATTTCTTTTCCATCTGGATTATAAACAGCAGTATCCTCTGACCAACTATAGCAAGTATCCCCTACTGCAAAATGTGGTCCCATTTTTTCTGCAATTAAAATTGGCAACAAATGCGCAATATTATATTTCTCTGCCATTACATAAGCAGTGGTATTTGTTCCAATTGCAAATTCTCCTAAAGGAAGTGTATCATGATGATGAAGAAGATTTTCTTTCAAGAAACATTTATTTTCTTCTTCTGACACAAAATTTTTGCAAGTATACTCTGCAATTTTTCCATCTTTAAACAAAAGTTTCAATTCTCTATATTCTAATCCATTTAAAAATACTCTAGATACTGCCAAAATTCCATTTGTGCCCTTTAATACTGGCGATGTAAAAACCTCTCCCACTGGAATATTTACGTCTGCCACACAATTTTCAAAATTAGTCTGCCTACTCGGATTTTCCAATGTATGAAGAGAAACTGTCAAATCCGTTTCATTCTTACCTTTTCCAAGAATATGCACACAAGTTCCTTTATCTAAAGCATCAATAATGTTTTGCTGAATTTTTCTATACAACTCATTATCTAATGTATTTAGCTTTACCGTTTCTTCAAAAATTTCTTCAAATTTTTCTCCTATTTCTTTTACCGGGTATGCAATAATTGTAAAACTTCTTTCTTCGCCCTTGATATAACGATTCACAATCTGTCCTGATTCGTTATCGTAAGATACCTGAAGTTTTTGTTGATGTGAGGTTAAAACGCAGGCTTCTTTAACTTTTTCAGGTGCAAAAGGTGTTTCACCAAATGTTTCCATACATGCAGGTCCTCCATGAACTGCAGCCAGTTCTTTTACCTGCTCATACGCCACCTGTAAGACTCTAAGCTTTCTTTGAATAAATTCATGATCCAAATACAAGGCTGCGTCATCTTTATGATCATACTCAAACTGCTGATTTGGCACTGCCCCATAATATCCAATTCTATGATGTTGTTTTTTATTAACAGAATGCACTGCACTTCGATAAATAACAGGCTCTAATCCCATTTCAGCAAATTGTTTGATCTCTTCTTTTACAATTCGCTCAAATCCTAGCTGAAAACGAATATTTACCGTTTTTTTCTTGGTAATATCCTTTCCTCCTAATACAAACCCCTCTCGATATCCTTCTGTAAAAGTTCGTGCCATTGCCTGAATTTTTTCTTCTGACAAAGTATTCAAAAATTTTGCCATTCCAATTTCATTTTCTGTAATATATTCTCCAAATTTATACAAATAGCGAAGATCTGTTAAATCACTTTCACATATAATTTTTGTTGCAAAGTTTAAAGATGGATCAACCCCTTCTCTAACCCTATATCCCACCATTTCATCGCTGTAATCACTCACATACCAGTAAATAGCATCTTTCACATCTTTTACAGATACCACTTCTTCCTCAAAAAGATTATAAATCTGCACAAAAAGTTCCAAAACAACGGTCATGTCAAACAAGCGTTTTTCGTAGGCAAAAACAATCATTCCACGAATCTCTGTATATAAAAAGCTTAACAATGGTCCAAATTCCTCACCCAACATTTTCTGTGCGTAAACCGGGTTTCCATAAGATGTACCATAATTCTCAGGTAAAATGTCCTGATACAACATATGATTATTCTCTTCTAATTCCTGCTGTGTAGCACTTTCTAGCCATCCCGTTTTTATTTTTTCATACAGTTGATCCACCATTAGAATAAATTCTGCTGTTTTTCTAAAATAGTCACCATAAGACGCCTTTACACTCTCTTCTTTTTGAATTCTCTGAATTCTCTCCCTTATTAAATCATAACGTTCTTTCAAAAAAATATCATTCATCTTTTAAATTCCCCTTTTCTACATTTAAATCTAATATTTCATGTACATAAGATGCCATTGTTTTTGAACCCTCTCCTGTTCTCTCATTTCTTTTCAACACCTGAGATTTCTTTACTCCACGTTCCCTCCATGATTTTCCATCTGTAGCATGGTTTAACATTAAAGGCTGAATATTATCACAGACATGAGCAAACTTTGCCTCCGGTGTTTGCTGTTCCTCAAATTCATCCCATAACCCTCTCAACATTTTCCCTTGATCTTCTGGTAAAATATTAAAAATTCTATCTGCTGCCTTTAATTCTCTTTCTCTTTTTGAAAGATTTGCTACCTCATCATAAGCATATGTATCTCCTGCATCAATTTCCACTAAATCATGTATCAAGATCATAAGCATAGTCTTTGCCAAATCTATCTTTTCCTCAGAATATTCAACTAAAAGTGCTGCCATTAAGGCGGAATGCCAAGAATGCTCCGCATCATTTTCCTTTCGAGTTCCATCCGATAAATACGTCTGTCGACCAATAAACTTTGCTTTATCCACTTCCAGTAAAAATTCCATTTGTTTTTTCAACCGTTTTTCCATATCTTCATCTTACCTTTCTGCAATTAAGAAATACCTATTAAGAAAAGTGCCAGCCAAAGAACCATCTGCACTCCATTCCCTACTGCTCCGATTTTACAAAAAAGCTGATCTCTATTTTTTTCTGAAAAACTCTTTAAACCAATTATAAATCCGTAAATAGAAAGGGCAATAGCAATCAGCCCGAAAGCTCCCAGATACATACCTCCCTTTCCATGAAAAATCAAAGCGCACAAGGCCGAAATACAAAAAATCCCCAGAGAAATTCCGGCAAAAATTGTTGACACTATTCCTTGTCCAGAATGCTGTTTTTTTGCAAAAGAATATTTATTTTTCTTCTTTGCCATTACTTGTTTCTCCTTTTTTTCTTTTATAAAATAAATAGGTAACGGCAAAAAATAAATATCCCAATGCCGTACCCAACGTATTCATCATTAAGTCATCTACGTCAAAACATCCAAGCTTTGTGACCAATTGTATGGTTTCTACACAAAGACTTAACGTAAAACCTGAAAATGTGATAAAGAAAAAGCTTCTTATATCTCTGTGGATAATTGGCAGAATAAATCCAAACGGAATAAATCCCACAACATTTCCAAACAAATTTAACAGAACCGACCAAATACCCAATTGATCTCGATACGTCCAGAATCTTTTTATTTCCTGCAGAAATACTAAATTGTAACGATATTCTCTTTCCTCAAAGCTCTGTATTCCAATACGATCCGCGAAGAAAAGAAAATACATCAACAAGAAAAGATACAATACAAATAAAATAGTACAGACTGTTTTAATTTTTTTCTTCACATTTTTATTCAATTTTAACCCCTTATTATTTCTAAATAACGCTAAAGACGGGAGAACCCTTTCCCCCGCCCTCATTTGTACTACATACTAAAATGTAATTTCTGACTTTCTTTTTAATAATCTTGCACCGCTTACCAACATCAAAATCCCCGTTGTAATACCTGTAACCAATACAATAATCCCTACTGCAATGCTTCCTGCACCACATCGTGTCATGGTTTTATAAAGCTTTTCATTCATTTAGGAACACTTCCTTTTCTGATTATTTTACTCCATAGATTTCGTAGTATGCATCAATCGCTTCTTTTGTCTTATTATCAATAACAACTTTTCCATTGCATTCTCTATTATATAAATGTTCTACCACTTCTTCCATGGTTACAATAGCATTTGTCTCAAACCCATAAGTTTCTTTAATTTCAGAAAGTGCACTCTTGTCCCCTTTTCCTTTTTCCATACGATTTAAGGAAACCATCAATCCTACAATCTCTACGTTTGCTGCCCCTTTCACCTTTGGAACTGTTTCTTCCATAGATTTTCCAGAAGTTGTTACATCTTCAATCATAACTACTCGATCTCCATCCTGTAACTTACTTCCTAAGAAACTTCCTTTGTCTGCACCATGGTCTTTTTCTTCTTTACGATCAGAACAATAACGTACTTCTTTTCCGTATAATTCACTATAAGCAATAGCGGTTACAACACTGATTGGAATACCTTTATAAGCCGGCCCAAACAATACATCAAAATCATCTCCGTATTTATCATGAATCGCTTTTGCATAATATTCACCTAATTTTTTCAACTGAGATCCTGTTACATAAGCTCCTGCATTCATAAAGAAAGGAGACTTTCTACCACTTTTCAGAGTAAATTCTCCAAATTTTAAAACGTCACTTTCTACCATAAACTCAATAAATTCCTGCTTATACTGTTCCATCTTTTTTAACCTCCATGTCGCCTTTACTTTCTATTTTTATCCCCTACTACACCATTTTAAACTTTTCCATTTTTATAAATAACAGATTTTCTCCCCAAAAATGGGAAAACAACTATGAAATCTTTTCAATTCTATCATATCTTCGGGGTTATTTCAATCAAAGAACCCTTCAAAAAGACTTACAAGTTTTTTGAAACACTACTAATATTTCTTTCTTTTTATAGCAAAAAGAGACCATTACATAACACTTACAATGTAATAGCCTCCTCTCCTTTATTTTACAATTCCAATTAAATCTTGAATGTCCTCAATATTATTTTTTCTCATATAAGACTCTATACCTTTAATTGTCTCTACCGTTGCATATGGATTAGTAAAATTAGCTGTTCCGATTGATACTGCTGTAGCACCTGCCATAATAAATTCCAGTGCATCTTCTGCGTTCTGAATACCGCCCATTCCAATAATTGGAATTTGAACAGCCTGTGCCACCTGATATACCATGCGTACTGCTATTGGCTTCACACATGGTCCAGAAACTCCACCTGTTTTATTGGCAAGAGCAAAAGTTCTTCGATTAATATCAATTTTCATACCAGTTAGTGTATTAATAAGCGAAACTGCATCTGCCCCACCTGCTTCCGCTGCTCTTGCAATTTCTGCAATATCCGTTACATTAGGAGTCAATTTCATAATTACCGGCTGTTTTGCAACCTTTTTAATCTGTGCTGTAAGTTCCTCCACATGTTTTGGATCCTGTCCAAAAGCAAGGAAATTGGCATTTACATTTGGGCAAGAAATATTAACTTCCAACATATCCGCCGGCTCATCTGCCAAACGCTCTACTACAGCCAGATACTCTTCTGGTGCATGCCCACATACATTTACTATTACTTTTGTATCAAATTTCTGAAGATACGGTAAATCTCTTTCACAAAACACTTCCATTCCTGGATTTTGAAGTCCAATTGCATTCATCATTCCACTGTGAATTTCTGCAATTCTAGGCGTTGGATTTCCCTGCCATGGTACATTCGCAACACCTTTTGTCACCACTGCCCCCAGCTGGTTTAAATCTACAAACTCACTGTACTCTGCTCCAGAACCAAACGTACCGGAAGCCGTCATAACAGGATTTTTCAATTCAATCCCAGCAATTTTTACTTTTGTATTCATTACAACTCTACCTCCGTACTTAAAAACACCGGTCCGTCCTTGCAAATTCGTTTATTATGCACATGGGAATGATGGTCTACGTCTTTTGACTTACATACACACGCCAGACATGCACCTACTCCACATGCCATTTTCTCTTCCATGGAAATATAACAAAGGATATTATTTTCTTCTGCATAGTTCTTAATTGCACGCAACATTGGTGTTGGACCACAGGCAAAAATCACATCTGCTACAAGGTTATTTCCTCGAATAGCATCCATAACATTTCCCTTTGTTCCTACACTTCCATCTTCTGTAGCAACTACAAGATGACCATTTTTTTCCAAATCTTCCTTCAAGAAAATTTCATTGTTGCGATAACCGGCAATAATTGTCACATCCGCATCTGCTTCCTTGGCAGTTTGCACCATAGGAGGAATCCCAATTCCTCCTCCCATCATAAACACTTTCTTCCCTTTTACTTCTTCCATTGGAAATCCATTTCCCAATGGCCCTAAAATATCTATAGTATCACCACTGACAAGAGAAGAAAATTCCTTGGTTCCTTCTCCCGCAATTCTATACACAATACGAAGCATTCCTTTTTCTTTATCAATTTCACAAATACTAATAGGTCTTGGAAGAATTTTCCCAGAATCCTTACAGTACAAAGAAATAAACTGCCCTGGTTTTGCCTGCACTGCAATTTCTTCTGCATTCAGCCACAGACTATAAATATCTGTTGCTATCATCTCTTGACTTGCCACGGTACTTGTCATTTTTAATTTTGCCATTTTCATTCTCCTTATTTTGCAGCTTCCAATGCTCCTGTAATATCTGCAATCATCTCCTCAGCAGCTGCTCTTGATGCATCTGCAAAATTTTCTTCTCCAAATTTTGCATATTTTTCCTGTTTGTAAGCAGCAATAATTCCACGAGAAGAATTTACAATGGCACCTAAACCATCTTCGTTAAAGAAATGAACTAAATCTTTGCCTTGCCCGCCCTGTGCGCCGTAACCAGGAACTAAAATATAGGCCTTTGGCATAATTTTTCTGAGTGTTTTACCCATTTCAGGATATGTTGCACCTACAACAGCCCCTACATAACTATAAGAATCTCCCATGCAGGATTCTCCCCACTGAGCTACTTTTTCTCCTACTAATTCATAAACTGGTCTATCTCCCACCATCTGATCTTGAAAATCTCCACTAGAAGGATTTGAAGTTTTCACAAGAATAAAAAGACCTTTCTTTTCTTCTTTACATACATCAATAAATGGTGTAATACTATCTGCTCCCATATATGGGTTTAATGTAACAAAATCTTCATCAAATGGTGCAATTTTATTTGACCCAATCTGCACTTTTCCAATATGACCAGTTGCATAAGCAGCAGAAGTAGATCCAATGTCTCCACGCTTAATATCTCCAATTACCACAAGATCTTTCCCTTTGCAGTAATCTACAGTCTTCTTAAAAGCCATAATTCCCGGAATACCGAACTGCTCATACATAGCAATTTGTGGTTTTACTGCTGGAATTAAATCATAAGTTTTATCTACAATTTCCTTATTAAACTGCCAGATTGCCTCTGCAGCGCCTTCTAAAGTTTCCCCAAATTCTTTAAATGCCTTTTCCTGAATATGTTTTGGGATGTAATTTAACATCGGATCTAATCCTACCACTATTGGTGCCTTTGTTTTCTGAATTTTTGCAGTCAGTTTGTTAATCATGCTTTCTCCTCCAAATAGTTCTTCTTTCTTACTCTTTTCCTTTATTCTTCTATATACACAATTTCGCCATCACAAATGGTTACTTTTACTGCACCCTTTACTTTTCTTCCATCAAACGGTGTGTTTTTTCCTTTTGACTCAAAGTCTTTGCTATCAATTATATATTCTTTTTCTGGATCAATAATCGTAATATCTGCAGGACTTCCCACTTCCAGACGCCCCCTGTCTGAATGAATAATCTTTGCAGGATTATAACTCATTTTTTCAGCCATCTGTAATGGTGTCAAAACTCCCTTGTGAACCAATTCTGTCATAGTAAGGGCCACAGCAGTCTCCAATCCAACAATACCAAAAGGCGCTTCTACCATAGAACGTTGTTTTTCTTCTTTACTATGTGGTGCGTGATCTGTACTAATTACATCAAAAACACCCTCTTTTAATCCTTGTATCAATGCGTCTCGATCTTCTTTTGTACGCAACGGAGGATTCATCTTATAATTTGTATCCCCTGGAATCATATCATCTGATGTGAGGATAAAATGATGTGGGCAAACTTCCCCTGTAACAGGAAGTTTCTCTGCCTTTGCAAGTTCAATCATACGCACACTATCCTTCGTAGAACAGTGACATAAATGTAAACTTGCCCCTGTTTCTTTCGCAAGTACAATATCTCTTGCCACAATAATGTCTTCTACTGCATTACTGATGCCTGGAAGTCCCAATTCTTTTGATTTTTCATCTTCATTTACACAACCACCATTCACCATATTTTGGTCTTCACAATGTGCAAAAACCGGAATATCATGTTTCGCAGCAATTTTCATTGCTTCTTTGTAAAGCTTCGTGTTCATTACAGACTTTCCATCCTCACTAATTGCCGGAATTCCTGCTTGAATCATATCTTCTATATCTGCCAGTTCCTCTCCTTTTTGCTGTTTTGTTACAGCACCAATCTGGAGAACATGAATCGGAGCCAGTTCCTTTGCCTTGTTATGCACATAATTCACACGATCAGCACAATCAATCACCGGCTTTGTATTCGGCATAGCTAAAATTGTAGTAAATCCACCCTTTGCACCTGCCTTTGCGCCCGTTACAATATCTTCTTTATAGGTCAAGCCTGGATCACGTAAATGTACGTGTAAATCAATCAATCCCGGCATTACATAGCAACCTTTGGCATCAATAATTTTTTCTGGAACTTCTTTGCACTCTAGTTTCTCATTAATTTCCTTAATTACACCATCTTCTACAAGAATATCACCGACTTTGTCAGTCTGGTCTGATGGATTTAAAATACGACCATTTTTAATCAGTATTTTCATAGATTTTCATATCCTTTCTGATTATTATATAAATAGTAACACACACATTTTCTTTCGTCAATTACACTTTTCCCTTGACTTTTCCACATCAAAGGAATATACTAACTGTGTCAAAGATATATTGGATATTAGTATTAAATGGTTTTTAGAGAGAGTATTATCATTTTTATACATAATATTATCTCTAAAGACCATTTAATTTTTTATCCAACCATTTTTATTTTTATGGAGGTAACATTATGAACAAGGGAACTGTTAAATGGTTCAACGCAGAAAAAGGATACGGATTTATCACAGGAGAAGATGGACAGGACGTTTTCGTACATTTCTCTGCAATCAATGGAGAAGGCTTCAAATCTTTAGAAGAAGGTCAGGCTGTAAGTTATGATTTAACAGAAGGCGCTCGCGGAATGCAGGCTGCTAACGTTGAAAAATTATAATTTTTCGGTATTTAGAATATTCTAATGAGAAAAAGGCACCGCTTATGCGGTGCTATTTTTTATTTAAAAAGTAATGTTTTCATTCTCAAAACTCCCTGTTGTCAAATTTATTAAAAAATAAGCACAATAGCAATTACTGGAACGGGCATCATGCAAATAAGAAAATTTGCCATGTAAAATAAATACTTTTATGTCACACCTTATAAATATTTCAAGAGGTTTATTTAATTGAAAAATTTTTTTATTATCTATATTGATACTAAATTGAATATTTTGAAATATGAAAGATGTATTTTCTTTGCATTCTTCAGCATTAGCAGGCATTACTTACACAACAAGCTCTTGACAATTCATGTTCTAAAAAATGGGGATAATCAAACAGAAAAAAGGACAAATATTCTGCGTTACAGCAAAAAAAGACATCTCATATCTTGTATGAAATGCCATTTTGCTTTTTCTATGCTATTTTCTTTGTCGTATTAAGGTTCTTTCAATCGTGTTAAATCAATGGTAAATTTCTTTTGTATTTTCATTTATATTGCTTAAAATCACTGTATTTGTTTGAATAATCAGTTTTTTAACTAAAAATATTTCACATCCCATTATTCTTCTACTTTTTCAGATGAAATACCTGTTAAATAATCATTTAAAGCTGTAATATCCATTTCTGTAGTAACAACTTCTTGTTCTTTATTTGGATCTGGTCTTGTTACCAAATTATATGCAGAATATCCAATCCAACCTACTGCAACTACACAAACAGCTGCAATTCCAAACTTTTCTAAAAATAAAACTCTTTTTTCTTTCTTCTGAATTTTTGCACGATTTGCTTTCTCTTTTTTATATCGATCTACCTTTTCCTGACTCATATTAAAATCTCCTTACAAAATATTCTTATTGTCCTAATTTTCACGTTATGCAATTATTATACCACATATACTAAATTTTTTACAATAATCTTTCCTTTTCTCTACTTGACCTTTTTCACTTTTTCTGTGTATACTAAAATATAAAGAAAGAGTATTTGCGAATTATAGTTTATAATTCGTATATGCTTTTTTCTTTTTATACCAAAGGAGGCGTCATTATGAAGAAAAATCATCCAACCATGTGGTATGTAAAGAAATGGAGTATTGATATATCTATTGATATTCTGGGTGGTATACTAATTGCACTTGCCACTTATAATTTTGCTGCAGCCTCAGAATTTCCTGTAGTAGGGCTTAACGGAATCGCCTTAATTTTTTACCATCTATGGGGATTACCCATTGGTAAAATTGCTTTCCTTTTAAATATCCCCATTGCACTTTGCTGTTTTCGTATATTAGGACGTAATTTCTTTTTACGTTCTTTACGCACAATTGTTATTACTTCCTTACTCATGGACTATGCTGCTCCACTATTTCCTGTTTATCAAGGTGATCGTATGTTAGCAGCTATTTGCACTGGTGTTTTATCTGGTTTAGGATTCGCACTAATTTATATGCGGGATTCTTCTACTGGAGGTGCTGATTTTGTTATGCTTAGTTTAAAAGCTTTAAATCCACATCTCACCTTAGGAAAAATTGCATTTATCATGGATGCTTTAATTGTTCTTCTAGGAACTGCTATTGTTTCCAAAGATATTGACAGTTTAATTTATGGTATGATTATCAGTTTTCTCCTGTCTACTGTTGTAGATAAAGTCATGTATGGAATTGATGCAGGTAAAATGACTTTGATTGTTACAGATTATGCTAAAGAAGTAGCCCAAAAAATTGATGAAGTCACAAGCAGAGGTGCTACTTTCTTAAAAGCAGAAGGAAGTTATTCCGGCGAAAACAAGGATGTTGTTATGTGTGCTTGCAATAATAAACAAATGTATATCATCAGAAATGCAGTAAAAGAAATTGATCCAAAGGCTTTCATTATTATCATGGAATCTAATGAGGTCTTAGGCGAAGGTTTTAAACCTCATTAATATACCAAAGAGGCTGTTACATAAGACGCATATCAAGAATATTTATACATTCTCAATTGCGATTTTATGTAACAACCTCTTTTTTTAAATATATTGAATTTTCATCAAAGTAAGTCCCCTTGCGGGTGCTGTAGGTCCTGCTTTTTTTCTGTCTTTTGCTTCCAAAATTTCTCTCATTTTTTCTGGTGGATACAAACCGCCCCCAATATCCATAAGGGTTCCAGCTATAATACGAACCATATTATACAAAAATCCTTCTCCAGTAATACGAATCGTAATATAATCTTCCTGTTTCTCAATCTGAATTTCTTTAACCAGTCTTACTGTAGTTTTCACCTGAGCTCCTGTACCACAAAAGCTTTTAAAGTCGTGTTCTCCTACCAAATACCTTGCTGCCTCTCTCATTTTTTCTGTATCTAAGGGAACATAGGTAAAGTGAGAATAAAAGCGCTCTGTAGGAATTGGAAAACGTCGATTTAAAATATGATATTCATAAGTTTTTTCACTCTTTACATAGCGAGGGTGAAAATCACTCTTCACTTCCTCTGATTCTTGAATACGGATATCTTCTGGCAATCGCTGATTTAATGCAAAAGAAAATTTATCTCCTGGCATTCTCATTTTTGTATCAAATACTGCCACATTCCCTAGTGCATGAACACCGGCATCTGTTCGACTAGCTCCAATTGTTTCGATTTTCTCTCCGGTAAATTCAGACAAACATTGATTCAAAACCTCTTGGACTGTTCGTCCATTGGGTTGAACCTGCCATCCGCAATAATTCGTTCCGTCATAAGCAACTGTCAATTTTACTCGTTTCATAGAATACTCCTTTTCCTACAGAAGCACACGAACAAGAATATCAATACTCAAATACACAAGCACAATACCATATGCCAAGTAATCTCTTGTCTTGTATACCAAAGGCTTCATCTGTGTTCTATCATCACCGCCATGGTAACATCTTGCTTCCATCGCCATTGCCAAATCATCTGCACGACGAAATGCAGAAATAAACAATGGAACCAAAAGAGGTATTAATCCTTTTGCCTTCTGAATTAAATTTCCTTTTTCAAAGTCTGCTCCCCTTGCAATCTGAGCTTTCATAATCTTATCTGTTTCTTCCAACAAAATAGGAATAAAGCGAAGTGCAATAGACATCATCATGGAAATCTCATGTACCGGCACATGAACTTTGTTTAATGGATGCAAAATTCTTTCCAATCCATCTGTCAGCTGATTTGGCGTAGTTGTCAGCGTCATAATAGACGAACCAATCACTAAATAAATTAAACGAATACCAATTTTAATTGCCTGAGCAATTCCCTCTCTGGTAAGCTTTAAAAATCCAAAACTCCAAATAACTTCCCCAGGTACTAAAAACAAGTTAAACACAACTGTAATTAACAAAATAATAAATAAAGGTTTTAACCCTTTAAGCATAAATTTTACCGGTACTTTTGACAAAATAATCAGTCCCACTAAAAAACAGGTAGCAATTACATATCCTAAAAAGGAATCTGCCACAAAAAGAGACACCAAATAAATAAATGTACCAATAAATTTTGTTCGAGGATCCAAACGGTGTAAAACGGAGTCTGCTGGATAATATTGTCCTATGGTAATATCTCTAATCATTTCTTCTTTTCTCCAGTGCCTTTAAAATACTTGCCTTTGCTTCCTCTACCGTAATTGCAGAACAATCACAGGAAAGACCTGCTTCTTGAAGTTCATTCATAATATACGTAATCTGAGGTGCTGCAAGGCCGATCTGTTCCAATTCTTTATAGTTTGCAAAAACTTCTTTAGGTGTACCATCAAAAGCTTTTTCCCCTTTATTCATTACCAAAATACGATCTACATATCTGGCAATATCTTCCATACTATGGGAAACTAAAATAACCGTAATCTTTCTTTGTTCATGAAGATAGGCAATCTGATCTAGAATTTCATCTCTTCCTTTGGGGTCAAGTCCTGCAGTAGGTTCATCCAGAATAAGGACCTCTGGATCCATCGCCAAAACGCCGGCAATAGCAACTCGCCTCTTCTGTCCCCCGGATAACTCAAAGGGGGAACTTTTATAATATTTTTCTTTCAATCCTACCAACTTTAATGCCTCTACCGCCTTTTTCTCAGCTTCCTCATTGGAAAGGCCCTGATTTTTTGGTCCAAAACATACATCTGCCAAAACATCTGCTTCAAATAACTGATGCTCTGGATATTGAAACACCAACCCTATCCGACTGCGGAGATGTTTCAAAGAATACCCTTCCTGCCATATATCTTCTTCTTTATAAGACACTACCCCTGATGTAGGACGCATCAATCCATTAAAATGCTGAATTAGAGTTGATTTACCGCTACCTGTGTGACCAATAATTCCCAAAAACTGTCCTGCCGGAATTTCTAAAGAAATATCTTTTAGTGCATGAAGTTCATATGCAGTTCCTGGATTATAAGTATACGTAACATGTTCTAATTTTAATGACATAGCTTATCCACCAATTCCTTTATTGTAAGTATTCCATCTGGAATATTCACTCCTGCTTTCTTTAATTCATGAGCAAGAAGTGTCACTTGAGGTACATCAAGACGATATTTCTTTAATTCCTCCACTTTCGAGAAAACTTCTCTTGGAGTTCCTTCCATAACCACCTGTCCCTGATCCATAACAAAAACTTTATCTGAATCAATCACTTCTTCCATATAGTGAGTGATTAAAATAACCGTAATGCCCTCTGTTCTATTCAGCTCATGGACAGCTGCTAAAACCTCTTTTCTTCCATTTGGATCCAACATTGCTGTTGGTTCATCTAAAATAATACATTTGGGATGCATTGCCAATACACCTGCAATAGCAACACGTTGTTTTTGACCACCTGATAATTTATTTGGGGAACGATGGCGAAATGCTGTCATCCCTACAGATTCCAAACTCTTATCCACTCTCGCCCATATTTTTTTCGTAGGTATCCCCATATTTTCCGGACCAAACCCTACATCTTCTTCCACTACAGTGCCAATAATCTGATTATCTGGATTTTGAAAAACCATTCCTGCTTTCTGACGAATTTTCCAAAGTTGCTCTACTGCCTTAGTATCCGTTCCATCAATCCACATACACCCTTCTGTTGGAAGCAATAAAGCATTGATGTGCTTTGCCAATGTAGACTTTCCGGAACCATTATGCCCCAAGATTGAAATGAATTGTCCTGCTTTCACATCTAAGTCAACATCTTTAACTGCTGTATAGCTTTCGCAGGGCTGCCCATTATCATCATATTTTACATATTCATATTTTAATTTTCTGGATTTTATAATTTCCATCACAATTCCTTTTCTTAATATGAAAAACCTTTCTTTGAATTTCTCTTATTGTAGCTGATTTTCTATTTCTGCGCAAGTATATCTCCATACTTCCATATCCTGACTATCTTCTTGCAAATGATAATCAATTTTTTCAAAACCTAATTTCTTTGCCAGATTTAAAGACGGTATATTTCCTTTTTTTATTCTGCAATATAAAGAAACAGCACCTCTTTCATAGGCTACTTTTAAAATTGCTTTGCATGCTTCATAAGCAAATCCCTGTTTTCTAAAATTCTCATCAATAATATATCCTAATTCTACCACACTCATATTATGATTCCAGAATTTTGGTTCTATACCTGCACGCCCTATCAGCTCAGCTGTATCTTTTTTTACAAGACACCAATATCCCATATCGCACATTTCATACATATAAGTACGATAGGATTCAAAATTTTCTAATTCTTCTGTTAATGACTTTCCCCCACCATCACAGGCTTCTTTCGAAGTTTCTTGAGCATAAATTTCCATTAAACGGGGAATATCTTCTTTTTTCATTTCCCTAATTACTAATCTAGATGTCTCACAAACCAAAGCAGGAATATGATGATTGTGACTATAAATTTTTTCTAAAAAATTCTTATCTATTTCTTCAAAGCCTTCTACCACAACAGATGCTAAACTTAAATCCTGCTTTCCTGAATCTTGATTGTAAAATGCCATACATGTCATATTTGCTTTTTTTGCAGCCTTACATCCATTTTGAGAATCTTCTACCACAAGACACTCTTTTGGTGAAATCCCCATAAGCCTCGCTGTTTTTAAAAATATATCTGGAGCTGGCTTAGGATTTTCTACACACTCACCACTTACAAGATACTTAAAATACTTTCGAATCCCCCAATATTCTGTTACATTTTCTATATATTCCATTGGAGAAGAGGAAGCTATTGCCATATCGTATCCAGCTTCAAAAAGCCTATACAGAAGTTCTTTTATGTGAGGAATCAGCGGAGGATAACCTTGTTTTTTTATCATTTCAGCTTTTACAATCTTCATTTCACTTATTAACTCTTCATCATTTCTAGAAATCCCATAGTGCTTATGAAGTAAATCCATTAAAAATCCTATAGTCGAGCCAATGCAAGCCTTATAAATCTCATATTCTATGTAAATACCACGTCTTCTTAACGTTTCCTCCCAGACCTTAAAATGAAAGGGTTCACTATTGATCAAAACCCCATCCATATCAAATATAATCCCTTTTAACATACGCTTCCTCTTGGTTATACTTTATTCTTCTGACAGTTTTTCAGGAAATAAAAGTTTCTCAGCTAAATCCCAGATTTCTTCTCTTCCTTGTTTTGTCTGTGCTGAAAATGGTATAATTTGACTTCCCTTAGGCAGTTCTAATCCCTCTTTAATAATTTTTAACTGCTTTTGAATCTGGCTTCTTTTTAATTTATCAGATTTTGTAGCAATAATAATAGGCTGATACCCGTTATACACAATCCAATCATACATAGTTTTATCATTTTCCGATGGTTTGTGGCGAATATCAATCAGTAAAAAAACTGCCTTTAGCTGCTTTGACTTGTGAAGATATCGTTCAATCAATTTTCCCCATTGTTCTTTCACTGACTGAGATACTTTTGCATAACCATATCCTGGTAAATCTACTAGATACATTTCATGATTAACATTATAAAAATTAATAGTCTGCGTCTTTCCCGGAGACGCACTAGTACGAGCCAGTGACTTTCTGTTCATCAATGCATTAATCAAAGATGATTTTCCTACATTGGATTTTCCTGCAAATGCAATTTCCGGAACCTCATTTTCAGGAAGGGTACTAGTAATACCACAGACAATATCTAACGCAACATGTCTAATAACCATGTGTGTTCCTCCATTTTACTTTTTTTCCCTTAAAGCCTGTTTCAATACTTCTTCCATTGTTTTTACTGGTACGATTTCAAGGCCTTCTATAATTTCTTTTTCCATTTCCTCAACATCTGCTTGATTTTCAAAAGGAATTAATACCTTTTCTATTCCTGCACTTTTAGCAGCCAGAAGTTTTTCCTTTAAACCTCCAATTGGAAGAACTCTGCCACGCAGCGTAATTTCTCCTGTCATTGCTACATCTGCTCTTACAGGAACTTCGATTATAGCAGAAAGCATAGCAGTTGCCATAGTAATGCCTGCTGAAGGACCATCTTTTGGTACAGCACCTTCAGGAATATGTATATGTATATCATGTTCTTTAAAAAAGTCTGCGTCAATCTGATATTTCGGTGCAACAGAACGAATATAACTAATTCCCGTCTGGGCAGATTCTTTCATTACATCCCCTAATTGTCCAGTAAGAAGAAAATCGCCTTTACCTGGCATAAGATTTACCTCAATCTGTAATGTATCTCCGCCTACACTTGTCCAAGCTAAACCTCTGACGATACCGATTTCATCTGCTTCATTTTTTTTCTGGTAAGTATAGCGCGCTCTGCCTAAGAACTCTTCCAGATTTTTTTTATTTACTACAACAGTTTCTTCTTTTTCTTCTAAAATTTTGCGTGCTGTTTTTCTGCAGATTTCTCCTATCTTTCTTTCCAGACTTCTTACACCAGCTTCCTTCGTATGACCAATAATAATCTCGTGAAGCGCATCTTCCGCAATACAAAGTTCCTCTTTTTTCAACCCATGTTTTTTCATTTGCTTGGGAATCAAATGTTCCATTGCAATATGTACTTTCTCATTCTCTGTATAACTGCTTACTTCAATAATTTCCATACGATCTAAAAGTGGTCTTGGAATCGTTTGTAAATCATTGGCAGTTGCAATAAATAACACTTCAGATAAATCCAGGGGAATTTCCACATAGTGATCTCTAAATTTCTTATTTTGCTCTGCATCTAAAACTTCCAGCAAAGCAGCGGAAGTATCCCCTTTGTAATCACTGCTTACCTTATCAATTTCATCCAGCAATACTAAAGGATTTTTAACTCCCGCCTGAATTAAGCCATTAGCAATTCGTCCAGGCATTGCGCCAATATAAGTTCTTCTATGTCCTCTGATTTCTGCTTCATCTCTAACTCCACCTAAAGAAATACGTACATATTCCTTATCTAAGGCTCTTGCCACAGAACGTGCAATGGAAGTTTTCCCTGTTCCTGGAGGACCTACTAGACAGAGAATAGGACTTTCTCCTTTTTTTGTTAAAGTACGCACAGCCAAAAATTCCATAATTCTCTCTTTTACTTTTTCCAGTCCGTAATGATCTTCCTCTAGTATTTTATTTGCTTTTTTTAAATTTTTATTATCTCTTGAAGTTTTATCCCAAGGAAGTGATAGGAGCGTTTCAATGTAACTACGCGCAACTCCTGCTTCCGCCTGAATACCCGCTGCATTTTTAAAGCGTTCAATCTCCTTATTAATCTTTTCTTTTACTTCCTTAGACGCTTTTAATTTAGCTGTTTGTTCTTTAAAACGATCTGCCTCAGAAACGGTGTCCTGATCTCCTAATTCTTCTCGAATAACCTTCATCTGCTCACGCAAAATATATTCTCGTTGATTTTTATCCACACGTTCTTTGACTTTATTACTTAAATCTATACGAATCTGCATAATCTCAATCTCATTGCTTAAAATCATGCCTAAAGTTTCATATCTATCTTCCAGTGAAACAGCTTCTAAAATCTTCTGTTTATCCTCATATTTCATTGGCAAATTCACTGCAATCTGGTCAATCATTGTTTCAATTTCTTCAATTTCCAGAATCTGTCCTGCCAACTCTTTACTCATCTTCGTATTCTCATTACAGTAACGTACAAACAATTCTTTCATACCTCGAAGCATGGCTTCTTTCACATTTTCGTCCATAAGAACTTCTTCTTCTTCCAAAAGTTCTACCTCTGCTTCTAAATATACATCTTCACTTTCAAAACGTACAAGTTCTGCTCTTTGTTTTCCTTCTACCAGCACTTGAATCATATTTTTTCTATTCTTTACTAATTGTTTAATTTCCCCGATTGTACCTACTGTATATAAATCTTCCTGTGAAGGTTCTTCCGTCTGTGGATCTTTTTGTGTAATTAGAAAAACTTTTTGATCCTCCACCATAGCCTTTTCTATGGCTTTTATAGATTTTTCCCTGCTTACATCAAAATGAACAATCATATTAGGAAGAATGGTTGTACCTCTAAGGGCGATTGCTGGCAAATACTGTATCATGTCACTCATTCTCGCTCCTCCTTTATACTGTACCTAGCCTTTTACGCTATTTCTGGTGTTTCTTTCTTCTTACGGTTGTTTCCTTTGCTTCTTCTTGAAGATGCAGGCAATTCTCTACGCTCTACCAAAGCTTCTCCAACCCCATCTATTACATTTTTAGTAATTGTACAACTAACAATACTCTCATCAGAAGGAGCTGTATACATTAAATCCATCATGGAATTCTCCATAATTGCCCGCAGCCCTCTAGCTCCTGTCTTTCTTTCCATAGATTTATCCGCAATAGCTTCTAACGCATCTGCGTCAAACTCTAAGTCAATCCCATCAAGACTAAACAAAGTCTGATACTGACGTACAAGGGAGTTCTTAGGCTCTGTCAGAATTTTTACCAGTGCATCTTTATCAAGTGCATTTAAAGAAACTACAACTGGTACACGACCTACAAATTCCGGAATCAAACCAAATTTAACAAGATCCTGTGGCATTACTTCTTTTAAAAGTTCTCCCACATTTTTCTCTTCTTTTGTCTGAATTTCTGCATGGAATCCAATTGATTTTGTATCTTTTCTCGTTTCTATAATTTTATCTAAACCTTCAAAAGCACCGCCACATATAAAAAGAATATTTGTAGTATCGATTTGAATAAATTCCTGTTGAGGATGTTTTCTTCCTCCTTGAGGTGGCACGCTGGCAACAGTTCCTTCCACAATTTTTAGCAATGCCTGCTGCACACCTTCACCAGAAACATCTCTGGTAATTGATGCATTTTCAGATTTTCTTGTGATTTTATCAATTTCATCAATATAAATAATTCCATACTGTGCACGCTCAATATCGTAATCTGCTGCCTGAATAATTTTTAATAAAATATTTTCAACATCTTCCCCTACATATCCTGCTTCGGTCAAAGTTGTTGCATCTGCAATTGCAAAGGGAACATTCAACAATCTTGCAAGTGTCTGCGCAAGAAGTGTTTTACCTGATCCAGTAGGGCCTAACATTAAAATATTACTTTTTTGTAGCTCTACATCTGTATTCCCTCCGGAAAGAATTCTTTTATAATGATTATATACTGCAACAGAAAGAACCTTTTTTGCTTCATCCTGACCAATTACATATTCATCTAAAATTTCTTTAATTTCCTGAGGTTTTAATAAGTTAATATCTCCTACTAAATTTTCATCGTATGGTTGTTCTAATTCTTCATTTATGATTTCTGCGCAAAGCCCAACACACTCATCGCAGATAAAAGTATTATCAGGGCCTGCAATTAACTTTTTCACCTGATCGTCTGTTTTTCCGCAAAAGGAACACCGAATTCTTGTATCATTCCCTTTATTTGCCATCTTTTCTTCCCTTTCTGTTACTAATTTCATTTTCTAAAGGCAAAAGACTCCCGCAACTGTATGCAGGAGTCTTATCTTCTGTCGCTATCTATGCTCGATTACTGAGTCAATTAAACCATACTCCATAGCTTCCTGCGCTGTCATATAGTTATCTCTTTCAGTATCTCTTGCAATGGTCTCCAGAGTCTGACCTGTGTTCTGCGCCAAAATTGAATTCAATTTATGTCTAGTCTTCAAAATCTGCTGCGCCACAATATCAATCTCTGTTGCCTGTCCTTGTGCACCGCCGGAAGGCTGGTGAATCATAATTTCTGCATTCGGAAGGGCCATTCTCTTTCCTTTCGCACCACCTGCAAGAAGGAAAGCACCCATACTAGCAGCTAATCCCATACAAATAGTAGATACATCACACTTAATATACTGCATGGTATCATAAATCACCATTCCTGCTGTTACAGAACCACCTGGACTGTTAATATATAAATGAATGTCCTTTCCAGGATCTTCAGACTCCAGAAAAAGAAGCTGTGCTGCAATTAGATTTGCAGATACATCTGTCACTTCTTCTCCCAGAAAAATAATTCTATCTTTTAATAATCTGGAATAGATGTCGTAGTTTCTTTCACCGCGGCTTGTCTGTTCAATAACGTATGGTACTAAACTCATGAAACTCCTCCTATTCTTACCGAATACAACATCGCTGTTTCTTATTCAGCTGTTTCTTCTTTTTTTTCTACTACTTTTGCTGACTCTGCTACTAAAGTAACTGCTTCCTGAACAGCCATATCTTTCTTAATCTGTTCTTTTTCGTAATCACCCATTACTTCTTTTAATTTTTCAACTTCCATTTTGTACATGTCAGCCATTGTTTTTAATTCTTCTTCGAATTTTTCATCAGAAATCTGAATATTTTCTGTTTCTGCAATCTTTTCTAATACAAGACGGCTCTGAATTCTCTTTAATGCCTGTGGACGCATCTGTTCCTGAATTTTAGCATTATCAAGACCTGTGAACTGATAGTACTGGTCAATAGATAATCCCTGTGCCTGCATTCTACGAATGAAATCCTGCATTAACTGCTGAATCTGGTTCTGAATCATAGCTTCTGGAATGTCCATCTGTGCATTTTCAATTACAGCATCTACTGCTTTATCTTCTCTTTCACGTTTTGCAACAGCTTCTTTGCGTTCTTTTAATTTCTTTTCAATGTCTGCTTTGTATGCATCTAAAGTATCAAATTCAGAAACATCTTTTGCGAATTCATCATCTAATTCTGGAAGTTCTTTTACTTTAATTGCTTTTACTGTGCATTTAAATACAGCAGCTTTTCCTGCTAAATCATTTGCATGATAATTTTCTGGGAATGTAACGTTTACTTCTTTCTCAACACCAATTTCAGCGCCTACTAACTGTTCTTCAAATCCTGGAATAAAGGAGTTAGAACCAATTGTTAAAGGATAATCTGTTCCTTTTCCTCCTTCAAATGCTACACCATCAACAAATCCTTCGAAATCTAAAGTTACCATATCTCCATCAGCTACTGCTCTGTCATCAACATCGATTGTTCTGGAGTTATTTTCCTGTTCTCTCTTTAATTCAGCAGCAATTTCTTCTTCTGTAACATCAGCTGGTGCTACTTCTACTTCAAGTCCTTTATATTCGCCTAATGTAACTTCTGGTTTTACTGCTACTTCTGCTGTAAAGATAAAAGATTTTCCTTTTTCAATCTGAACAACATCAATTTCTGGCTGAGAAACAATTTCAAGACCACTTTCATCTGCTGCTTTTGGATATTCTGCCTGAATTAAAGCATTTGCTGCATCTTCAAAAAAGATACCTGCTCCGTACATTTTTTCAATCATAACGCGAGGCGCTTTTCCTTTACGGAAACCTGGAATTGTAATTTTTCCTCTGCTTCTAAGATAAGCATTCTGTACTGCTTTTTCAAATTCTTCTGCAGAAACTTCAATTGTAAGCTTCGCCATGTTTTTTTCTAAGTTTTCTACCTGTACACTCATTATAAATAATTCCTCCTTGAATTCTATATGCACTCTGTTTAATAAATAAGATTAAACAGCGCTTCTTTCATACTTACAGTCATTTACACAGTATAACACAAGGATATTGAAAACGCCAGTATTTTTTACTCAATGACCGTAAATCACCGATTTTTTTATTTCCTCTGCTTTTTCCTTTCCGTAAAGCTGAGAAATTAACTCCAGCGCAAAAGGAATTGCTGTACCCAGACCTCTGCTGGTAGTAATATTTCCATCTCTTACAACCCGTTCTATACATACTTTTGCTTCTATCAACTTATCTTCAAATCCAGGATAACAGGTTGCTCTCTTTCCTTTTAAAAGTCCCAGTTCTCCTAAAATCATAGGAGCAGCACAAATTGCAGATATTTTCTTACCTTTCGCCGCAAATTCCTCTAAAAGTACACAAAGTTTCTGATGATTTCTTAAATTTAAAGTTCCCGGCATACCTCCTGGAAGTACCAATAAATCAAAATCTTCATAGCATACCTCATCAAAAAGTACATCTGCCTTCAACTCTATATTATGAGCACCTTTCACAGTAAGTCCCTCTCCAATCGATACCATGAGAACTTCTGCTCCTGCTCTACGAAGTAAATCTACCACGGTCAATCCTTCAATTTCTTCAAATCCATCTGCTGTAAATACACATATTTTTGCCATTCTATCCCTCTTTTCTTTTTCCATTCATGACGTTAAGTATAGCACAAACTTTCTATTTTATCTGTAAACTTTTTCTATCTTTTTTCTAAAATAAAGTTGCTTTTTTGCATAATACATAACGTTCCAATCCTCCATACAACTGTGTTCTTGCTTTAATTTTATATCCATTCTCCTGCATATTCAAAAGGCTAAATGTATTTTCAGGATGTACTGAACACAGTCGATACTGCACAATCTGGCTCTTTTTTTTCATTCTTTGCTCTAGTTCTTCTTCTGCTTTTTCTAACATCTTTTGTTGTAATTTATTTCCCCGAAAACAGCTTTTCACCGCTACTGTATCCATATGTACAATTTTATCTCTATCATCCTCAGAAACCTCTGCGTAAGATCCCATATACTCTTCTTCCCCTGGAATTACTACAATAAAAAAACCTGCCAACTCTTTGGTTTCTTCCACTCTTGCAAGAATAATGAAGCCTTCACCCTCCAATATATCTTTAATATATGCCTCGTCTCCTGCTGCAAACCACTCCTTTTTCTTTACTGTTCTTGCAGCTTCATCCATAATCTCCCAAATTTCTTTTCCATCTTCTTGCCTGGCTTTTTCAAATATAAATTCCATCCTCTTCCTCTCTTTATTTTCACTTGATTTTTCTATAAAAAAATTATATGATACATTTACTTTTTATTCAATAAAAAAGGAGAAGTTTAATGGAAATAGAAAGAAAATACCTTATCCACAAATTACCAGAAAATCTTGAAACTTATCCATGTAAAAAAATAGAACAAGCCTACTTATGCACCGAACCTGTTGTACGTATACGTAAACAGGATCAGGAATATTTCCTTACTTATAAAGGAAAAGGGTTGCTTGTCCGTGAGGAACACAATCTTCCTCTTACAGAAACTGCCTACCTGCATTTAAAAGAAAAAGCAGATGGCATTATTTTATCAAAAACACGCTATCTGCTTCCTCTTTCTCATACACTTACTATTGAACTTGATGTTTTTGATGCGCCTTACGAAAATCTATGGCTTGCAGAAGTAGAATTTCCAACTAAAGAAGATGCTGAAAATTTTCTCCCTCCACCATGGTTTGGAGAAGATGTAACATTTTCTACAAAATATCAAAACAGTACTCTGTCTTTATAACTATTTCTTATCTGCTTTTTTTGCAAAATCTACATTTACTAATTTATCGTAGGGGACTTTTTTCTCCAGCTCCCCTGCATTTTCTAAAATATCTTCTAAAAGTTCAAAGCTTTTTTTCTCAAAAATTAGATTTTCTTTCCATGTCTCTTGTTCCTGGTATCGTCTAACAATCACTTCAATGCTTTCCAAATCATTTTCTGGAAATTGAGGTTTAATAACTTTAGCAATTTCTTCAGGTGTATGCGTATTCACATAGTCCATACCCTTTTGCAACGCATTGGTAAAACCTTGAATAATCTGTGGATTTTCCTTTATAAAGCTTTCTTTTGCACTATAAGCAGTATATGGTACATAGCCTGAATCCACACCACATGAAGCTACTACATACCCTGCATCTTCCTGCTCTAACGCTGTAGCAGAAGGTTCAAATTCCACACTAAAATCTCCCTGTCCGCCTAAAAAAGCCGCCGCCGTAGCACCAAAATCAATGCTTTTGTCAATATTCACATCGGTTTCCGGATCTATTCCATTTTGCTTCAAAATATATTCAAATACCATTTCCGGCATGCCACCATCTCTTCCTCCCAGTACATCAGCTCCTTTTAAATCGCTCCACTTAAAATGAGGCATTGCTTCTCTGGCAACTAAAAAGTTCCCTGCCCTCTGGGTCAACTGAGCAAAATTGACAATCAAATCCTGTGCCCCTTGTTGATAGGTATAAATACTAGCCTCTGATCCCATAAACCCAATATCTGCATCCCCTGAAAGAACTGCTGCCATTACTTTATCTGCCCCAAATCCTGTCACTAACTCAAGTTTAATTCCCTCTTTCACAAAATATCCTTCCTCTAGGGCAACATATTGAGGTGCATAAAAGATAGAATGTGCAACCTCATTAAGCGTTACTGGAACTAATTGCTCTTCTCCCTTTTTTTCTTTTGCACATCCTGTCAATGTAAATACCATACCTAATACAACTGCAACCAAAACACTTACTTTCTTTTTCATATTTCCTCCATAAAATATAAAATTACCGCAGTGTGCACTTTCACATCTGCGGGTACAATAATATTTTATGATTTTTTTAAAAACTTGCTACTTTTGTTCTCTTTCTCTAAAGTATTTCTTAACACCTTCAATATCCGTATACGCAAAATGACGTAAATCATCTTCTGGCATATGCCCCAGTTCTTCCAAATCAGAACTTCCTGTAAAAGGGCAAATTGGCTTTAACTCCTCTTCTGTAAAACCAAGTTCCTTCATTTCCTCTTTAGAAATATACTGACTTACTTCAATTTTATTACATGCTTTGCAATGATAAACACTAAAAAGTTCTTTACTCATAATTTTCTCTCCTCTATTTTTCTTCCTTTTATTTTAATATAGTACTGTCACGAAAGCAATACTTGAAAATGCCAGAAAAAAACTGCATAATAGATAAAAAAGGAGGATTCAATTATGAAATTAGGATTTATCGGATGTGGTAATATGGCTTCTGCTATTATTGGTGGCATTTTGAATAAAGGACTGGCAAAGCCTGAAGATATTATCGCTTCTGTAAAAACACCAAGTTCTGCTAAAAAAATTGAAAATACACTGGGAATTTCCTGTATCACAAATAATCTTGAAGTTGCCAAAACAGCTGATTATCTTTTTCTTTCTGTAAAACCCCAATTTTGTTCTGATGTAGCACTTGAGATAAAAAACATTTTAACAAAGGAACAAGTAATCATTTCCGTTATTGCCGGAAAAAATCTAGACTGGTTAAAAGAACATTTGGGAAATGATAAAAAAATCATCCGGACCATGCCTAACACACCTTCCCTTGTAGGTGAAGGTATTACAGGTGTATGCCCTGACTGCCTAGTATCCAGTGAAGAACTCAAAAACGTTCTTACTCTTTTAAGGTCTTTTGGACAGGCTGATCTTGTTACAGAACCTATTCTTGATATTGTCGGTGCTGTCAGTGGAAGTTCTCCGGCTTTTGTCTTCCTATTTATTGAAGCTTTGGCAGATGGTGCTGTAGCTGAAGGTATGCCTAGAAAACAGGCTTACAATTTCGCCGCACAGGCTGTTCTAGGCAGTGCTAAAATGGTCTTAGAAACGCAAAAACATCCGGGAGAATTAAAGGATATGGTATGTTCACCTGGAGGAACTACTATTGAAGGGATTAATATTTTAGAAAAAGAGGGTATGCGAAGCGCTGTTATTGATGCAGTACGTGCATGCATCCAAAAAACCCGCAAATTATAAGAACCTTCTACTATTATGGCAGACACAAAAAAGCGATGCAATTATTGCATCGCTTTTTTAGTAGCGAGAGGGGGATTCGAACCCTCGACACTACGGGTATGAACCGTATGCTCTAGCCAACTGAGCTATCTCGCCATCTTTTCTTTTTTGCTTTCGCAAAAGAAATGGGACCTACAGGGCTCGAACCTGTGACCCTCTGCTTGTAAGGCAGATGCTCTCCCAGCTGAGCTAAGATCCCGTTTTGCAGTTCATTGTTGACTGCCTTGCTATTATATACTGATTTCCGACAGATTGTCAATACTTTTTTTACAATTCTTATAAAAAATACTAAAAATTATAAAATCCCATGCAATTAATTTATCATTCACAAGATATCCATTCCCAGAAAACGTCTAGTTATCTTCTTTATGTCAAGGTCTAAAACTTTATTAAATTTCCTCTTTTGTCGTATATTGTTGTGCTTCGTGGAGAATGCTTTTCATAGAGTATTCTTATTACATGATTGGAGGATTCTTGCTATGGCACTTAATAAAGTAGAAATTTGCGGTGTAAATACATCACGTCTTCCCGTTCTCACAAATGAAGAAAAAGATGCATTATTTGTACGCATTAAAGAAGGTGATCATAAAGCGAGAGAACTATACATTAAAGGTAATCTAAGGCTGGTTTTAAGTGTTATCAAACGTTTTTCCAGCAGCAATGAAAATGCAGATGATTTATTCCAAATTGGTTGTGTAGGACTCATTAAAGCCATTGACAACTTTGATACCACCCTAAATGTAAAATTTTCAACTTATGCCGTTCCCATGATTATCGGAGAAATACGACGATATTTAAGAGATAACAATTCCATTCGTGTTAGCCGTTCTCTTCGTGATATTGCTTATAAAGCCATTTATGCAAAAGAAAACTATGTAAAACAAAACTTAAAGGAACCTACTATCAATGAAATTGCAGAAGAAATTGGTATTGATAAAGAAGAAATTGTATATGCCCTTGACGCAATCCAAAGTCCTGTAAGCTTATACGAACCCGTTTATACAGAAGGAGGCGATACACTTTATGTAATGGATCAAATCAGCGATAAAAAAAACAAAGAAGACAACTGGATTGAAAATATTGCATTAAAAGAAGCTCTAAAAAAATTAGATGATCGAGAACAACATATTATTACTATGCGTTTTTATGAAGGAAAAACACAAACAGAAGTTGCCGAAGAAATCGGTATTTCCCAAGCACAGGTCAGTCGACTGGAAAAACATGCTTTAAAAAATATGCGAAACTATCTTCGCACTTAAGTTTTCTCTTGTCCACTCCTAGAAAAAAGCCTATAATAAAATGAGGTTTACTTTTCATACTAGGAAGGAGTAACATCTTGAAACATAAAATTACACAAGAAGAAAAATTTCAAATGATGACCACTGCCCCCATTCCCCCTCTTATCGGAAAAATGGCAGTACCTACCATTATCAGTATGCTAATTACTTCTATTTATAATATTTCTGACACTTTCTTTGTATCAAGACTTGGAACCAGTGCCACTGCATCTGTGGGCATTGCATTCCCTGTCATGGCAATTATACAAGCTCTTGGATTTTTCTTTGGTAATGGTTCAGGAAATTCCATTTCTAGAAAATTAGGAGAAAAAGATATACAAACAGCTGAACAGCTTGCTGGGATTGGATTTTTTTCAGCAATTTTATGTGGGATTTTTGTTACGGTTTTAGGACTTATTTTTTTAGAACCTTTCTCTCTGCTTCTTGGTTCTACTCCCACAATTTTACCTTATACAAAAGATTATCTTGGTATTATTTTACTGGGTTCTCCCTATATGACTGCACAACTTGTTTTAAATAATCAATTACGTTTTCAAGGAAATGCTTTTTATGCTATGATTGGAATTACCTCTGGTGGGATTTTAAATATTTTTCTAGATCCCCTTTTTATTTTTAAATTCAATATGGGAGTCTGCGGAGCTGCTCTGGCAACAATTCTTAGCCAGTTTGTCAGTTTCCTATTGCTCCTTTTAGGGATGAAAATCTCTAACTGTATTCCTTTAAAACTAACATCCCTGAAACATTTAAAATCCAATTTAAACACTATTGCACAGGGCGGCCTTCCTTCGTTATTTCGTCAAGGATTAGGAAGCATTTCTATACTGGCTTTAAACTTGGCCGCAAACCCTTACAAAGATGCAGCAATTGCGGCCATGTCCATTGTATCTCGTATTTCCCAATTTGCGATTTCTGCTCTTATTGGTTTTGGACAAGGTTTTCAGCCTGTATGTGGATTTAATTATGGTGCAAAAAAGTTTGGCCGAGTAAAAGAAGCTTTCTACTTTTGTGTAAAGATATCTACTTTTATACTTATTTTTATCAGTGTTACTGGATTTATCTTTGCAAATCCTTTGATTTCTATTTTTCAAAAAGATGACCTACAGGTAATTATTATCGGAACTTTTACTCTTCGTATGCAATGTATAGTTCTTCCTTTATCTGGATGGGTAATTATGAATAATATGATGACACAAACCATTGGAAAAACTTTTAAGGCATCCCTTTTAGCTGCCGCACGACAGGGGATATTTTTCGTTCCCACTGTTCTTCTGCTACCACCATTTCTAGGTATTCTAGGAATACAGTTAGCTCAGCCGATTGCTGATTTATGTACTTTCCTTTTAGCAGTTATTATAAACAGAAGTATCATGAAGGAAATGAAAAAGGAGGAGAAATTCGATGAGTAATATCCGCTATCCCTTTGAAGGACATGACGCTAACTTTTTAAAAGCACAGCTTCTTTACGTTACCTGTGCCACTTCTGATAAAGACTGGCATAGTATGGAACATTCCCATTATTTTTCTGAACTTTTCTTTGTGACAAAGGGAACTGGATTCTTTCAAATTGAAGGTCAAAAAATCCCAGTTAAAAAAAATGATCTTGTATTGATTAATCCTAATATTCCACACACAGAATTTGGAAACAAAGATCATCCATGGGAATACATTGCCCTTGGCATTGAAGGCGTTCAATTTCAATATTCAAAAAAAGAAACACCTTATAGCTACTGTGTATTTTCTCTTTCACGAGAACATACAGAAATTCCATGGTACTTAAACACGCTGGTAAAAGAAATTCAAACACAACAAAATGGTTATCATACCATTTGTCAAAATCTATTAGAACTAATTTTACTATCTGTAGCCAGAAACACACGACAGGAATTTCTTGCTGCTCCAAGGCAAAAAACTACCAGAGAATGTCGATTAGTCGAACAATATATTAATGAACATTATCACGAAGACATTACACTAGATACCTTAAGTGCTCTTGTTCATATTAATAAATATTATCTCGTTCATGCTTTTAAAAATTATAAAGGAGTATCTCCCATTAACTACTTAATCCAACGTAGGGTAGATGAAGCTCAGTATTTACTGGAATCCACAAATTATTCTGTTACGAAAATAGGCGAAATCAGTGGATTCTCCTCTCAATCTTATTTTTCCCAGACTTTTCGTCGCCTTACAGGGACTACACCAAATGCCTATCGCAAAAAAAAGAAGCTGTAACATGTACAGCTTCTTTTCTCTTAAATTTCATACCATTTAATTTCATTTGCTTCCATATGTAAATCAAAGCTTGTTCCATCGCCTTTATAAACTCTGGTATCCTGTGGTTCATAAGTGTTATTTACAACACAGAATTTACCATTCTTTACATAGGCATGAACTTCTACATTATAATTATCGGAGAACCATCTATGAAGATTTTCTTCATCATTAGAAGCCCAGATAATTGCTCTATAAAGGATACGGCTATTCTCAAAGCTGTATGGAAGTCCACTAATATAAACGCTTCTTCCTTTTCCAAATTCATTAACAGCCATCTGTACTTCCTGATCTTTCTGTTTGATGATTGTCGCTTCTGGCAGAGCGTAAATTGCTTTCTGTCCTTCACCGAAATCAACATCACCTTTACAATCTTTGATAATAAAGTGATCATGTTCTTCCCAGTTGTATTTATCTGTGTTAAGAGTAAAGCCTGTTTCTTTTTCAACTCCCATAACACCTGCTAATTGGAAATATCTTCCTTCATGCTGGTATGCTGTAGGTTCACCTACACCAATAAATCCGCCTCCGTTGTAAATGAATTTCTTCACTGCTGTTACAACTTTTTCATCTGCCCAGTTGTCTCCACCTGTATATGCTGTATATGCACCACCTACATTTAATACAACATCAATATCATCTAAAATTTCCGGAGTATTTCTGATATCGTCAAAACTGATAAATTTCACATCAAATGGAGCACCACTTAACGCTTCAATGATTCCTGCATAAGAATAGTTCTGTTTGTAGTAAATTGCATGATGTACCATATGATTACCCCATGCACGCATTTTACCCCAACTATTTAAAACAGCTACTTTCTTCATGCAATATGGAGTTGTACCCTTAATGTTTTCATATAAAGTTCTGAATTCATTACATACACTTTCTACATAATCAATAAACTCTGGGAATTCCATAGCTAATTTTAAATATCCGCCATAACCAATGCGGTCAATTGGACTTCTTAAAATTGCACGTCTTGCTGTTACCCAGTTTACTTTTGCCTCTTTTACAGGATCTCCACCTTCATGGAATGTATCTGGGAAGAAATATGGAAGGAAACGTCCCTCTGTATATTTTACACCCTTAATATCACTGATCAAACGTAATGTAGAACCATTTCCTACACTTCCTACCACTGCATCAAGACCAATGCTCTTAAATTCATCCATAAATGGCTCCATACCAATCCAGTGATCCCCTAAGAACATCATAGCTTCTTTACCACATTCATGGGTAATATCTACCATTTCTTTTGCAAGTTTGGCAACTTCTCTTCTCTGGAATGCCTGAAAATCTTTAAATTCTTTAGATGGAATTCTATATGTATTATTCATATAACCCTGATCAATAATAAACTCAGGTCTAAATTTATATCCCACTTCCTGTTCAAACTGTTCCAAAATATATGGACTTACAGATGCAGAATATCCATACCAGTCTACATATTTTTCTCTTGCCAATTCATCAAAAATCAATGTGAACTGATGGAAGAAAGTTGTATAACGGATAACATCTACATGTGGATTGTCTTCAATAAATTTACGAAGACGTTTCATAGAATATTCTTTTGTCTTTGGCTGACGAACATCAAATGTGATTTGTTTTTCAAAGTTTGTCCATCCATTTGTAACTGCATTGTACATATGTACTGGATCCCACATGATATAAGCTAAAAAGCTAACAGTATAATCATGAAATGCTTTTGCATCATGAATTGTTACATCTCCTGTTTCTTCACTATAATCCCACTGTGTTACAGGTACTACCTCTCCTGTTGTTCTGTCAATCACTTCCCACCAGCGTGTAATATCATCGTGAGAATTTACTTTCAACATATCAGGATAAAGGTGATTCATCAAATGAATGGATAATTCACCATCAACTGCTGTGTAGAATGGTGTCATAATATACATCTGCTGAATTTCATCAGGATTTGCCTTTGCCCATTCGTTATCTTTTCTTGTTGTATAATAAGTAGAATATACTTTTGCATCTACATTTTTCAGTTCTTCTGGATAATCTGTACCATCACAGTCACGGATAGCATCAGCACCCCATCTTTTTACTAATTCCAGAGTTTCAGGTACCACATCCACGTCTGTTGGGATGGTTACACGACCTTTAAAATTTGTTTCGCTCATGTTTTCTCCTTTCGCATGTTCAAACATTTTTTATACTCTAAGAATATACAATATTTCACAAAATTTCTATGCTCATCTTGCGAAAAATATTATATATATTGCTGTTTTTCTAATTTTCACATCAATTATTTATTTTTACGTTTGTGATTATAGTTAATAATAGCTAAAACACAAAGAATCATAATAATTCCTGCTGGAAGGGCAATCCACGCAGTCTGTGTAAAACCTGCAATAATATAGGTAATAAAACTGACGGCCGCCACAGTTACTGCATAAGGAAGCTGTGTAGAGACATGATTTACATGATTACACTGCGCTCCCGCTGAAGCCATAATCGTTGTATCTGAAATAGGCGAACAATGGTCTCCACAGACTGCCCCTGCCATACAAGCAGAAATAGAAATAATCATTAACTGTGGGTTACTTTCCCCAAAAACAGCTACAACAATCGGAATTAAAATACCAAAAGTTCCCCAAGAAGTTCCCGTTGCAAAGGCTAACAAACATCCTACTAAAAAGATAATTGCCGGAAGGAAATTCATTAATCCTCCTGCCACACTTTTCATAGCTGTTGCAACAAAAACTGCTGCTCCTAAACTGTCTGTCATAGCTTTTAACGTCCATGCAAAGGTTAAAATTAAAATTGCAGGTACCATTGCTTTAAATCCATCTGGAATACAGTCCATACAATCCCTAAAAGATAGTACACGTCTTGAAACATAGAAGATTGTCGTAATAAGAAAAGCAAATACACTTCCAATAGATAAAGCCAAGGAGGCATCACTTTGTGAAAAAGCAGTTACAAAATCAGTTCCACTAAAAAATCCACCTGTATAAATCATACCAGTAATACAGCATACAATTAAAATCAAAATCGGAACTACTAAATCTACTACTTTTCCTCTTGGATTTGGTTTTTTCTCTGAAACTTCTTGATCTACTCTCTTTCCTGTTGTATAAATATCACCATTTAAAGCATTTGCTTCATGAACTGCCATCGAGCCAAAATCCACTTTCATCAAAACAATGCCAAACATCATAATAATAGTAAGCAGTGCATAAAAGTTATATGGAATAGCCCTCATGAAAATTGCCAATCCATCTTCCCCTTCCACAAAGCCACTGACTGCTGCTGCCCAAGAAGAAATTGGAGCAATAATACAAATAGGAGCTGCTGTAGAATCAATCAAATACGCAAACTTTGCCTTTGAAACATTGTGCTTATCTGTAATCGGTTTCATAACACTTCCTACTGTAAGACAATTAAAATAATCATCTACAAAAATTAACATTCCCAATAAAATCGTTGCAATCTGTGCCCCAACTCTTGTTTTAATGTGGGTACTTGCCCACTTACCAAAAGCTGCAGAACCACCGGCATGGTTCATCATACATACCATACTTCCTAAGATTACTAAAAAGATTAAAATACCCACATTATAAGAATCAGAAAGAACGTGAATAAAACCACCATCTAAAATATTATTTACCGTTTTCTCAAATCCAAAATCAGCTGCAAATAAAGCCCCTACTAAAATCCCAACAAACAAAGAACTATACACTTCTTTTGTGATTAGTGCCAATACAATGGCTACTACCGGCGGTACTAAAGACCAAAAAGTAGCATATACATGTGGTTTTGGTGTTTCTGCCTCAGTTCCTGCAAATACAGTCACTGCAAAAGTCATCATGAGTAACATAAAAATTAGTGAAGCTGTAAAAATTTTCCTTCTTTTCGTCATAATCAATTTTCCTTTCCTTTTGTACATCATTATAAATTTAAAATTATATAGTATAGAATACAATAAAAAACCATGAACGATACTCCCTACTGGGAACGCGTTCATGGTTTTACTGAAATCAATTGAGTATGACCAATGATGATAGCGCTCCACTTATCGTGACAGTACATGATATCTTATACCATGTCCCAGCAGAAAAATCTGGGCAAGATTTTCCCACTTCGGCAGTTTCCCCTTTCCTCTTTTACGGCTGCCCTGCCTTGCAAAAGAGTACTCTTGAAACCTGCACCTCTATCATAATATCGTTCCTGACTTTCGTCAGTTTTATTTTTTATCTTATTCTACTACTTCACCTGTTTCATTTGGTGCATCGCTTGAAAGCATTTCACCATTTTCCACTTTATCCATCAGTACCTTAATATTAGCAACTGATGTTTCATTTGGAACTGTAACATACAGAGCTGTACCTGGTGCAGAATAACAGAACGCCTGATCTCCTGTACCTTCTGCTGCAACTGTTTTAATGGTCCACTCTCCGCCATTATTAATCTGACTCTGGATTAATCTCTGTATCTGTTCCATAGACATATTTGTCTCTACGCTGTTGCTCACCTCAGAAATCATCTTTGGTGCTTTTACCAGCATTTCTGGAGTAATCATTTTTTTAAACATAGCTTGAATTACAGCCATTTGGTCTTTACCACGCTGGTTATCTCCACCGGGAACATTGTAACGTTCTCTGGCAAATGAAAGGGCTTGATCACCATTAAAATGGTTGATGCCTTTTTTAACATCCATAATCTCGCCACCAGCACCACTTGTTGTAAATTCAAATTCTGATTCTACATCTACCCCACCCATTAAATCAACCATAGTAATCAATGAAGTAAAGTTTACTCTTGTATAGAACGGAATATCAATATCATAAAGTTCTTCTAAAGACGCCATAGACTTATCCACACCATAAATACCAGCATGTGTCAATTTATCCTTCTGTCCATTTGAAACTTCTGGAATTGGCACATAGAAATCTCGTGGTGTATTTGTTAATAAAATTTGCTTTGTTCCTGGATTTACTGTGGCGATAATATTTACATCACTTCTACTTTTTGATGAAATCGGACCATATACATCAATACCGCTAATGAACATATTAAACGGCTCTTCCTTTACATTTACATCAGGAGAAACCCCTTGTGTTATATTGTCATTTTTACTTTCAATGCTGTATTGTGCAATAACTTTCACCTTGCTGTTATAGCCCTCATTAACTTCTTCAATAATTCCGCTGAAACTCTCATCGTATATAATGGTATCTACTGTTTCACTTAACAGCCCTGCTACCTGATCATTCAAAGTATCAAATTCTTTTGTCAGAACCTCTTTTCCCGCATCAGCATTGACTTTCTTCATGGCCTCAGCCATCTCACTGTCCTCTGAAATGGACTGAATACCATAAACATAGTCTTTTGTATCCCATACTTTTTCAGCCACATCATCTTTTCTGACTACAACCAGTACACTATGTACCTGTTTCCCAAGAGTATCACCACTGATTTCCTCAATTGCATCATGGGTTTGATACATATATATAGAACCAAATATCAAAACATTAGACATCAAAATACTGACAATCTTACTAACAATTGCTTTTCCCCTAGTTACAATCTGCATGGTAAAAAGTAATGCTGCAAAAACAAGAAGTAATGCTGCAAATCCCACTACATACTTAACCGGTATCACACCCAATCTCCACGTAAAGCCGATAAAAACAAGAGTCGCAAGAATTTGAATCCCAACCAAAATCTCACCAGCTATACGAAAAGCTTTGCGAACACGCTTTTTCTTTCGCTTTGCCGAGCTCATCTTTTTTTTGCTATTTGTATTCTCCATATTCTATTCTCCTTTATACTGCCATTTCTAAAATGACATTACCTAATTTAATATAATATAAATTTTAAAAAAAAGCAACTATCTTACCTATAGAAAGACGATTTTTTAGTAAAAAAGGGATTTTATGTCTTTATTCCCCTAAACATATTTCTCACATTTATTGATGTTTTTATAGAATTTTCGGACTATTTATGTTATAATTTCATATACAAAGTAAACGGAAAAAAGGAGGATTTCATATGAGTCATCGTGTTATTACTATTAATCGTATGTATGGAAGCGGCGGACGTCTTCTTGGAAAAGCATTGGCAACAAAACTGGGCATTCACTTTTACGATCAAGAACTCATTCGTCTAGCCAGCGAAGAGAATGATATTCCCTATGAAGAATTGTTAAAAGTAGATGAAAAAAAAGCCAGTCAATGGCGTCTACCAATTAATGAACAAATGCAAATGCAACCACAGTATCATTTCCATCCGATGAATGATGTCCTTTTTGAAACAGAATCAAAAATCATCGAACGACTAGGAAAAACCGAGGATTGCGTTATTGTAGGACGTTGTGCCAATTATATACTGGGTGACGACTGTCTAAGTCTTTTTGTATATGCGCCTTATGAATACCGGGTAAAAACAGTTATGGAACGTTTAGGCAGAGAAGAGAAAAGTGCTCGTTCTCTTGTTAAAAAAATGGATAAGACCCGAAAATCCTACTATGAATTTTTTACTGACCAAAAATGGAATAATCTGACCAATTACCAATTATGTATTGATACCAGCCGTTTTTCTCAGGATTTTTTAATTAATATGTTAGTTAATGTTTATCATTCTTTATAAAAATTATAGAGTGCAGACTGATATGGCCTCTGTCGAATAGACAGGGGTCATATCAAGTTTCTGCACTCCTATACAAAAATCATAAAACCTAAACGTATTCAGTTTTAATAATTTTTCTCTTACGAAATCCTTCCATTGGCCATTTCATAAACCTGATCTGCGATTTTCATAGTAGATTGTCTATGTGATACCAACATTACTGTTTTTTCTTCGCATTCTTCTTTTAATGCTTTTAATATCATCCCTTCATTTAAGGAATCCAAATTACTAGTAGGCTCATCTAGCATAATAAACGGTGCTTGATGAAGAAACGCTCTGGCAACTCCAATTCGCTGGCGTTCTCCTCCAGAAAGAGTATCTCCCAACTCTCCCACCTGTGTATCATATCCATTTGGAAGATTTTCAATAAAGCTATGGAGAGAAGCTTTTTTTGCTGCTTTTACAACCTCTTCTTTAGACGCATCTGGCTTTGCAATCTTAATATTATTGATAATTGTATCATGAAACAGATATGTTTCTTGTGTTACATATGCTTCCATGTTTCGCAAGTTTTTTGTATTAATATTTTTTACATTTGTTCCTGAAATATTCACACTTCCTTGGTCTGTGTCCCAAAAACGCATAAATAATTTTAAAAGTGTAGACTTCCCAGACCCACTTCTTCCATGAATACCTATAATTTTTCCTTTTGGAAGGGAAATACTATAATCTTTTAAAATTACCTCATCTTCATAAGAAAATGTCACATGCTCACAAGATGCATTTTCAAAATTTACTTCTTTCTGATCAAAGACTTCATCAACTTTTGGTGATTCTTCTAAAATTGACAGTACACGTTCTCCACTTGCCAATGTTTGGTTTAAATTATTAGACAGGTTAGAAAGAGCCACTACAGGACCGAATGACCCCATCATGGAAATAGTGCAAAGAACTACTGCATCTATACTAATCTGCTGATTTTCATAAAGCATTAATGTAAAAAACAACATTCCAAAGGAACTGAGTAAAATCAATAAATTCGTAAGAGCTCTTGAATTTCCTTCCATACGATTTAATTTTCTTTGTTTTTCCAAAAGTGCCAAAGATTTTTTAGACATTTCCTGTTTTCTGTTTTCTTCCTGTCCATACTGTATCGTTTCTTCCAGTCCTCTAAGTGAATTCAATACATAACTGTTCAATTCTCCTATACCGGAACGAAATTCCATTCCTGTAGATGCACTTTTTCTTCCATTCCATAAAGGTACACCCACCCCTACCAAAAGATAAGAAACAAGCGCCCAAATCCCTGCATATATGTGATATCTTCCAATAAAAAATACCATAATCAAAGAAGTAAAAAACGCAATGGCAATGGGTGAAATAGTATGCGCATAAAAAACTTCCAAAAGTTCGATATCATTGGTTATAATGGAAATTAAATTACCTTTATCTTTACCTTCTAATTTTGCCGGACACAATTTTCTAAGAGCTGCAAATACCTTATGACGAATAATTGCCAATAACTTAAACGCAATAAAATGATTACATGCTTGTTCCGCATAATGAAGAATACCTCTTAAAACCGCAAAAACAATTAAAAGCTTAATATTTATTGCTACAATTGATGGTGTATCAAAATGCATCAATGCAGTTCCCGCTAAAATCGTAAGGAAAATAGCACATAAAAATCCTGCTATACCTAAGAGGATTGCTGCCACCATAACATGTAAAAGAGGTACAATAAGACCAATTAATTGTCCCATTACTTTTATTCCGCTTCTTCTTTTCATGCTGACACCTCCTGTTCTAAACCGTAATTTTCCAGATTCTTTTGTATGGTATACATTTCCTTATATACCCCCGCCTGTTCCATTAATTCATTATGCCTTCCGGTTTCTACAATTTTACCTTCTTTTAGTACGTATATACAATGGGATTTTTTTACATTTGCTAATCTGTGAGAAATCAATAATACTGTTTTTGTCTGTGCCAATTTACGAACTACATCCATAATAATTTCTTCACTTTCCGCATCAATATTAGAAGCTGCCTCATCAAAAATATAAATTTCCGTATTATGGAGTAATGCTCTTGCAATACAAAGTCTTTGGCACTGTCCACCTGAGAAATTGCTTCCTTTTTCTGCTAATTTAGTTCCAAGACCTTCTTGCCCCTTTAAAAATTCCCAAAGATTAACTTTTTTTAACACTTCTATCATTTCTTCCTGTGTAGCGCTGGAATTTCCCATAAGAAGATTTTCTTCCACCGTACCTTTAAACAAATAACTATTATGTCTTACCATGGTAACGTGTTCCATCAAACTTTTTTCTTTTAATTCTTTTAAATCCACACCACCAATGGAGATTTTCCCTTGATACTGCCTATTTCTTCCTAAAATTAAAGATGCAATAGTACTTTTTCCACATCCTGATTCTCCTACCAAAGAAATAAACTGTCCTTTAGGAATATGAAAATTCACATCTTTTAGAATAGGACGCTCTGCCTCATAAGAAAAGCTCACGTTTTCAAAAGTAATATCCAACTCCTCACCTATAAGTTCCTGTGTTCCTTGCTCTCTTTCCTCCATATCTAACAAACGAAAGATTTTATCACTGGCAGCCATGCCATTCATGGCAATATGAAAGAAAGATCCCAGGAGACGTAACGGGATAAAAAATTCAGCTGCCAGCAGTAATATAGTAAAAGCCCCTGCAAATCCTAAGTTTCCACTGATATACTCTTTCACTACAACAATCATTCCAATGGCCGCTCCACCATAAGCTACTAAATCCATAACACTAATGGAATTTAACTGCATGGTAAGTACTTTCATAGTAATTCGTCTAAACTTTTCTGCTTCTTCATCCATTTCCTGTGCTTTCTTTTCATCAGACTGATAAATCTTCAAAGTTGTCAATCCCTGCAAATTTTCTAAGAAACTATCACCTAATTCTGTATAACTTCCCCAGTATTTTTTCAAAAGTCTCTTAGCAAATTTCTGTACTGCTACAATAGAAATAGGAATAAGCGGCACACAAATCAAAAGTACCAAACTAGCCTTCCAGCTAACAAAAGACAACACTGCAAACAAAGTAATCGGTGCTAAAAGGCTATAAAAAAACTGTGGCAAATATCTCCCAAAATAAGTTTCTAACTGTTCAACGCCCTCTACAGAAAGCTGTACCACTTCTGACGTTGAGATTTTTTCTTTATAAGATGCCCCAAGTCTTACTAGTTTCTCATAAATCTTTTCTCTTAAAATTCTTTTTACATCAGCACTGGCCATAAAAGAAGCCTGTGACGCCTTCTTATCACTAATCATTCGAAGAATAATCGATACAACACATATTATCCCCGTTCTTAAAACCTGAGAACTTGTAATATCCCCAAACATAACTGTATCCAGCAAATATCCCACTGCAAAAATTGCTGCAATCTGTGCTAACAGTCCTAACCATTGCCAAAATACATTTTGAACAATATATTTCTTAGACTCTTTCAAGAGTCCTACCAGTCTCTTTTTTATCATCTTTTATCCTCTTTTCTAGTTAAAATTCTCGCCTACTATACAGTCTTTTTTTGCCGTTTTTATTCCAAAAATAAAATAAATGACATGAATCGCCCAAACTACCGCTAAAATTGCTCTGCCAATAGGCACCTGATTCATCATGAAAAATCCAATCCCCATAAAAAATGTCATGGACGCTATAACTGTAAATTTCCCTTTTCTCGTCATCTCCTTCTTATCTTTAAATGGCTCTAAATGCTTTTTATACAGGGATGTACTGAGAAACCAACTCTCTAATTTTTTTGACCCTTTTGCAAAACAAAATAATGCTGCCAACAAAAAGGGAAATGTAGGTAAAATTGGCAAAACAACCCCAACAGCACCTATACCCATCATTAAAAATCCACTTCCTATCCACAATCCACGTTTTGTCTTTTCCATGACTTCCTCCATACCATATAGTTAGTTCTAACTTATTCTTCCTCAAAAAAAGAGGCTGTCGTATGAAACAGCATTTAAATTATGCACTCAATGCGACAACCTCTTAAAGTTAGTCTATATTAACTTATACCATACTGCATAACATCTGTCAATAACTATCTTATTTTTATCCAGTTTATGCAATATCATAAACACTACGTACTTGGATATGTTCTGCATTACCAGAAATAATCTGTACTCTCTTTTGGCCTGCTTCCATATCAAAATAGTTATCTGATAATACCCAGTCTTCATTTTCATTTAACAATTCTACATTTGCAGCATAAGCCTGAGATTCTACAATTAATTCATTTCCTTCTCTCGTAACTGTAATTTGAGGATCTGCATAATTATAAAATTTCGGCATAGAGAATAATACACTTCCTTCAGAAATTACTTCGCCATTTTGAATACAGGAATAGTACACATGATGTTCCTGTAAATCTGCTTCTGGATATTCTTTCTTATCCAGCCATACACCAGATAAAGGCGCAACTGTAACTTCTTTCTCTTCTTCTTCTCCTATAATATTGGAAAAACTATCCCTCAAGCTCCAACGAACCATCACTTTCTGTTCTTTTAATGTTTCATTTGCCACATGAAGGTGAATACTTTTTTCTACTTCATATTGTCTTGCATTAATATTTGGATCTTGTGACAAAAGACCTTCTTCGCAACAAGAAATCATCACAGGTGCAAAAAAACGTTTTTCAAAGTAATGAAGAGCTTTCCATCTTCCAAAATAATCAATGGAAGACCAGGAAGCCACCGGCCAACAATCATTCAACTGCCATACAATCGCCCCCATACATTCCCCTCTGTTACGACGCCAATGCTCCACTCCATAACGCATAGCCTGTGCCTGCATGAGCTGAGAAGCATACACCAAATGAGATAAATCTTTTGGATATGGGAAATACTGTGCAATATACACCATCATTTTTGCATACCCATTTTCACTTCTCTGGTGTTTTTCCATAACATAAGAAAATACATTTCTGTCTTTTGGTAATGTAAAGCTTTCAATCGTCTTCATGGCTGGCAACGACTCAAATCCAAACTCCGATGCATAGCGGAAATTATGTTTACGATATCCTGTAAATGGTTCATACCCATGCCATACCTTCCAATAATGAGCATCACCTCTTGTCTCATCCTGAGGATCATCAAAATCCCCTCCTGAAGATGGGCTAGATGGCCAGTAAAAGGTCGCTGGATCTTCCCTTTTAACAATTTTAGGAATAACATAGCTATACATTCTTGTATAATCACCTAAAAGTCTCGGTTCTTTTGTATAGCCTTCTACAATCATACCCTCCATTTCATTGTTTCCACACCACAATCCTAAACATGCATGATGACGAATTCTTCTTACATTTTCTTCAATTTCACGGGAAATATTTTCTTCAAATTCATCTGTCAAAAGATATGTAGAGCATGCAAACATGAAGTCTTGCCAAATTAAAAACCCATATTCATCACATAAATCATAGAACCAGTCTTCTGGATAATATGCGCCACCCCATACACGAATCGCATTATAATTTGCCAGTGCACACTGTTCCAATAATTCTTTTGTACGTTCCTTGTTTGTTCTTGGAAGGAAACAATCCTCTGGAATATAATCAGCTCCCATAGCAAAAATTGTTTTTCCATTTACTTCATGAGCAAAACTTTCACCCCACTGATCTTTTTCAATATGCATGGTCATAGTACGTAATCCGATTTTGCGTTCCCACACATCTTCTATTTTTCCATTTTTTAATAACTCTACCTTTACCGTATACAGATTCTGTTCTCCATATCCTCTTGGCCACCAGAGCATAGGATTTGTTATCAACATCTCCTTTGGTGAATCTTTTTCTGTAAAAATAGTCCCATCTGGTGCTGTAACCGTTATGGAATAATCCGCATTTTCTCCCTGAAGTGTTTTTACCTGAAATGTAAGTTTTACTTCTCCATTTTCATGGAACTGACGCACATATACATCTGTAAACTTATCCTCATGGATTCCTTCTAAAAGAACATCTCTAAAAATTCCCATATCTGGAAGCTTTGGTGCCCAGTCCCAACCAGACATACAATTGGACTTTCTTAAATAAGGAAATCCATCAATTGTATCTGTATTACATGGAATTTTTCCCTGAAGGCGATTCTGTTCCTCCATATAAAGAATTGGAGAATGGAATTTTACTTCCATAAAATTGCCTTTTTCTTTTAATAATTCCTTTACAGAAAATTCCCATGTGCGATGCATATTAAATGTATTGCCCAGTAGCACACCATTAAGATAAATGTCCGCCAGTGTGTCAACACCTAAAAATTTCAGCCATATTTGACTGCACTCCAACACCTCATTTGATACATCAAATTCTGTGGAGTATGTGTAGTCCTCTCTTGACAATGGAAGAGCATCCTTCTCGTTATCACGGTAATAAGGATCTTCAATCTCCTCATGCTGTAATAAATCATGATAAACAGAAAATGGTACCTGTGTATCCAAATATTTATCTTTCCATGATAATTTCCAATTTTCATTCAAAATCTGTTTTTTCATTTCGTTCTCCAATCTTATTTTAAAGTTACACGATAAGTCTTAATTTCAAATGGTTTTATAACAAAGTTAAAACTATGTTCTGTATGTTGAACCTCTTCCAACAAATCTTCTTCCATAAGATTACATTCACATACAGATGCAATTTCTTTACCCATGCCCAATGTGATTTCCCCTTGAGTTTTGGTATTTTCATACTCATAAACACGAATAATTATACCGTTTCCATCTTCTGCAACTTTTACAGTCTCAATCATAATATTCTTTTGATTACTTGATAATAAAGAGGCTCTTTCCTGATTCTTTGAATTTTCTTTTACTAATACCGGATAGTTCAAGCTATAACTTTCTCTTACTGTATCACAATCCCGTAGATTTCCTGCATGTGGATACAGAGAATATGTAAAGAAATGTTCTTCCTGATCCGTAACTGGATTAGGTTCAATACCAGACTTGATTAAAGTTAATCCGATTACAGAATCTTTTACAGAATGTCCATATTTACAGTCATTTAACAAGCTGACACCATAATGTCCTTCTGATAAATCCATCCATTTTTGTCCGCAAGATTCAAAACGTGCCATATCCCAGCTTGTATTGGTATGCACTTTTCTTGTTAAATTACCAAACTGTACATCAAAAGCCGCCTCATCCGTATGAATATCTACTGGGAAATGAACTTTCAACAAGTGCTGATGTTCTTTCCAATCTACATAAGTTTCAAAGTCAATTCTTGCCATATCTGCATAGAAATAAACTTTCTGTTTAATTACAGAATTACTTACCTGGCGTTCTATTTCCAAAACTGTACAAACAGGTCCTTCTTCTTTCCATTCCAGCTTAGTTAACTGTTCAATATCCCAACACTTTTCTGTATAATAGATATCAATATCCCAGTTGTCATAACACATAGGTTTATCTTCATACATACAGAACAAGTTTCCTTTTTTACCTTGTTGTAAAACTTCTCGGTTATTTTTCTTATCAAAAATAGAGGTAAACAATCCGTTTTCATCAAGTTTAACTATATAGAATGGTGTTTCCAATATATTTCCATTTCTTGTAAATGGTTTCACGTCATCTGCATCTGTACAAACTTTATAAGATTCATATCCCTTAGAAGGAAGGTTTTCCACATAAGCCATTGCTCTATCTTCTAAAGTCTGAATCGGATATCTGGTTCCATCTTCTGCAACTAATGCGCCAGTCATCTCTTTTGGAAGTTCAATTACATCACTACGTTCAAATCCCAAGGTATTGAATAATGTAACGAATTCTCCATCTTCAGCGATATTCTGCATGGAAGATGTCAGCATATTTTTTCCTTCTGCCTCTAGTTCCGCATACTCTTTTTTTGTAACCTCATACACTTCGTGGATAGAAGAACCTGGTAAAATATCATGAAATTGATTTAATAAAATCACCTTCCACATTTTGTCCATTTCTTCTTTCTCATAAACAAATCCCTTCCATGATGCCAAAAGTTCTAGAAGTTCTAAATTCATCATAAGAACTTCACACTTTCTATTAGAACGTTTATTTCTCGCCATAGAAGTATATGTGCCTCTATGATATTCAAAGTATAACTCACCTTCCCAGGTAGGCAATCTCCGGTTATCTTTTACTTTATCATATAATTCATCAAAATATTTTTTGGAGAATTCTTGTCGTACCTTTGGAACACCCTTAATACCCTTTTCCATACGCTTAGATGTTTCCAGCATTTCTCTTGTTGGACCACCACCTCCATCTCCATATCCATAGGAAATGAGGATATCATTATTAATATCTTTATTCTGATATCTCTTCCAACCACCCATCAATGCATCTGGATGAAGCATACCATTATAGGTTGTAAAGAAATCATTTTCGCTTTGTCCTACCCCTAAAGTTGTTACAAGATGTGTAAATACAGAGCTTCCATCAATACCTTTCCACATAAATGTATCATAGGGCATTTTATCAATTTGGTTCCATGCTAATTTCGTAGTCATGAAATAATCAATACCGCTCTTCTTCATAATCTGAGGCAATGCACCAGAATACCCAAATACATCTGGAAGCCACAAAACTTTACAATCTACATCAAATTCATCTTTAAAGAAACGTTTTCCATACAAGAATTGACGCACCAAGGATTCGCCTGAGGTAAGATTTGTATCTGCTTCCAACCACATACCACCTTCTGGCTCCCATCTTCCGTCTTTTACACGCTCTTTAATACGTCCATATAACTTAGGGTAACGTTCTTTTAAAAATTCATATAGTTGAGGCTGGCTAGACATAAATTTATAATTTGGATATTCATCCATTAATTTTAATACCGTAGAAAAACTTCTTGCCACTTTTTCTCTCGTTTGTTCTACTGTCCACCACCATGCAACATCAATATGCGTGTGCCCAATGCAAGTAGCAATTACATCATTATAACCTGTCATTTCTTCATATAGGGCTTTTTCCAAGTATGAATCTGCTTTTTTGATACTTTCATAAAATGCTTCTGAATAAGGATTTCTCAAATCCAGTAGATTAATTGTATTATTTAATACTGTTTCAATATCCATACGATTTTTGTCATCCTTTTCCATGCGGCTAAATGCCCATAATGGAACAACTAAATCATAATACAATTTTTCTATTTTTCTATCTACCAACTGCATTTCCATAATCATATCAAACTCAGAATGAAGAATACCCGTATATGCTTGAATATCCAGTCTCCATGTTTCACCTGGTTTTGCATCTGTGGTCATCTGCATAATCCGGTGATTCATATCCATTCCCTGTGCCTCTTCTCCATTTAGAAAGATAAGAAATTGCGGATTTCTGGCATCGTCCCATTCTTCGATCTGGGTTTTCATATGTAATCTTAGTGTTTTACCTGCCAATTCTTCTGGAACAGTGTAATCTACTCTAAACCAGTAATGTTTGTCTGGTCCATACCATTTCATTGTCTTTGGTGTAAACTCTTGCCACTCACTTTCAAAAGCATCTGCCTCTGATGGATAGAAAAATCTGCCTTCTTTATAGAGCACATTTTCCATGGGCATAGTTTTCACAGTTACTAATTTTTTCAATTCGTCACAGATGACCTGTATTCTCTTATCAAGAAACCACATACGGTTTTTTTCCTCCTGATTTCCATTTTTATTTAAGAAAGGGGCATTCTCACTGTTGTAAAAATGCCCCTCTTACTATTGTATCCTATTTATTTTGTAGCATCAATCTGCTTCTGAGCTTCTTCACGAATTGTATCCCAACCAGCTGTTTTTAATTCTTTGTTGATTGTTTTTACCAATTCTCTTGGTTCCTGAGCACCTGTGAAAAATTCTGATTTATATTTTTCATATACGGCACGGCAGTTAGCCAATTCTGTTTCTACATTACTTGTATCCATATCGAATCCAAGCATAATAGATGGTGTTGCATTTTCATTCAGTTCTTTTACTTCATCCCACTGATTTATTTCTTCAGAAGCAAGCTGAGAAACATTGAAGAAGTTACCCTGTGTATAACCTGCCATACTCCAGTCAGTATTGAGTTTGTTAACTTTATTATTTTCTGTGTATTCGAAGTTTTCCCCTTCTACTCCATAGTATAACCAATCACGAACTTTGCTGTCTGAGTTTACCAGATTTAATAATTCTAATGCTTTTTCAGGATGTTTACTTCCGGAATAAATTGCATTAATAGAACCACGTACACTTGCATTAGAAAGTACTGTTTCGCCAAATTTTACAGCTTCACAATTTGCAATACCATTGTTTGGTCCCCATGTTGTTTTTGCTGCCTGACTCCAACCCTGTGCTGTGAAGAATGTTCTGTATTTGTTAGAATCATCTGCTGTAGGAGCATCTCCATTGATAATTCCTTCTTTATACATTTTGTGAATAATATCAAGTTTTGTAAGAATTTCTTCATCTTCCAATGGATTTACTACTTTTTTCTCTGGATCGTCGAAGCGAATACCAAGTGCTGGAAGTCCTGCTCCTAACTGATCATAATATGCTGTATTTAAGAAATCTGCACCTGCTTTTGACATATAGTAAGGCGCTGTTCCTTCACCTTCTGCAATTTTCTTTAATGCAGGATATAAATCTTCATAAGTTGTAATACTGTTAATATCAATCTGATATTTATCAGCAATATCTTTATCCCATACAAAGTACTCTGTTACAGAACTGTCTTTGTATGTAGGAATTCCATAAATTTTATCGTTGATTTTCACACCTTTCCAGTATTCTTCTGGAATAAGATTTTTTACATCTGGCGCATATTCTTCTAACTTATCTGTCAAATCTAAGAAAGCACCTGTAGCAACTTCTGCATTGTAACGAGCCTGATCTGTAAATAAAATATCGAAGTATTCACCAGAGTTTGTGATAACACTTCTTCTGTTATCCCAATCACCCCATGGTACAATTTCCATATCTAAATTTACACCAATTTTTTCTTCCAGGTATGGATTAATTTGTTTCAGCCATGCATCATAGTTCTTTGGCATACCATTACCTACCTGAATCCATTTTAATGTTACAACATCTCCGTCTTTTTTTGCTGAATCGCCGCCTTTTTTAGAATCTCCACAACCTGCTAAAAGACCAAGTCCCATAACAGATGCAAGAACTAATGCGGTTGCCTGTTTTGCTTTCATAAGAAAATCCTCCTTTTAATTAAATACATTTTAATATCATCAACCCTTTACAGCACCTACTGTCAAACCTGAAATAAAGTATTTCTGGAAGAAAGGATAAGTACATGCAATTGGGATAATAATGACAATTGCCATTGCCATTCTGGCACCTTCTTTTGGCATAGAATTCATATACTGTGCCATAGTTACACCTAAAGATGGATTATTTGCCATCATTTCAATATTTCTCTGGATTGTATTTAACAACGCCTGAAGAGAATATAAATTTTGGTTTGTAATATACAATGAAGACTGGAACCAGTCATTCCAATAACCAAATGTTAAGAACAACGCAATTGTTGCCATAAGTGGTTTCGCTAATGGAAGAGCAATTTTACCAAAAATAGTAAATTGTGATGCTCCATCAATCTGAGCAGACTCAATAACAGATTCTGGAATATTTGTCTTAAAGAAAGTCTTACAGATAACAACATTAAAAGATGAAACACACAAAGGCAAAATCAATGCCCATACAGTATTATTCAAGTGTAAAAACTGTGTATTTACTACATAAGATGAAAGCATACCACCATTAAATATCATTGGGATAAAAACAATCATGGTACAAAGACCTTTTAATTTGTAATTTCCTCTTGAGATAACATATCCCATCATAGTAGTAAGGGCAACACCTAAAACAGTTCCCACAACTGTAACTAATACAGATACTCCAAGAGATGACAAAATCATTTTACCTTCTCGAAACAGGAATAAGTAAGAATCAATCGAAAAGGTCTCTGGTATAAAACGATAACCATTTGCTTGAATAGATTGCTCAGAAGAAATGGAAATCATAAACACGAAGATAACAGGAATGATACAAACTAAAGCCAGAATAATAAAAAGAATATTAAAGCATGTATTTGTTTTCCCTGAAATTCTATTCAATTTTGAAACTTCTGAAATTTCATTTTCTTTATTCTTTCTCATCATTCCGCCTCCTATATAATTGCACTGTCTTCGTCGATTTTCTTAACAATTGCATTTGCTACTAAAATAGTGATACAACATGCTACGGATTGGAAAAAGGTTGCAGCAGATGTCATACCAATTGGGGCTGAAGACTGAATTGCGTTATATACATAAGTATCAATGGTCGCTGTTGTATTAAAGATCGAACCTTTTGCTCCCTGTGATAACTGGAAGAACAATCCAAAGTCTGAATAGAAGACTTTACCTACGTTCAAAATAAACATCATAATAATAACGTTTTTCAAACATGGTAATGTAATATAACGAACCTGTTGTCTTTTGTTTGCACCATCCATAACAGCCGCTTCATATAAGGTTGTATCAATTCCAGAAATACTAGAAAGATAAATAACCATATTGTATCCTGTTGATTTCCACAAATACATGAATATCAAAATTGCTGGCCATACACTAGCTTTCATATACCACTGAACCGGTTCTCCACCGCCATCTCGAATCATACTGTTAATTAAACCATTATCCTGATTTAAGAACGCATCCAAGAAATACGCTGCAACAACCCATGACATGAAATAAGGAAAGAACATCAAGGTCTGGTATACCTTCGATTTTTTTCTGCTGTGAAGCAAACTAATCATAATTGCCAAACCTACTGAAAATACCATTCCTACTATAATAAATACTAAATTGTAAAGAATCGTATTTCTTAAAATTACAAACAAATCATTTGATTTAATAAGGAAATCAAAATTTTTAAATCCTGCCCAATCACTGTGTAAAACATTATAAATAAAACTTTTCCCACCGGTAATTCTGTAATTCTTAAAAGCAATAATCAAACCGAACATTGGCAGAAAACTAAAAAGCACATACCAGACAGTAGTCGGTAACGCTAACAATGTAAGCTCCGAATCATTTTTGGTCCATCTTGGTTTTTTGCTTTTTCTGGACTTTGTTTCTTTTTGCAAGGCTTTGCCCTCCCTTTCTTTTGTTTCTTATTTATTTAATTCTTTTACAGAATTTCGATAGATAATTTTGCCCGGTATCCGATAAACTTCCCCACATTTCTTTTGAGGTTTTTCCATATACCGAACCATTCGCTTTGCAGCAACCTTTCCAATCTCTTCTATATTAACTGCAACAGTTGTAAGCTGCGGTTCACAAAGTTCTGCATAAATATCGTTATCAAAACTTACCACTGAAATATCTTCTGGTACCTGAACGCCTCTTACCTTCAACGCTTTTACTAATCGAAAAGCCGTTTCATCGCAGTTACAAACAAATGCTGTTGGCAATTTTTCAGGAAGTTCCAATTCAATAGCTGTACCCTCTTTATCTCTATCAGGTATCATATATTCTCGTCGTGGAACCATTCCTCTTTCCAACATTCCTCTGGCATATCCAAGATAACGATCTGTAATACTGGTAGTTGCTCCAATAGTTCCTACAAATCCAATATCACTATGTCCTTTCTGTATAAGATAGTCAGTAAGTTCATATGTACTATAAATATTCTCTGTAACTACAGAATCAGACTTATGTGTCGCATCATAAACATCCACATAGACTTTAGGAAGGGGTATTGCATCAAAGGCCTCCCTTACTTCTCGTTCTAAAATCCCAAGTAGAATCAATCCATCAAAAATACCTTTCTTCTCTATGGTTTCTAAATCCCCTTGAAGACTTTCTTTATTTGGTGTAATCATAATACTGGAACAAGAAACTTTTCGTAATTCTGTGATAATTCTCTCATACATTCCCATATAGAATTTACCAGAATCACCAGAATTAAAACGATTGCTCATAATAATTCCAACTTTTTTCGCTTTTCTTTGTCCATAATCTGGGAGAATATATCCATGCTTTTGTGCACACTGAAAAATTTTTCCTTTCAACGCTTCTCCCACACCATCTTTTCCATTAAGTGCCTTAGAAACCGTCACTTTACTCACGCCTAGTTCATCTGCAATATCCTGCATAGATACTGTATTTCTGGCAGCCATATCTCCCCTTCTTTCGTTCATTTGTTCCTTAACATTTCTTAAATATAACTTAACATATTTCTATCTAGATGTCAACATATTCCGTTAATTCGTTTATTTTTTACATATTTTACACTTAGTTTTTGGTAACTTTTTATAATTTAAAAATTCTCATGTGCTTTAAAGTGGAAAAGAGTTACCTAACATAATCCACAAAAGCACAAGAAAACCACTTTGCATTCTCTTACAAAGTGGTTTTCTTGCGCTTTACACTATTTGAACTTTTAAACAAGTACAACTCTTGCCTCATAAGGCTTTAACATTCCAATCTCATGATTTTTATAATTGGAGATTAACTCCACTCCATCTATTTTGTCTTCAAACAAAGTACAATCTACCTTCTTATCACTAAAGTTACAAGCTACAATTAATATCTGTTTTCCCAGTTTTCTCTGATACGCATAAATATTTTCGTCTTCTTCCATTAAACCTTCAAAAACACCATCTACAATAATTTCATATTTTTTGCGCATTTTAATTAATTTCTGATAATAATAAAATATACTATCTTTATCCTCCAACGCTATTTTTGCATTAATCTGTAAATAATTAGGATTTACTTTAATCCATGGTATCCCCGTAGTAAACCCTGCATTTTCACAATCATCCCACTGCATAGGCGTTCTGGCATTATCACGACTAACTGCTTTTAATGCGCTCATCATTTCTTCTTCTGTTAAAAGACCGTTTTTTGTCATTTCTTGAAAAGCATGAATACTCTCAATATCACGATAATCTTCTATTTTATCAAAATAAGCATTTGTCATACCAAGTTCTTCCCCTTGATAAATATATGGAGTTCCTTTCATAAAATGAAGACAAGTTGCCAACATTTTCGCAGAAATTTCACGATACATAGGTCCATCATTTCCAAATCGCGATACCGCTCTTGGCTGATCATGATTATCCCAATAAAGACTATTCCATGCTTTTCCTTCTAATTCTGTTTGCCACTTATTCAGAATTTTTCTTAACGTCTTCAATTGAAATCTCTCATTTGTCCATTTCCCCGCCTTCCCATTTGTAATATCTGTATGTTCAAATTGAAAAATCATATTTAATTCTGTGCCATTTAAGTTAGCATATTTTTTTGCTTCTTCTATAGTAACCCCTGCAGCTTCCCCTACTGTAATCAAATCATATTTAGAAAGTACTTTTTGATTCATTTCCTGTAAATATTCATGGACATGAGGTCCATTACAAACAAATGGTCCAAAATCTCCATATAAACCATCTTTTGAAACTCCATCAGGATAAGAAGATTCTTTCGAAATCATACTAATCACATCCATACGAAATCCGTCTATTCCCTTATCGCACCACCATGTCATCATATCAAAAACTTGCTTTCTAACTGCTTCATTTTCCCAATTTAAATCTGGCTGTTTTTTAGAAAAACAATGTAGATAATACATTTCTGTTTCTTTATCATATTCCCATGCAGAACCACCAAAACAGGCTCCCCAGTTATTTGGTTCTTTTCCTTCTTTTCCTTCTTTCCAAATATAATAATCTCGATAGGGATTGTCTTTGGATTTTCGACTCTCTACAAACCATGGATGTTCATCTGATGTATGATTTACTACTAAATCCATAACCAATTTTATTCCTCTTTTATGCATTTCATCAAGCATTTCATCAAAATCATCCATGGTACCAAAATCATCCATAATCTTTTGATAATCAGAAATATCATATCCATTGTCATCATTAGGGGATTGATAAATAGGAGAAAGCCAGACAACATCTACTCCTAATTCTTTTAAATAATCTAAATGCTGTGTAATCCCTTTAATATCTCCAATTCCATCTCCATTACTATCCGCAAAACTCCTTGGATAAATCTGATAAATTACGCTACTTTTCCACCATGTTTTATTCATAATAAATACCTCTCTCTTCATTTCATTGCTTTTAGTATAAAAAATCTCTCTGCCCAAACAGCCCTTTCTATAAAAATTATTTTATTACAAATATTAGAAATTTTATTTCAGGAGCAAGCCTTTTCCTTCCATACGGAACATTCTACTGAGAAAACTTCTGAAAACCATTCTTTAAAAAAATTTTTTCCTATATTGAGCAACACTATGCAGAACCTATCACACTAGATTCTATGGCTAAATGTATTCCTCTAAACAAAAACTATTTTTGTAAATTTTTTAAAGAAAAAGTAGGCAAAACTCCCTTTGCCTACTTAAATGAATACCGTATTAATCAGGCAGCTTCTCAACTTTTAAAGACTACTGTTCCTATTACAGAAATTGCATTTAATAACGGATATGAAAACATCCGTTACTTTGTGCGCCAATTTAAACGTTACAAACATTGCACACCCTCTGAATTTCGAAATTCTGCCCATATTCAAAAATAAATTTAATAATAATTACTATTTTAAAAAGTCCTATTGCTCATTCATATTTGCCAGTTTTGCAGTCTGGTCTGCCGCAATCAAATTATCAATAACCTCCTGAATATCCCCATTCATAATGCTATCCAATTTATGAAGCGTCAACTTAATTCTGTGATCTGTCACACGGCCCTGTGGGAAATTATAAGTTCTGATTTTTTCAGAACGATCTCCTGTTCCCACTTGGCTTCTTCTGGCTTCCGCTTCTGCATCATGACGTTTCTGAAGTTCCATATCATACAAACGAGAACGTAATACTTTCAAAGCTTTATCTTTATTTTTTAACTGTGACTTTTCATCCTGACAGGAAATAACAATACCAGTAGGAATATGTGTCAAACGTACTGCGGAGTCTGTTGTATTAACGCACTGTCCACCATTTCCAGATGCTCGAAACACATCAAACTTACAGTCATTTAAATCCAGCTCAAAATCAATTTCCTCTGCTTCTGGCATAATGGCAACGGTAATTGTAGAAGTATGAATACGACCGCCACTTTCTGTTTCTGGCACACGCTGTACACGATGCACACCACTTTCATATTTCAATTTAGAATAAGCGCCCTGTCCGTTAATCATAAAAGTAACTTCTTTAAATCCACCGATTCCATTTTCATTTAAACTTAACATCTCAGTTCTCCAGTTCTGAGATTCTGCATATTTTACATACATTCTATAAATCTCAGCTGCAAATAGCGCTGCTTCATCGCCACCTGCTCCTGCACGGATTTCCACAATAACATTTTTATCATCATTTGGATCTTTCGGTAAAAGAAGAATTTTCAACTCTTGTTCCAATTCTTCAATACGCTTTTTCGCTTCAGAAAGTTCCTCTTTTAACATTTCACGCATTTCTTCGTCAGATTCTTCATCTAACATCGTCAGGCTATCCTCTACTGTTTCCTTGCAATTTTTATATTCTGTATATGCATCTACAATAGGCTGAAGCTCGCTCTGCTCTTTCATCAGCTTCTGAAATCTTGTTGTATCATTTGCCACTGTTGGTTCATTTAACTCATTTAAAATCTCTTCAAGGCGGACTAAGATGTCCTCTAATTTGTCAAACATGTTGTTCCTCCTTCTTAACTCTTCCTGTTACTACTCTATCAAGCCCTGCTAAATCCTGCCAAACTTGAACTCCTATGTACCCCTTCTCATTCATCAATTCTGAAACTGCTTTCCCCTGATTGTAACCTATTTCAAAAGCTAATATCCCATCATCTTTTAGATATTCCACTGCCTGTTCTACAATGCTCTTGTAGAAGAAAAGACCATCTTCTGTTCCATCCAATGCCATACGAGGCTCATAGAGTTTTACTTCATCCATTAGATTTTCAATAACAGAAGTTTCAATATACGGTGGATTTGAAACGATTATATCATAAATTCCAGATACTTTGTCAAATAAATCACTCTGTATCCAAGAAACTTCTATTCCCTGTTCTTTACCATTTCTTCGTGCAACCTCAAGGGCTTTTTCAGATAAATCCACGCCTATTCCTGATGCCTTCTCTAAATTTGCCAACAAAGACAGTAAAATACAACCGCTTCCTGTACACATATCCAGGATTTTTAGATTTTCCTTTCCTTTTGCCAAATTCAAAACCCGTTCTACCAGTACTTCCGTATCTTGTCTGGGAATCAATACATTTTCATTTACAAAAAATTTCATTCCATAGAAATAAGCTTCTTTTGTAAGTTGCTGCAAAGGAATATGCTTTCCTCTCTTTTCAATGAGCATTTTATATCTCTCTATACATTCCTGACTGATATCTTCATCTTCATGCACAAAGTACCAACCTCTGGATATTCCACACACATACTCTAAAAGAAGCCATGCATCAAGCTGTGCGTCTTCTATTTCGCACTCTAAAAGACTTTTTTTCCCGTATTCTAAAGCATCCTTATATGTTTTCATCAATATTCCTCATCTAGTTTTACATCTGGGAAATTTTCTTCCAAATATGTCTTCCAATCAAAAACTGCCTCTACCGCTTTAATTGCCACCTCTGCCATATCTGGTGTAGGTTCTTTTGTTGTAAGCTTCTGAAGAGCTATACCTGGCTTTGAAAGAAATGTTACTATGGAATTATCACTATTTCCCGCTAAACGAATAACTTCATAAGATACTCCAGCAATTACTGGGACCAGCAAAATACGAACCAATACGCGAAGCCATATAGTCTTTACCGGAACCACTGCGAAAAAACCTAAAAAGAAAATAATACTGATAATAATCACAAAAAACAAAAAACTGGTTCCACATCTTTTATGAAATCTTGAACTTTTCATAACATTTTTCACATTTAGCGGAAGACCATGTTCCACACAATTAATACATTTGTGTTCCGCCCCATGGTACATAAAAACTCGTTGTATATCCTGCATCTTAGAAATCAACAACATATAAGATAAGAATAAAACAATTCTCACCGCTGCTTCTGCTAATGTCACTCCTGTTTCTGACGCTCCGACTTTATGCAAAAGACTTGCAAGTAGATACGGTAATACCATAAACAGTCCCACAGACAATGCAATTGACAGAATAACCGTTCCCGTCATCAAAGCTTTATCTGCTTTTTCTTTCTTCGCCAGTTCTTTTTCCTTTTCTTTGCCTTCTAATTGCTCTCTTTTTTTTACTTCTTCCTCATCTTCAAAAAAAGTCGCCGAATACATTAAACATTTTGTTCCTACAACTAGTGAATCAATAAAGTTAAAGACACCTCTCAAAATAGGAACTTTCTGAATATTTTTGCATTTTACAACGCTCTTATAGTCTTCAACCTTTACTTCTATTTCTTTATCTGGCTTTCTAACTGCAACGGAATACACATCTTTATGACGCATCATAATTCCCTCCATTACAGCTTGTCCACCAATATTTGATGACTTCATGTTTTCCTCCAAACACAATAAGAGGCTGAAGTTATAAAACCTCAGCCTCTCCTACCTCTTATTTATTCATGCCGTATTTCTTATTAAATTTATCAATACGTCCGCGAGCCTGTGCAGCTTTCTGCTGTCCTGTATAGAAAGGATGACATTTAGAACAAACTTCCACACGAAGTTCAGACTTTGTAGAACCTGTCTTAAATGTATTTCCACAGTTGCATGTTACTGTACATTCCTGATAATTTGGATGGATTCCTTCTCTCATTTTATTCACCTCTTATATATTTTTATTATTTATATTGTTTTATTGCGTTTTCAAATTCAAACAGCTTTTGCAGTATATCATATTCTCATAATAATTGCAAGTATTATTCCCGAAATCCTCTATTCTTTATGAAAGAATTCTCTGTTTCTTAATTACCTGAACAAATTCAGAATTATCTTTTGTTCTTGTGAACATATTCAAGATATTTTCTATTGCTTCTTCGCTCTTCATCCCATTTAATGCTTTACGCATAATATCCACAGCTTCCTGCTCCTCTTCACTTAAAAGCAAATCTTCACGTCTTGTCCCTGATTTCGCAATGTCTATAGCAGGAAAAACTCGTTTTTCCTGAAGCTTTCTATCTAAAACCAGTTCCATATTTCCCGTTCCTTTAAATTCTTCATATACAACATCATCCATCTTACTACCAGTATCTACAAGAGCCGTTGCAAGAATAGTCAAGCTTCCGCCTTCTCTCATATTTCTTGCAGCACCAAAAAAGCGTTTTGGCATATGTAGCGCTGCAGGATCAAGTCCACCAGATAAAGTACGTCCACTTGGCGGCACTGTAAGATTATAAGCTCTTGCCAATCTGGTAATACTATCTATAAAAATTGTAACATCTTTCTTATGTTCTACTAAACGCTTTGCTCTTTCAATAGTCATTTCGGAGACACGTTTATGATGCTCTGGCAGCTCATCAAAAGTAGAATAGATAATTTCTACATTTTTTCCTTGAATTGCCTCTTTTATGTCTGTCACTTCCTCCGGACGTTCATCAATTAAAAGAATAATTAAATGCATTTCTGGATTATTTTTTAATATAGATTTTGCTGCATCCTTTAAAAGTGTTGTTTTACCTGCTTTTGGAGGTGACACAATCATTCCTCTTTGTCCCTTTCCGATAGGGCTTACTAAATCTGTAATACGCATAGCCATGCTTCCACCTGAACGTTCTAAATGCAGGCGTTCATTGGGAAAAATCGGTGTCATATCTTCAAAATTCATACGACGCATTTCATTTGCTTTTATATCATTAATATGAGTAACATATAAAAGTGCTGAAAATTTCTCATTTTGGCTTTTAACTCTTGTATTTCCTTTTAAAATATCTCCTGTTTTCAGATTGAAGCGACGAATTTGGGAAGGAGATACATACACATCATTCTCTCCTGGCAAATAATTATCACTACGGATAAATCCATAACCATCAGGCAATACTTCTAAAATTCCTTTTACTGTAATACCACTATCTAATTCAGACTGCTCCATAGGCGGTTTAGAATTTTTTGTTTCCTCGTTTTTATTCTCTGCTTCCTTCGCCTCAAGCCTTTTATTTTCCATATGTTTTTCTTTCTCGTCTTCCTCTACCATACGCTCTACCAGTTCACTTTTTTTCAATGTTGAAATTCCTTTTAAGCCTCTGGCTTTTGCCACTTCCTTTAACATTCCAAGTGACAGGGATTCATATTTTTCTCTCATTCTACATTCCTTTCTAAATTTATAACCTTTCTTCAATTATCAGTTATTGGAAATAATTTGTCTGAATCGACATGATCTAAAGTCTTGAATTATTTTAAATCTATACAGATACATCTTTAGCATAACATACTTTTCACAAATTTGCAAAGTATTTGATGGCTTAAAGATCCCTTATTCAGCAAAAAAGCCGATATGAATTTCCCCATATCGGCTTTTTTATTATTCTCTGCTGTTTTATTTATTTTGCACAGAAGCTTCCACATTCTGTATCTGAACATTTGCATGCATTTCTTCCTGCAATAGTAACTTTTTCTGCATCACATCTTTCATCTTTGTTAAAAGTACAATCACAGGCTTTACATTCTACTTCAACATGAGGTGTTGCACAACCGCAACAGTTACTTGCACTTTCTTTTCTTTCTACAAAACTTTTACAAGATGTTCCCTCAGATTTCTTTGCTGTTCTTCCATCTACCAGAATATCATCTTTTGCACAATACTCATCTTTGTTATACAAACAGTTTTTAACAGTACAATTTAATAATGGCATTGTCCTACCTCCTGAATTATAATTGATCAGTGATAGTATTATCCTTTTCCGCCATTCTATACTTATTTTTCAATTCTTTTTCCTTGAGCATCTACCTCAATTTTACGAATTTCTTTTGTACGAATCTCCTTACAAATAGCATCGATAAACTCAGATAATGGTTTCTGTCCCTCATCACCTAAATAACGACTTCTTACAGACACTACCTTATCTTCTTCCTCTTTTGCACCTACAACCAACATATAAGGAACTTTTTCAAGTCGAGCCTCTCTGATTTTGTATCCAATTTTTTCAGAACGATTATCAACACTGGAGCGAATTCCATTAGCTTTTAACTGTTTCTGAACCTCATTTGCATAATCTCCATATTTTTCAGAAATAGGAAGTACACGAACCTGTTCTGGACAAAGCCATGTAGGGAATAAACCGGCATATTTTTCAATAAGCCATGCCAGTGTTCTTTCATAGCAGCCCATTGCTGTTCTGTGAATAATATACGGACGTTTCTTATCACCATTTTCATCAATATAATACATATCAAATTGTTCTGCTAAAAGTGCATCCCATTGAACCGTAATCATCGTATCTTCTTTTCCGTATACATTCTTAGCATTGATATCTACCTTGGGTCCATAGAAAGCTGCTTCTCCTACATCTTCCACAAAAGGAATACCTAGCTCTGTCAGAATGTTTCTGATATGTGACTCTGTTTCTTCCCAGACTTCTGGATCTCCAATATATTTTTCCTTATTTTCTGGGTCCCATTTTGATAAGTGATAAGTAACATCTTCTTCTACGCCTAATGTTTCCAGACAATGTTTTGCTAAAGCAAGACAACCTTTAAATTCTTCCACCATTTGATCCGGTCTTACAATTAGATGCCCCTCAGAAATTGTGAATTGACGAACTCTTGTAAGTCCATGCATTTCACCAGAATCTTCATTTCTAAATAAAGTAGAAGTTTCGCCATAACGAATGGGCAGTTCTCTATAAGAATGCTGATTTGCTTTGTATACATAATACTGGAATGGACAAGTCATAGGACGAAGAGCAAAAACTTCTTTGTCTGTTTCTTCATCACCAAGAACAAACATACCCTCTTTATAATGATCCCAATGACCTGAAATCTTATACAAATCACTTTTTGCCATCAATGGTGTTTTTGTACGAACATATCCCCATTCATTGTCTTCCAAGTCTTCAACCCATCTTTGAAGTTCTTTTAACATGATCACACCTTTAGGCATTAAAAGAGGTAATCCCTGTCCAATAACATCAACTGTTGTAAATAATCCCATTTCACGTCCTAATTTATTATGGTCTCTTTTCTTTGCTTCTTCTAGTTGTTCTAAATATTCATTTAACTCATCTTTTTTGCTAAATGCTGTACCATAGATACGAGACAGCATCTTGTTCTTTTCATCACCTCTCCAGTAAGCACCTGAAGAAGAAATTAATTTAAATGCTTTTACTCCTTTTGTACTCATTAAATGAGGTCCCGCACATAAATCCACAAAATCTCCTTGTGAATAAAAAGAAATTTCTTCTCCTTCCGGTAAATCCTGAATTAATTCTACCTTGTAATCTTCACCCTTTTCTTCCATGAACTTAATCGCATCTTCTCTTGTCATGGTATAACGCTCAATTTTTGCACCTTTTTTAATAATTTTCTTCATCTCTTTTTCCAGTGCATCTAACTCTTCACGGCTAAAAGATTCGTGGTCAAAATCATAATAAAATCCAGTATCAATAGAAGGTCCTATTGCCAATTTGGCTTCTGGATATAAATTTTTTACAGCTTCTGCCAGGATATGAGAAGCTGTATGACGTAAAGCCGCCAAACCTTTTTCGTCGTTAGCAGTTAAAATATTTAATTCGCAATCCTTAGAAATCTCTGTTCTTAAATCTACAACTTCTCCATCAACTTCGCCTGCACAAGCTGCTCTTGCCAGACCATCACTAATATCCATTGCAATTTCATATACAGATTTGTTCTTTGAATACTCTTTTTTTGAACCATCTTTTAATGTAATAATCATCTCTATTCTCCTCTCTTTCTTTTGCAGGAAAAAAGTCCTTAAAATACATAAAAAAACTCCGTCCCCTGCTGCCTGTTTCTGACTGCAAGGGACGGATGATTCTCTCAATTATCCGCGGTTCCACCCTTTTTGTTAAAAGCTAATGCTTTACTAACCACTTCATTGGATGATAACGGAATCACCGGACCGGATTAGGGTCACTCAGAGGTAGTTTTCAAATGCTTCCATGACAGAGTGCTTTCAGCATACACACTCCTCTCTGTGACTTTCCACATTTTACTCGTCTCGTCAACGTATTATCTTTATATCTTCATAATATATCCTATATCTTTTATTTGTCAACCTCTTTTTCGTTACAAATTTCCTTTCCATCGATCTTTTACCACACCAAAAAATTCTCGTAGCAAATAATTCGCCTGCAAAAAAACAGAATTTTTCGCTGCAATTCCGTATACTTTGCAACACATTTTCTTCTGAGCAATGGCAGTTCCACGATAAATATGAAAGCCATTGCTAACAATCCCCACCTTCAAATCTTTAAAATTTTTCTTACTATTCTGTTGAAGAATAGGTATGGTAAAAGCAATATTCTGTTCTGTATTTTTGGATTTTTCTTCCAAAAATAGGCGATTCGATGCAATCCCTTTTTTACAAAGTTCTAAGAACATACATTGAGCCTCTGAAACTTCTTCATCTGTCCCTCTTCCACCTGAAAGAACAGCCCTTGTATTTTCATTTTGTCTTAAATACTTTTCTGCTCGGTCAATTCGATACTGTAAAGATTTACTAGGTACATTGCCCTGTACCTGTGCACCTAAAACCACAATATAATCCAGATTTTTCATTTCCCTTTGATGCATAGCCTTTATAATACCATATTCTATCCATACAAAAAAGAGCAAAAATCCCACTCCCAGAATCTCCAATGCCATCCGAAATACTATGGAAAGTTCTATTTTTAAATAAAAAAATCCTCCTGCAAAGAAAAAACAACTGGCTATAAAAAGCCATATTAAAGGAAACTTAGAAGACAACCCCGTTATTTTCCAAATTCCTAAAAAATATAAAACGCTAACTAGTCCCAAAAGAAAACAAATATATACCATTTTTCCCTCCAACATAATTCATCAAATACTTGTAAAAAAACAGAATTTTTCACCAAACAGCCTGACCTGTATCTGATAAAAAATTCTGTTTATGAATTACTTATTTATTTTCTTCCACAACAATGTTTATATTTTTTTCCACTTCCACATGGACATGGATCATTACGACCAATTTTTGGACCTTTCACAACTGTTCCAGATTTCTTCTGTTCCAAATATAACTCTTTTCTCTTTTCTTCTGAGAAAATGTTATTCCACTGTGGAAGTTCATATAACCAGTCAGCTTTTGCATCTACCATATTTTTATACAGAGTTTCTAAATCATATCCTAAATTAACTTCTGTATTTTCATCCATTTCTTCGATTGGGTTCTGAATTTTCAAGCTGTCATTAATACCGTCAAGGAAACCTACCATAGACATCAATTCTACATCAAATTTTTCTGCCAGCTCTTTCACTGTACCTTTTACAACTTCATTTGGGTTACTAAGAAGTTTTTCATAAATCCCTTTTTCAATTAAAAAGTACTCTGTCCAGAATTTCTGCAGCTGTGCTCTGTCAGCTTGCTGAGAGTATGCCATATCTCTCCATTCCTGTAATAATGCCATGTATCTTACCTGCCTTTTATTTTTATTTTCATATTTCACCTTTTGGTTCAACAGATATAGTATATACGAAATTCAGCTTTTTTTCAATCCTTACTTTCTTTCCTCTGTTGATTCTTCCTGTAAAGAATCCTCTTTTATCGTAATAACCGCACTTTCCACCTTATGATTATGAATTTTCATATCCGTAATACATAATTTACCAACTTCCACGGACATTTCTGTACCATCTTGTGGAATACTTCCCAATGCATGGAATACAAGTCCATTAAAGGTATCATATTCTTCACACGGAAGAGGTATTTGAAGAATTTCAGATATTTCTTCTAATAATGCAGTTCCACGAACCTTCCATGCGCCTCCTTCTAATGGCTCAATTTCACAAAAAGCATCTTCTTCTAATTCTCCTACTAACTGCTCTACTAAATCATTTAGCGTTACAATTCCTGTCATACCACCATATTCATCTAACACTACTGCTAAAGAACATTTTTTCTTTTTCATATTTCGAAATAGCACATCTGCCTTTACTGTATCTGGAACAAAATACGGCTGACTCACAGCATGTTCCATAACAGAATTTCGACTTTTATCCTGTAAACGAAAATATTCTTTTGCATTCAGTACACCAATAATTTTGTCTGCTGTTTCTTCACAAATAGGATACATCGTATACCTTGTATTGTAAATAGTTTCTCTCCATACTTCCATATCATCTTCCATATCTAATGTAACTACATCTGTTCTATGAGTTACAATATCCTCTGCTGAAAGATCATCAAATTCAAATACATTCTGTATGAATTCTCTTTCTTCACAATCGATAGTACCTTTCTCTGTTCCTACATCTACCATCATACGAATTTCTTCTTCTCCAACCTCTTCTTCTTCCTTATTTGGATCAATGCCTAAAAGCTTTAAAACCGAATTGGTAGAAAATGTTAAAAAACTCACTAACGGCGCAAAAATTTTTGAAAGTGCTGAAATTATAGCAGAAATCCCTAGGGCAAAAGGCTCTGCCTTTCGCATGGCAATCTGCTTTGGAACAAGTTCTCCAAATACAAGTGTGAAATAAGACAACACAATGGTAATCAAAATAACAGAAACGGATTCTAATACCTGAGTTGGAATATGAATTCCCAATCCTTGAATCCCCTTTACCAATACATCAGAAAAGTTTTCTGCAGCAAAAGCACTTCCCAAAAAACCTGATAAAGTAATTGCTACCTGAATTGTTGCCAGAAAACGTGCCGGCTGACTTGTAAGTTTTACCAGTCGTTTTGCTCTTTTGTCTCCTGCTTCTGCCATCTTTTCCATTTTATTATCATTCATGGAAATTACTGCAATTTCTGTACATGCAAAAACCGCATTTAATAAAATCAATATTATCTGTAATAAAATCATAAAAATAATTGTACTTCCCAATGTTTTTCCTCCCTAAATAACCTGATATTAATTTACTTGTATCTAATTTATCATTCTCGCAAATACAAGCTTGCTCCTTTCCATCGGAACATCAGATATACAGAAGAATTATCTTTATTGGTACCGTCATCTTCGTCCATTGTGTAGTGTCGTACTCCTTTCTTTCATCCTATATCAGACTATATCCATAGCCATATTAGAGCCAGTATAAGAGAATTTTATAGAAAAGTAAAGAAATTTTTCTGTTTTCACTTTATTTTCATTTTATTTTTATTTTCTTTTCATTTTTGTATAATTTTTCAATTTCTGTCTATAATACAAATAGTCCACAAGGAGATGATACAAAAACGCATCCCTCCTTGCAGACAACAAAAGAAAAAGTAGAAATACTTTATCCTCCCCTTTTTGAGGGTGTTCCAAAACACCCTCATTCTCCTACATAACGTCATAAATATTTTCCCACACATTTTTATTTTTTTCCCATATTTCAGGAAATTCACTTGCATACAGAGGAGATTTTCCTTTCCCTATTTCAACAGTAACACTGGGAATATGCATTTTTAATAATGCCCAATCTTTATATCCTGCAGGATCAGTTTTATCCCACCCCTCTACGAGTTCATATCCTGTTACATTTCCTATTCGCTCTGCAAACATCTTCGTCTCTTTTCGTAATTTTCCCTTTTGCCCAAAATCCCAGTAAACTACTTCTCCTGAAGAATGGTAACTAACCGTCGCACAAAATCTTTCTTTCCTTGTCAATTCTGCAAGAATCCTTGTTTCTAATTCTGACTCTGGATATTCTCCCTTATATTTTTCTGATGCAGGTTCTCTTTTTTCTAGCTGATATTTCTCCCAAAAAGCATCAAAGTTTCGATTTAAATCCACACCTCTTGCATTCGCTTTCCACTTCATAAAGTATTCCTTTTCTTCTGTTTTTCCCATTTCTTTTTCTCTTATTTCTAAAATTCTTTTCCTTAACCTCAAACTTCTTATTCCATCAACACCTCTGTGACTTAATGCTACTCCATCAGGATTTACCATAGGAATTACATATACTGCTCTGTTAGAACATACTGCTTTATTTTCACAACTATTGCAGAGAAATTTTTCTGTCTGTTTTATGAGTAACTTTGCTGTCATATATTCTCTTCCATGAATTGCTCCTGTAAACAAAATCTTATTTTCTGCCTTTCTGTTTCCCACAATAATTCTATAAATTTCTCTGTTATCAAAACTCTTCCCTAAACTGTCAATCCAAATTTTTCCCTTGTATTGATCCCCTATATTCTTTAATTCTGTCTCCATAGTTTCATAGTTATATTGTAAAATTCTGTCATTATACATTGACGATACCCTCAAAAATCATTATAATAATACAATAGATATTCTAAGTAAGGGAGATTAAGAAGTGAAAAATATAAAACAACTTCTTGCAATCATCGGAATTGGTCTTTTAGCAGGTATGTACGTGTTAACTTTTATTTTATCTCTAACAGATCATTCTAAAACAGGCAGTATGCTTATGGCATCTCTTTATGCTACGGTGGTAATACCTGTTCTCTTGTATGCTTTTATGTTGGTATACAAATGGACTCACCCAAAAGATGAAGAAATACCAAAAATTTCTCCGGAAACTTCAAAAATCGATACATTGATTTTTGATCTTGGTAATGTGCTTGTAAAATATGACTGGAAGAAACTCTTAAAAGAATTAGGATATGACGAAAAGACTAGTGCTGCTGTGGCAAAAGCTATTTTTCTCAGCAAAGAGTGGGAGGAAGCTGATCGTGGAGTTCTCTCAGAAAACGAACTCCTTCAAAGGTTCATTTCCAATGCCCCTGATTACGAAAAAGAAATTCGTGAAACTTTTGCTAGTATTGGAAAAACTATTTCTATATATCCTTATACCAAAGACTGGCTTAGTTATTTTAAAAAAAGAGGTTATAAAATATATATTTTGTCCAATTTTTCTAAATATGTCTATGACCAATGTACAAAAGAATTAGATTTTCTAGAACTTGTCGATGGCGGATATATGTCCTGGCAGATACACTGCATAAAACCAGAACCAGAATTTTATCAAAAGTTGATTACAGATTTTGAAATTAATCCTCAAAAATCAGTATTTATTGATGATTTTATGGAAAATATTGCCGAAGCACGTGCGCTTGGATTTCATGCAGTCCATTTCACCAGTAAAAAAAATGCAGATCGTCAGTTACTGGATTTCGGAGTGAAATAAAAAAGAGCAATAGGTTATCATAACCTACTGCTCCTTTTTTATTTTGCCGGTCTTCTTCTAAATAAAATAAATAAAATTGCACTAACACCCATTAAAATTGGGTAAAATAAATATGGCATAATTTCTACTGGAGACAACGCTGAAAGTCCCGCTGCCGTTAAAAGTTGTGCACCATACGGAATAATACCTTGCCCCACTGATGCAAAAATATCCAACAAGGAAGCACTTCTTCTTGGAGACACATCAAATTCCTTGCTAATTTCCTTCGCAATAGGACCAGACATGACAATGGCTACCGTATTATTTGCTGTACAACAATCAACTAACAATGCCAAAATAGATATTCCAAATTCTCCGCCTCTTGGACCATTAATCCTTTTCTTAATCAGATTCAAGATAAATTCAATTCCACCATATTCCTTCACCAAGGCTACAATAGCAGCTACTATAATGGAAATAACGGTAATATCATACATACTGGTAATACCTTCTCCCATCTTTTGGAATACTTCTCCAAAGGCAAAAGCTCCAGTTCCTACGCCTACAATTGCTGATAAAATGGTTCCTGCAATTAAAATTACAAATACATTAATTCCAGCCAAAGCACCAATTAATACCACCAAATAAGGAAGTACCTTCACAATCTGGTAATTCAGCTCTCCTTCAATTTTTCCCGCATTTCCACTGGCAATAAAAAAGAAAATAACAGCTGTAATAATTGCTGCCGGCAATACAATCAAGAAATTTTCTTTAAATTTATCCTTCATTTCACAGCCTTGTGTTCTAACTGCTGCAATAGTTGTATCAGAAATCATGGATAAATTATCACCAAACATTGCACCACATACAATAGCACCTATACAAATCGGCATAGAGATTCCTGTTTTCTCTGCAATTCCCACACCAATAGGAGCCATGGCTGTAATCGTTCCTACAGATGTTCCCATGGATACGGAAATAAAACAGCCAATAATAAATAATCCTACTACTGCAATAGATGATGGCATAATAGAAAGTCCTAAATTTACCGTACTCTCTACTCCTCCTGCAGCTTTAATTGTACCGGAGAAAGCACCTGCTGCAAGGAAAATCAAACACATGGTTACAATATTTTCTTCCCCTATTCCTTTTGATATAATAGAAATTTTATCATGGAAACGCACTCTGGGATTCTGTAAAAATGCCACAACCAATGCAATTAAAAATCCTACAATGGCTGGCATTGTATAAAAATCATTGGAAATAATTCCAGCCCCAATAAAGATGACAAGAAATATTCCAATAGGCAGAAGAGCCGAAGCTCTTCCTTTCTTTTCCTGTTTCATATCATGACCTCTCATTTTCTCTTGTATTTTATACGTTTATACATTAATTTCCGCTGTCATACCAAGAAGATCTTTGTTTGCTTCCAAAACAGGATTTACCACTTTTTTCAAGAAATTATCTACCTGAACTGCTGCACGTCCTGTATATTTTGCTGGATCCATTGTTTTCTGTAAATCTTCTAATGTCATATTAAATGCAGGATCAGCAGCAATTAATTCCAGAAGATTATTCTCTTTACCTTCTACTTTTACATTTTTTCCTGCTTCCATAGAAAGTTCACGAATTCTCTCATGTAATTCCTGACGATCTCCACCTGCTTTTACAGCATCCATCATAATATTTTCTGTTGCCATAAACGGAAGTTCACTTCTTAAACGTTTCTCAATTACTTTCGGATATACGACTAAACCATCTACTACATTTAGACAAAGGTCTAAAATACCATCAATAGCAAGAAAACCTTCTGGAATAGAAAGACGTTTATTTGCAGAATCGTCCAATGTTCTTTCAAACCACTGTGTTGCAGATGTAATCGCAGGATTTAAAGCATCTACCATAACAAATCTAGACAACGATGCAATTCTTTCACTTCTCATTGGATTTCTCTTATATGCCATAGCAGAAGAACCAATCTGACTCTTTTCAAAAGGTTCCTCAACTTCCTTTAAGTGCTGAAGCAGACGAATATCATTGGAAAATTTATGAGCACTTGCAGCAATCCCTGCTAATACATTTAAAACTCTTGTATCCACTTTACGGGAATAAGTCTGTCCTGAAACAGGATAGCACTCTTTAAATCCCATTTTCTGTGCAATCATGGGATCAATTTTATCAATTGTTTCTTGATCTCCATCAAATAATTCCAGAAAACTTGCCTGTGTTCCTGTTGTTCCTTTAGAACCTAACAACTTCATTGTACTAAGTACAAAATCTAAATCTTCCAAATCTAATAAGAATTCCTGCATCCAAAGAGTCGCTCTCTTACCAACCGTAGTTGGCTGTGCAGGTTGAAAATGAGTAAATGCAAGTGTTGGCAAAGCTTTATGTTGCTCTGCAAATTTCGCCAGTTCTGCAAGAACATTCACCAGTTTTTTACGAACCAGTTTTAACGCCTCTGTCATAACAATAATATCTGTATTGTCACCTACATAACAGCTGGTTGCACCTAAATGAATAATCCCTTTTGCTTTTGGACACTGTACCCCATAGGCATAAACATGGGACATAACATCATGACGAACCTGTTTTTCTCTTTCCCTAGCCACATCATAATTGATATTATCTGCATTCGCTTTTAATTCATCAATTTGCTCCTGGGTAATATTCAAACCTAATTCCTTTTCTGTTTCAGCCAAAGCAATCCATAATTTTCTCCATGTACGAAATTTCATATCTGGAGAAAAAATATACTGCATTTCTCTGCTTGCATAACGTTCGGATAGTGGGCTTACATATCTGTCTGTACTCATATTCTTCTTACCTCTGCTTTCTTATACTTACTCAGTGTAATACACATGGATTATATATCATTACTTTTAAAAACACAAGACGAAAATGCTTGTAGAACGCTGCCCCTTAAAATCCTGTGCTTCTATGATAGTCTTTAATGAATCCTTCTAAGCGTTTTCCTAAATCTTGATTTTCCATTTCAATAGCAACCTTGCTGGCTTTATTTAATTTTTCCTTTATTTCTTCCTGCACCTTAACAGAAACCCCCATGCAGTTACATACTCCTTGAAATTCCTCTGGATTTTCCATATAAGATGCTTCAAGATAATGATAAAGAACTTGATTTGTATGTAAAAGTCCATATGCCTTTAGGAAACATTCTGCTGCTTCTTCAAACTGAAATAAGTGTAAATAAGCACAACCCATGTTATGATAAATTTCACCGCTAAACTGTTCTCCTAGACCTTCCTTATCTTCTTTTAGAAGTGCATTCTCATAAATTTTCACAGCATTTACATACATTTTATTCTCTACCAAATAATCACCTTTTTTCTTCTCTCGAAGAACTTTTGGTTGCTGTTCTAAAAGAGCAATCTGCTCATTTAATTTTTTAAATTCCTGATGTGTTAGGTAATTAATTTCTTTAAATACAGCAAGAATAAATTCTCCTGTCCCCATATTCTCTTCCAAAACTTTATAGAGACGACGATATAATTTTTCCAGACCGAATTCTTTACGAATCCAATCACAAAGATGCTCATTTAAAATACTTTCATCTAAAAGGTAAATGTTATGGTAAAAATAATAGCAAAGTTCTTCAATACTATAAATATTAGTGCTGATATTCTCGATATAATAGGGAATTTCTGCTCGTTTTAATTGACATAAAATATATCCACTCATCTATATCCTCCTTTACCAGGACACTTTCTCTGTCCACACATTTCCATTAGATGGAAACATTTCCCCAAATCCCATATCTTCTACAACAATCACACAAGTTTCACTACTTTCATATGTTATGCAAACTTTCAGCCTTGTGGTCTTATTCGGTCTCTTAGGAAGTCCTGGAAGTTTCATACTAAATCTGGTTTTACTTCCACCCTCCATGGGTGTTACTATAAATTCCAAATACTCCTTTTCATCTAAAATCAATTCTAACTCTGTATGAATTTCATACCAGTTTTTTCCTGCTTCAACCAAAGAATATGTTTTCGGCGATCCATTCACCAACATTTCCATTGCCACATTTTTTTTCACCAGTGAAGGACTTATGTATAAATATCCCTTTAAAATTCCTTCATCGCACTTTTCTCTGGCGCCATAACACGCACCTTTTACATAGAGATTATTTCCATAAAAAACATGTCTCTGGTTCCTGCATAAAAAGGGAATAGAACGCACCGCCCATTCTTGATCAAATCCTTCTCCCACCATATAAATACTGGAATAAGCATCTTTTCCACAGGAACGGTCAATTAAACGGTAGAAATCCTCATCTCGTGTTATAAGATCTGTGGACAACTCTGCGGTAATCCCATGCTCAATATATGCCATTGCCGGTCTTTTTTGATTATCCATTACCAATCTTGCAAAAGAAACCTGATTGTCATCAAATAAAAACCAGCCAATCTTCCGGGTACAATTATCCTTCCTGTGATTCATAACATAATAATAAAAGCTTTCATCATAATCTTGCAAAAAAATCTGTTTTCTAGAAAATCCCATACAGGCACCTGCCTCATAAACCACCTTTACCATGGAAGCAGAAAGCTTAGGCACTGTAATCATTAAGCCTTTAATCTGTCTTATTGGATCCCCTACTCCTAAGAGAGATAGCGCACCTTTTAAATAGGCTTCCATAAGTTTCTTCGCCTCAAAATTCTTATTTTCAATTTGAATACTACCCGCATCTCCCCATATGCCTAAAAGGCCATTTACTGCAATTTCCCCTTCATTATTGGAAAAATATTCCGCTTCCAATCCATAATGCCAAATTTCCTTTTCTGGATTTATTGATAATAAGGTAGGAAAAAGATACTGGTTACTCCCTGCCTTTACGGAAACAGAAATGGGTTCTTTCTCTTTCCTATCAAAATAGCAAAGCTGAGATTCACTCTTTCCAATTTCCAAACCTACAATAATATTTCTCGTCTCATTCATTTCGTTCACCCCTTAATCCAGAAGTTCAAACAATTGTGCTACCTGTTTTTCCTGTCTCAAATAAGATTCTTCCATAGCCGAAAGTTCTTCCATCTTTCCTTCCTCCAAAAGCTTTAACATCCTATTGAGCATCTGATACTTACTGTGTCCGTTTATTTCTGCATCTTCTACTTGTAAAACTTGCTGAGGAATTTCCCTTGTTTGACCATTTCTCTCTATCACAAAACGATACAATAATTTTTCTCCGTAAAACAAAATAAATTCTTTATTATAAATACCTTGATATCGTTCTTTTAAAGGTTCTGTCTTCTCCTCTGAAATAACATTTTTTCTTTCTACCTGATAATAAAGTGTTACCTTTGCTCCTGGTCCTGCTTTACATTCCACAAACCTTTTATCTTCCATTTGACACGCCTGCAAAAGTTCTCTTGGCATACGTTGGAAAAACTCAAATTTTAGACGTTCTTCTCTGCATTCCTCCAAAATTTTCTGATCCCTTTGCTTTTTCTTTATGTCCCACTGATTTTGCTCTGTATCATGTTTTAAAAGGGCCAGTCTGCAGATAATATCACACTCCCACTCCTTATTCATAAGACTTTCTAACGTATCAAAAAGATTTTCTCCTGTTTCTTTTTCTCCTACAAAATAACCATAAGACTCAAAGGTAAGATAAGCCAAAATAACATGCTCATTCCCACCTTGCTGTATATAATCTGTCAGGACATCTAGTCCTTGCTTGGAATAAATTCTAGTAAACATACTATAACAAAGAATTCGTTCTTCCAATGCATAACAATCCAGGGAAAATCCTCTAATACGCTTCCATAACTCTGTCATCTCACGCACAGGGCCTTCAAAATGTGATGCCATATATTTTAAAAGAATTTCATCATAAATACCTGATTTTACAATGTAACCTGTCAGCAAAAGTAATTCTTCCTCATATTCAAATTCCAAATTTAAAATCATTCTACTACATAACCTAAGAAGAATGGACATATCCACATCTTCATATCCATATTCACAGATTAAATCATATGCTCCTACAAACATATCCTGCTTTACTAAAATAGTAACTAACAGACTTTTATTTACTTTTGCAAATGCTTTAAAGTCCATTTCTTTTAACGACTCTCTTAAGTTTCGGTTATCCATTTGAGACTCATAATAGAGTAGTAAACGCTTGCGTATTTCTTGTCGATAATCTTCTTCAAAAATATTCTGCTTCAAAACAGCTTCAAAACTGGAAATATTCTCCTCTGTAATAGGCTTTATTCCCTTTAATTCTCCACAGGTATGTAATAGCATTCCTGCGTATCTCTGTCCATCTTTTGCCAGCTTTTCTGATAATTCCTCAATATCTAAAAGCTTGTGAAGATTATAATCCACAGTTCCCGCATATCTACGCTGACTACTATCCTCAAACAAAATCGCTGCATCCTGCGTATAAAGAGAAATGTATGCCGTTTTATCTGTACATAAATATACCTGTTCTTCTTTCATGGAAGCATGACGAACAATTACTTTACGAATTTTAGGATCATCACAATATAGTCTATATGTAAATAACACCTTTGCCAAAGCAGCACGCACATTTTCATCTTCAGAATTTACACAAAACTCCTGATATACAACTGCAAAATCCTCATTCATTCTGCCTTCTTTGATTTTATCACAGGCAAAAGTTTCCATATTTTGCCTATATGCTTGATAAGTCTCTTTATCAATGTCTTTATTGCGAATAATATTACTGTAAATAAATGCTCTTCTTTGATCACTTATTGTATTGTTATAACCAAAATATAGACGAATGACCTTTGGCAGAATTTTCTGATAATTCCTACTCATAGTTTCAATATAATATTCATATAAACCTGTGATTTTCAGTTCTGCTCTTACTGCCAAATCATACCATTTAAAGTATTCTGGCTTTCTTGGCTCTCCTTTCATTACAAACTGACAAATTCCTTTTATCGCCAGTGTAGATGGATACTTTTCATAAACATAAGATAAAATTTCATACACTGCTTTTGAAAAATATTTTAACTGTGACGCCAAATCTATTGCACGAAATGCCATTTCTTCCGTAAGCATTCCATATTTTTGAGCAAAACGATACACCTGTATTGTAAAATGATTCATTTTTCGGAAAACAGAACCATCCTCTGCCACTAATTTACATGCCATCAAATATAAAAATGGACTTCTTGAACCTGTTCGATATTGTTCTTCTAAGAAAAACATTTTTCTAGACTGAGTTCTAAGGACTTCTTCATCCATCTCAAAAAGCATATATAACAGCAAACAGCTATCTTCTCGTCTTTGATACAATTGATGCAGTCGCACAGCTGTTTTTTCTTTTAATTGAGTGCTCCTATGGGCAATTTCATTGAGGTATAAAAAGGCACCTTCTAAAATTTCTTCCTCTTTTATTCTTTGATTATTTTCCAAAGAGTCTAACAGCCGTCTCGCCTCATCTTCTTGTCCACTTAAAACCCACATATATACTTCATATAACTGGCACTCAGTAGAATAGTATCCATTTTCCTTTAATTCATCTAAAAGTTCCTTTGTTTGGTCAGCCCATTGTGAAACAGATATTTGACCTAACTGAAAACTTAAAAGTGTTTTGGCTGCTTCTAAGGTTTTTCTTTTCTCATAAGCAGTCACATCCACCTGTATTCTATTACTTTTTGACACCATAATTTCATACGTAATTGTTTCATACACGGTTTTAATTGAAATTCTGCCAAAATTTTTTCCTTTTCCCAGATATTCTTTTCGAATAATATATTCCAAATCATAGACACTTCCAATAAAATGTCCATCATGAATAAACTGTTTCTCTACTTCCAAAAAATCTCCAGATACTGTAATCTCTGCTCTCAAAAACCCCCAGCCACTTCTTCGTATCCGTAAGGTGTCTTTTAAAGAACTTTGCACTTCATAAAGTTCCAGTGTCTTCTTTTCAAGACTTAACGACACAGGCTCTTTTAACCCTGCTTTGATTAAAAATTCTTCTAAATTCTGATACGGTGCAGGCATTTTCACCATTGACTCATAATAAGATAATAATTCTTCTTTCCCTTTTAAAAGTTGTGGAAAAGATTTCTCTACAAAAAGCTGATATGCCTCTCTAAAATCTTCTTTTGCAAGAGCAACAAATTCTTCTAAACTACCCACAGTTCCTTGTGAGGTTCTTACCTGTGTTTTCCTTACCACAATAGAAAAAGGCACCCTGTATTCTCCTATACTGGTGCTTAAAACAATCTCTCCTTCTATTTCATCTTCACTTTTCAGACCTTTAGCATCTATTCCATAAGGCAGAATAATTTTCTCTCCTGCAAATTTTTCTTTTCCTAAAAGAAATCGTCTATGTGTAGAATATGCCATTCCTTTTATTTTTCGTTTATCTTCTGCTACAAATTCTAATTCTCCCCTAAGCTTTTCTTCCGGCGTTGTTTTTAATACAATTTTTTCTGTTGATAAAGTAAGCTTAGGCACATCGTATTCAAATCTTCCGTTTATCAGTTGGTCCATTCGTGTTTTCAAAATATCACCTTTACTCCGTCTTCTTTTTATTGAACAATTAACAATATTCTGCTACTATGGATTATACACTACAATGGATTGCTGTGCAACTTTAATACAAAAAGGGAGGCTATTTCATGTTAAAACATAAAGACCACTTTCACGGAAGCGATTTAGAAAAAATTGAAGAAATTTATCATATAAAAAAAGAAGACATTACCAGCTTTTCTGCCAATGTAAATCCACTTGGCATTTCTCCACTTTTAAGAGAAACTCTCTCTACTCACATTGACGCTATTACAAGCTATCCGGATAGAGATTATACAAAACTTCGAAAAAGTATTTGTGATTATACAGGGGCTCAATTTGAAAATATTATTGTAGGAAACGGCTCTACTGAACTAATTTCTTTGTTTATTCAAACAGCCAACCCACAAAAAGCCTTGATTTTAGGCCCTACCTATTCTGAATACGAACGAGAAATTGCTTTAAAAGGCGGACAGACACTTTATTATCCTCTACTGGAAGAAGATGATTTCCAAATTAACATTTCTGATTTTTGTGCACATTTAAATGACAGCATTGACTTACTGGTACTTTGTAATCCCAATAACCCTACCTCCACTGCTATTAGCAGAAAAGATATGCGAAAAATTTTAGATACTTGTCTTCAATATGGAACTTGTGTCATGGTAGATGAAACTTATGAAGAATTTGCACCTTTAGACAGCAAACTTTCTTCTATTCCTCTTACGAACAATTACAATAACCTTATTGTTCTCCGTGGTATTTCTAAATTTTTTGCTGCTCCTGGTTTGCGTTTGGGATATGCTGTAACAGGTAATCCTGATCTTTTAAAATATATTAACACAAAGAAAAATCCGTGGACCATTAACAGTTTAGCAGAAATCGCCGGTTGTATTATGTTCTCAGATAAGGAGTATATCGACAAGACAAGATCTTTAATTTCAGGGGAAAGAGAACGTATTTTTCATATTTTATCTACATGGAAAAGTGTAAAAGTATACCCTTCCTGCTCTAATTTTCTTCTTGTGAAAATTTTAAGGGAAGATATTACTTCTGAAAAAGTCTTTGACTACTGTATTCGCAGAGGACTTATGATACGAGATTGTTCTACTTTTCCATTTTTAGACAATTCCTTTATTCGATTTTGTATGATGAACCCAGAAAAAAATAATGAACTTTTGCAAGCTCTTTCTGAAGTTCTAGAAGAAATTTAAAAGATTTTATACTTTTTTTGGAAATACTATTTCTTTTTTTGAAAAATTTGTTACAATAAAAGCGATTCAAATTATAATTATATAAGAGGAAAGGTGAAAACACATGCAGGAGTACAAGCCATTTAAAGAAGGAAAAGTACGTCAAGTTTATGACATTGGAGAGGAATTGATCATTTATGCAACAGACAGAATTTCTGCCTTTGATTACATCCTCAAAAACACAGTTACAAATAAAGGTGTTGTTCTTACAAAAATGTCAAAATTTTGGTTTGATTTTACAAAGGATATTGTTCCAAACCATATGATTTCTACAAATGTAAAAGATATGCCGGAATTTTTCCAGCAGCCAGAATTCGAAGGACACACTATGCTTTGCCAGAAACTGGAAATGCTCCCTGTTGAGTGCATCGTGCGTGGATATATTACAGGAAGTGGCTGGGAAAGCTACCAGAAAAACGGCACTGTATGCGGCATTAAACTTCCAGAAGGATTACAGGAATCTGATAAGTTACCTGAACCAATCTACACACCAACTACCAAAGCGGAAATTGGTGATCACGATGAACATGTTTCCTTTGAAGATACTGTTGAAACTTTAGAGAAATTATATCCTGGTCGTGGACAGGAATATGCAGAGAAAATTCGTGATTACACAATTGCACTGTATAAAAAATGTGCTGAATATGCACTGACAAAAAATATTATCATTGCTGATACAAAATTTGAATTTGGTTTAGATGAAAATGGAGACGTGGTTTTAGGCGATGAAATGCTTACACCAGACAGCTCCAGATTTTGGCCATTAGAAGGCTACAAACCAGGACAGGGACAGCCATCCTTTGATAAACAGTATGTTCGTGACTGGTTAAAAGCAAATCCAGAAAGTGATTTCCTTCTTCCAGAAGAAGTAATCAATAAAACGGTTGAAAAATATGTAGAAGCTTATGAATTACTCTCAGGAGAAAAATTCTAATCTATAATTTAAAGTTAAACCTCCTATTCTAAAATTAAATTAATTTTAGAATAGGAGGTTTTTGATTAGCCATATCATAAAATAGATTGTTTGTTTCACACCTATTGATAATCAAACAATGACATCTGATTGGATTTTGGCAACTTTCCAAACAAACCTAAATCATTCATCAAATCAATGGTTGATGACGTAACTTTCGTTCTATTTCTGAAATCATCAAGAGAAAGGAACTTCCCTTCTTCCGCAGCAGCTACAACAGCATCTGCTGCTCTATCTCCCAATCCTTCTATGGTGTCTAGTGCAGGCATCAATTTTCCATCGATAATCTGGAAAGTATGAGCATTTGCTTTATAAATATCAATAGGCACAAATTCAAACCCTCTTGCATACATTTCTTGAACAATTCTCATATCCTTATAAGTATCCTGTTCTTTTTTGCTTAAAGTATCTTTTCGTTTTTCATAATCGTCCATAAAATATTCTAATTTTTCTTTGCCTTGACACATGAGTTCATAGGAAAAAGCCGTAGCACGAATACTAAAATATGCTGCATAATATGCCAACGGATGAAAGATTTTACAGTAAGCAATTCTCCAGCCCATCATAACATATGCAGCCGCATGAGCTTTGGGGAACATATATTTAATCTTTTTACAAGACTCAATATACCAATCTGGAACATCATGCTTTTTCATCTCTTCAATCCACTCAGGCTTTAATCCCTTACCTTTTCGCACACTCTCCATAATGGTAAAGGCCTCTCCATGCTCCAACCCTTTATTAATCAAATAAATCATAATATCATCTCGAGTACAGATACAAGTAGTAATCGTTGCCGTTCCTGACTTAATTAAATCCTGAGCGTTTCCCAGCCACACGTCTGTTCCGTGAGACAAACCAGAAATACGAACCAAGTCAGAAAAAGAGGTTGGATTAGCATCAATTAACATCTGCATGGCAAAATCTGTACCAAATTCAGGAATCCCAAGACACCCTAGAGGACAACCTCTAATATCCTCTGGCGTAATTCCCAGAGCATCTGTATTTTTAAACAAAGACATAACCTCTTTGGAATCCAGAGGAATTTCTCTGGCATTGATTCCTGTAAGATCTTCCAGCATACGAATCATCGTAGGATCATCATGTCCCAGAATATCCAATTTTAAAAGGTTTGAATCAATGGAATGGTAATCAAAATGCGTGGTGATAATATCACTGTTCATATCATTTGCAGGATGTTGAACCGGCGTAAACTCCTCAATATCCCACCCAATAGGAAGTACAATAATTCCTCCTGGATGCTGTCCCGTAGTACGTCTTACACCTGTACAACCTTGTACAATCCTGTTAATTTCACAGTACCGCTTTCGCTGTCCTCTCTCTTCATAATAATTCTTTACATATCCAAAAGCCGTCTTTTCAGCAAGTGTACCAATGGTTCCTGCCTTAAAGGTTTGTCCTGCACCAAAAATAACTTCTACATAACGATGGGCTTTTCCTTGATAATCACCGGAAAAATTCAAGTCGATATCCGGCTCTTTATCACCTTTAAATCCAAGGAATGTTTCAAAAGGAATATCAAAACCTTCTTTTACAAGAGGCGCCCCACACACTGGGCACTTCTTATCCGGCATATCACAACCGGCTCTTCCCGAATAAGCACGCACTTCTTCTGAATCAAAATCAGCATAATGGCATTTAGCACAATAATAGTGAGGACTTAAAGGGTTTACTTCTGTAATTCCTGACATCGTCGCTGCAAAAGAAGATCCGACAGAACCTCGAGACCCAACTAAATATCCATCACTATTACTCTTCCAAACTAGCTTCTGAGCAATCATATACATAACTGCATATCCATTGGAAATGATTGAATTCAATTCTCGTTCCAGACGAGCCTCTACCATTTCGGGCAGATTTTCTCCATAAATTTCATGAGCCTTGTTATAACAAATTTCTCTTAGCATAGCATCGGAGTTTTCAATAACAGGTGGACATTTCCCTTTATGAATAGGAGATATTTTCTCTACCATATCTGCAATTTTATTGGGGTTTGTAATCACAATTTCCTCCGCTTTTTCTCTCCCCAAATAAGAGAATTCTTGTAACATTTCCTCTGTTGTACGAAGATATAAAGGTGCCTGATCATCTGCATCATCAAAACCTTTTCCAGCCATAATAATCCTTCGATATACCTCATCTTCCGGATCCAGAAAATGCACATCACAAGTAGCTACCACAGGCTTATTAAAGGCCTCACCAAGTTTCACAATCTTCTTATTAATTTCCTGCAAATCTTCCCATGAAGTAATATCTGAACGATCTTCATTTTTTAACATAAAAGCATTATTTCCAAGAGGCTGAATTTCCAAATAATCATAAAAATTCACCAAACGGGCAATTTCCTGCTCTGGTCTTCCATTTAAAACAGCTTGGTAAAGCTCTCCTGCCTCACAGGCAGAACCAATGAGTAGTCCTTCCTGATACTTCAAAAATAAGCTTTTAGGAATACGTGGTCTTCTATGATAATAAATTAAATGAGAGTCTGAAATTAAGTGGTATAAATTTACTCTTCCCACATCATTTTTTGCAAGAATAATAGCATGGTAGGTTGGCATTTTCTGAATGGTATGAACAGAAACTGTTCCTTTTTCATTTAGTTCATCTAAGTTGAAAATATCTCTTTCTTCACACATCTCAATAAATTTCACAAAAATATCCGCTGTACAAGAAGCATCATCTACTGCTCTATGATGATGTTCCAGAGAAACACCCACAGCCTTTGCTACTGTATCTAACTTAAATCGATTAAGCTGAGGAAGAAGGAATCTGGCCATCCCCACCGTATCTACCACAGTATCTTCTCGTTTAATGCCTAAATCTTCATAATTCTTTTTAATAAAACTCATATCAAATTCTGCATTATGAGCTACCATAACACAACCTTCACAAAATTTTTCAAATTTAGGCAAAATAATATCAATGGTAGGTGCATCTGCCACCATATTATCATTGATACTGGTTAACTCTTCAATACGAAATGGTATCGGAATTTGAGGATTTACAAATTCTGAGAATCGCTCTGTAATTCTTCCATTTTCTACTTTCACAGCACCAATTTCAATAATTTTATCTTTTAAAGCAGAAAATCCTGTTGTTTCAATATCAAATACCACATAAGGTGCATGCAAACTCTGCCCGTTACTGTTCTGTACAATCCCTTTCAAGTCATCTACAAGATATGCTTCTACTCCATAAATCACCTTAAAATCAGCCTCTGGAGGCACCACTCCACCCCAAGAATCAAAACAATGATTTGCCTCCGGAAATGCCTGTACAACACCATGATCTGTAATAGCAATAGCCTTATGTCCCCATTCATATGCACGCTTAATTAAAGATTTTGCATCAGATACTCCATCCATATCACTCATTTTTGTATGACAATGAAGTTCCACTCGTTTTTCTGGGTAATTATCCGAACGACTATTTTCAAAACTGGCTATTTTTTTAATTCCTACCACGGATCCTATAGTAAGCTCACTATCATATCGGTCAATGGTTGTAATTCCTTTTAATTTTACAAAAGCCTTCTCTTTCACACCTTCTGTAATCTCTTCCACTTGATCATTTCTAGCAAACATTTTCACCGTAATAGAATCAGTGAAGTCGGTAATAGAAAAAATGATTATAGTCTTTTCATTTCGAATTTCTCTCTTTTCCAGTGACATAATCTTTCCTCTTACACAAACTTCACCCATTTCCGTCTGTACATTTTCTAAAGGAATTACCTCATCATCAAAATCTCTTCCATACAAAACATCTGGATTATCTGAACGTTTTACACTACGTTTAAAATCAGAAAATCCTCTTTTTTCAGAAACTTCTTTTTTCTCTGTCTTTATATTCTCTTTTATCTTTGCCTTTGCAGGAGCTTTTTCAACTTCTTCTTTTACTTCCGTAATTTCCTCTTTTTCTTTTCCAAGAGAAGACATTTCCACAATATGAGCAGCTTCCTGTGCAATACGAATATCACTATTTTTTCGAAATTTACTTTCCTTTATCTCCTCATATTCTGTCTCTACTTTTAAAGAAAACTCACATCTTTCGCAAAAAATTTTTTCTATGTATTGTACTAATTCATCTTCTTTACTTTTTGCCAATACAGTAGATTGTAAAAGTATATGCATTGTATCTCTTTGGGGAAACGTAATTACAGCATTCCGGAACATATTAAAGACCAGAATGCTGTAATTTTTAAGTTCCAGAGCCATAGAAGATTGGTACGCCTCAAAAAACAACTGAGGAGTATACTGACTGGAAAGAGTAAATTTTTCCAACACTTTCACTTCCATGCTCACTCCTGGAAAACACTGTTGTGAAATAGTTCTTTCCAGAATATAAATATACTTTTTATGAATCCACTGGCGGCTACGGATATAAATTCGGATACGATCTTTCTGTGGATTTACAGCAATCTTTGTAACGATTACTTCTTTTAAAAGTGCACAAAGTTCTTCTCCCACTTCCAGATTTCGAAACACATCCAGAAATTCTTTCTCCATGAAATACAGCCTCCATACTTACTTCCAATTTGCAAGTTCTTCTCGAAGTACAGATAAAAGTTCTGACTCCGGAACCTTTTTCACAATCTCACCTTTTTTTATTAAAAGGCCTTCTCCCTTCCCTCCTGCAATACCAATATCTGCTTCTTTTGCTTCTCCCGGACCATTTACAACACAGCCCATAACCGCAACTTTAATATCAAGCGGAAACTCTTGCACCATCGTTTCCACTTGATTTGCCAAGCCAATCAAATCAATTTTTGTTCTTCCACAGGTTGGACAGGATACAACTTCAATACCACCTTTTCTAAGATTTAAAGTCTTCAAAATTCTCTTAGCAGACTTAATCTCTTCTACTGGATCTCCCGTTAAAGATACTCGTATAGTGTCTCCTATTCCCTGATACAAAATAATTCCCAATCCTATTGCTGATTTAATATTCCCCGAATATAAAGTCCCAGCCTCTGTAATTCCTACATGTAATGGATAATTTGTCTGCTTTGCAAGCAATTCATGGGCTTTTACACACATCATCACATCAGAAGATTTAATGCTGATGACCAAATTATCGTACCCTAGGTCTTCAATAATTTTCACTTTATCAAGAGCACTTTCCACCAGTCCTTCTGCTGTCACTCCCTGATATTTTTCTACCAATTCTTTTTCTAAAGATCCGCTATTTACCCCTACACGAATAGGAATATTCTTCTCTTTTGCGACATCTACTACTGCTTTTATCTTTTCGATGCTTCCAATATTTCCTGGATTAATACGAATTTTATCTGCACCATTTTCCATAGCAGCAATAGCCATTTTATAGTCAAAATGAATATCTGCCACCAAAGGAATATGAATTCTCTTTTTAATCTCCTTTAATGCCTCTGCCGCTTCTAAAGTGGGAACTGTACATCTTACAATTTCGCAACCTGCTGCTTCTAATGCCAGTATCTGCTGCACTGTTGCCTCTACGTCTTCTGTTCTTGTATTCGTCATGGATTGTATCAAAATGGGATTTCCGCCACCGATTTTTCTATCTCCAATCTCCACAACTTTTGTATGATTGCGATACATAACTGCGCCTCCAATCAATGATTAATCTGTAGCAATTTCTGTTTCAATTCACCTTCTAAACGATACATCTCAGCTTCTGCTGCACGTCGCTTTTCTCTACCTTCTTTCTGAATATTCATAACTTCATCAAAGGTACTGATTAAAGATTCGTTGGTTTTCTGCAAAGTTTCAATATCTACAATTCCTCTTTCAGACTCTTTTGCAGCCTCTACAGTAGCCATTTTTAAAGTCTGGGCATTTTTCTGCAAAAGCGCATTTGTCATATCCGTCACTTCTCTTTGCGCCTTTGCCGCCTCTGTGGAATGTGCCACACCAAGAGCGATGACCATCTGACTTTTCCAAAGTGGAATGGTATTTACAATGGTAGACTGAATTTTTTCTGCCATTAAAGTATCATTTCCCTGTACCAAACGAATTTGTGGTGCTGTCTGAACAGCAATCATACGTGTCAACTCTAAATCATGTATTTTCTTTTCAAAACGCTCACACAGAGAATCTAAATCCTTTGCAGCCTGTGCATCTTCCGGAAGTCCACTTGCCTGTGCTTTCGCCATAAGCTGAGGCAATTCTGTTTCACGAATTTCTTCCAGCTTTTTCTTTCCTGCTAAAATATACATAGATAGCTCTTTAAAATAATTTAAATTTAATGCATACATCTTATCCATAATTGCTGCATCTTTCATAAGCTGTATCTGATGTTTTTCCAATGTCTCTACAATCTTATTTACATTTGCCTCTGCCTTAGAATATTTATTCTTCATGGACTCCAGTTTGTTCGCACCCTTTTTGAAAAAGCCCATAATTCCTTTACGTTCTTCTTCTGCATCGAAATTCTTTAATTCTGTTACAACATTTTCCAGCAAATCTCCCACTTCTCCCAGATCCTTAGTACGCACTTTATCAAGTGCATCCTCTGAAAAATCTGCCATTTTCTTCTGTGTGCCTGCACCGTACTGAAGAATTGCCGCTGAATTCCTAATATCGATCTGACTAGCAAAATCATCAACAATTTTTCTTTCCTCTTCAGATAAAACACTATCATCCATGGCAGGTTTTGCCGGTTCTTCTTTCTTTACCTCTGCAACTGGAGCCTGCTCTTGTAAAGGCTCAAAGGTAAGGGTAGGTGTCACTGTAAAATCTTTTAATTCATCATTCATAGTTTAATTATCCTTTCCGCGAAAATTATTTTTCTCCGTAAGACCCTCTTGGGCAAACATAGTCTTTAAAACCGATATATCTGATGATACATCCCATGCAGTTTCTTTATAAAAACTATCCAAAAGATTTTCAAATGCAACATTAATAGTATCTAATGTATTTTCAATTTCTTGTTTTGCAGCATTAATATTTTCTCCCTGCATATCTTGTTTATCTAATTCTTCATAAGCATTTAAAAGTTTCATGGTAGTAGGAAGATAATAATCCATAAACTTATGTAAGTCATTAATAAGCTCCGGATGTTTTTCCACACGCTGGAAAATTCTGCGGATTACATTTTCCAAATGATAAATCTTATTTGAAATCTCTACTCCCGGAATTGCATCATTACTTCTTCTAATCTCTTCTATATAGCGATCGCCTTCTTCGATAACTTTCTTTGCTTCCTCAGAAAGCTGCGTTTTGGGTCGTCTTGCCTCTTCCGCTTTTCTTTCCTCCATGTTTCGCTCTGTCTCAATATATTGCTCATAAGCCTCATCACTGGCCATAAGACACACACCATTTTTATCCAAATGTCCTTCTAAGAACATTCGTTTATCAATCATTTTTTCTAAATCTTTACGCACAAATTTTTCTGATTTTCTTACACTTTTTGCCAAATCTTTTACATTTGCATAAGGTTTTCCATTCAATGTTTTAACATAAGAACGAAATCTTTTGATTTTCTTTCTTAATTGATTTCCACAAATACCCATAACGGCACTCAGACCCATGGCTGGTAGGAAAATCATCATTACTGTGCCAATTTTAGCTGCAATACTTCCTATAAACAGGGACAAAATCCCCAATATTCCTGCTGTTACACCAAACATAATAGTGAGAGCTATCCCTAATGTAGTAAAAAGAATCCCTAATGCTTTTGCTCCATTTGTATTAACAAATAAGGCAAATTCCTCTCTGGCTTCTTTCATTCTTTCCCTTTGTGACGAGCTTCGATATCCTCCAAAAGGTCTATAGCTATACTTATTACTATAAGCATTTCCTGCTCTTTTCATACTCTGTGCAACATTTCCAAGAGCACTATCCAGTGTTGCTCCTAAATCTCTATTTAAGGCACTGAAATCTCCACTGTTGATTGCATGCTGTACAATATCTTTTACATCTCTCCCTAAATTATTCCAATCATTCACCGGCATGTCGCTCACTCCTATTCTAACAGTCCATTTTTGCCAACCTGTGTGATTACTGTTTCTTTAAATTATATATGAAAGATTGCAAAAAAGCAACGGAACTTCTCTTGCAATTCACACATTAAAGTTTTATAATGTTAAAAAATTATAGAAAAGCTGTTTTCGCTCAGCTATACAGCAAAATGGAGGATGAAAATGGGAAAAAAAAATATTGATTGGAAAAATCTTGGATTTGGTTATCTACAGACAGACTACCGCTACGTATCTAATTTTAAAGATGGTGAATGGGACAAAGGCACTCTCACAACAGATGCCAATGTAGTCCTGAATGAGTGTGCAGGTGTACTCCAATATGCACAGACTGTCTTTGAAGGGTTAAAAGCATATACCACGAAAGATGGAAAGATCGTGACCTTCCGCCCTGATTTAAATGCCCAGCGTATGATAGACTCTGCAAACAGACTAGAAATACCGCCTGTTCCTGCCGAAAAATTTCTTGACGCAGTAGCGAAAACAGTAAAAGCAAACGCTGCCTTTGTTCCTCCGTATGGATCCGGTGCATCCTTATACATCCGCCCATATTTATTCGGAACCAATCCTGTAATCGGTGTAAAGCCTGCTGATGAATATCAATTCCGAGTATTCACTACACCAGTAGGACCTTATTTTAAAGGTGGTATAAAACCACTTACTTTAAGAGTCAGCGATTTTGATAGAGCCGCTCCATGTGGAACAGGACATATTAAAGCAGGCCTTAATTATGCTATGAGTATGCATGCTATTGTAGATGCACATAAAGAAGGCTACGATGAAAATTTGTATTTAGATGCTGCAACAAGAACAAAAGTAGAGGAAACAGGCGGTGCAAACTTTATTTTTATTACAAAAGATAAAAAAGTAGTAACACCAAAATCCAATAGTATTCTTCCTTCAATCACACGCCGTTCTCTCCTTCAGGTTGCCAAGGATTATCTGGGACTGGAAACAGAAGAAAGGGAAGTTTATCTGGATGAATTGCAAGATTTTGCTGAATGTGGACTATGTGGAACTGCTGCTGTAATCTCTCCAGTGGGTAAAATTGTAAATCATGGAGAAGAAATCTGCTTTCCTAGCGGTATGGATTCCATAGGTGAAATAACAAAACAGTTATATCATACCCTTACAGGAATTCAGATGGGAACAATCCAAGCTCCTAAAAACTGGATTTATGAAATTGAATAAAGAATAATACCCTAAAAAGTACCGACAATCTTTCAGACTTTTCTTTGTCTGTAGATTGTCGGTATTTTCTGGTCTTTCAACCTTTTTCTTATATTATAAATATGATCTTATTTTCATCTGAAAACTCTTCTGCATATTGCAGCCCCATGGCACGAAACTCTTTTATTTTTTCTATATCTTCTATCTGATTTTCTGCCATGTAACGGACCATCTCTCCTCTTGCTATTTTCGAAAAAGTCCCCTTCTGTTTTACTTTCCCATTATGAACTTCTCCAAATTCGACTGATATAAAACGATTCTTGGAAGACACATATTTTGAAATACTTTGTGCATATTCTTTAGATGCCAAATTGATGATAATTCCATCCTCATCTCTTAAAGAGTGATATAACTTATCTCCCCAAAATTCGTATAAATCTTTATATCCGTCTACCTGCATCTTTGTCCCCATTTCCAAACGATAGGGTGTTACCCCATCAAGAGGTTTTAAAGCTCCATAAAACCCTGATAAAATGCACAAATGTTCTTGAACATATTTCAATTCCTCATCTGTAAAAATCTGTGGTGCTATATGCTGATACTGCAGCCCTTCATAAGACAAAATCGCAGGAGTCAGCTGTTTTTTTAAATTCATTTCCTGAAAACGCTTTGCATTTAAAGATGCTATCTTATCATTACATTTCCATAGCGCTTTCAGCTCTTGATAAGTATATGTTCTGATTTTCTCACACAATTTTTCTGCCTCCGGTAAAAACTGGGGTAATCCATGTACCGGCAAACAGTCTGTATCTACTTTCATCTTTTTCGCTGGTGAAATAATAATTTTCATAAATCTTCCTATAATTCCTCTAACATCTGTGTGGGATTTTCTGCTGCTTTCACCTTTCCAAAGGCCTTTATAATCATTCCTTGTTCATCAATTAAATATGTGGTCCGAACTACTCCCATGGTCTTCTTTCCATAATTATTTTTCTCTTTCCACACATCATATGCCTGAATACAGGACAATTCTGTATCCGATAACAAGGTAAAAGGAAGCTGATATTTCTCCTCAAATTTTTTATGTGAAGCAATACTATCTTTACTTATTCCTAAAACAACTGCATCTTTTTCTAAAAATTGAGGATACAATTGAGCAAAACCACAGGCCTGCTTCGTACATCCTGCAGTATTATCTTTTGGATAAAAATACAAAATTACTTTTCTTCCTTTATAGTCTTCCAGACTATGCATTTCTCCATTTTGATCTGGTAATAAAAAATCCGGTGCTTTTGTTCCGATTTCTAACATATTTTTCTCCTTTTCTAAACTTCTACACAGAACCCTTTCTTTCGTAAAGCTAAAATTTCTGCATGAAAGAAAAACCTGATAAAACATACAACTACTTTATGCTTTATCAGGCTGCTCCTTTTATAATTTAATAAACTGTTCTACATTCACAATAAATACAGTAGCGCCCCCTACTTCAATGGTTACTGGTGGAGCTGCATATCCCATAATAGGACCTTTTGAGCCAGCAGAATAAGCAGGATTCATCATGACTTCCTGACGTCTGGAACACTCGTCTTTAATAATCTGAAGCACAATATCCACTTTTTCATCTTCTGTACCAATCATCAATGTTGCATTTCCCTTACGTAAAAACCCACCTGTACTGGAAAGCTTTGTCACGCTGATTTTCTCTTTATTTAATCGCTCTATTACAAACCCCTCGTCTTCTTTTCGTACAATAGCAAAAATCATTTTCATAAAGCAATTACCTCCTTAACATTGACTCCTTTGTGCAACTGTTACTATTCTTTGCACTGCGTGAAACTATTGTACCACAGTTTTAAAAACATTTCCACATTTACTGAATTTGTAAGAGACTTAAAACACACAAAAAAAGCAGGATAATCCCAAAGGACTGTCCTGCTTTTTATTTTTTCGCATCAAAAAAGCGCGAGACGGGACTCGAACCCGCGGCCTCGACCTTGGCAAGGTCGCGCTCCACCAACTGAGCCACTCGCGCATATCGTGTTGAAATATCTCTCAAGCACGAAATATAATATACTATATGTTTCCATATCTGTCAATACTTTTTTTATCTTTTTTATTTTTTTAAGTACGTAAAATTGCACTTAATACATACTGATTGTTTGGAAAGTTTTTATGTGTAATATCCTCTAAACGAATTAAATCTACATCCAACCAAAGTTCTTCTGCCACTACCATCAAATGAGAAAACATGACTCCAAAATTCATTTCTTCATATTTTCCCAGATGATTTAAATTATGCTTCTTGGCAAATACATGAATACGATTATCGTATACTACAAAACGCCATGGCTGACTATTATAACTGGAAGGTGCCAATCGTGCAGCCTCCAAAAGCTGCTTCATCCACTGTCTCGGTACTTCCTTATACACACAAAGTTCTTTTAAATCCATACGTTTTGCATCTACTGGCTTTCTAGTGTAACTACCTTTACATTTTCCAAATGCCATAGTAATCATAAACTTCAAATCACCCTTATGAGGATTGCCAAACTTAGGTTTTACACTCCCCAAAAAACATGTTCCCAGGCCTTTTGTACATAAAAACAACGCAAGATGTTCCATAATGTATCCTGCATTCATCTGAGCTAAATCTTTCTCTTCCGAATAAAATACAAGGTAATACGGTGCTTTTACTCCCAGAAAGTGCATTCTTTTATTTTGTCCTTTTGTGTTATCCATTATCGAAATTTCTGTACGAATTCCTGGATTTAATCCTTCAATCTGTGTATAAAACTCCTGTATCTCCTCCAAAATTTCCGGAGATACGGCTTCCATCTCATAATTTCGTACTGATTTTCTTAAAAAAATAGCTTCATATAAATTCATACTCTCACCTTTAATCTCTATGTAACAATATTGTAACATATAAATTCTGAAATGCAATAATTATTTTCTAAAATTTCTATTGACAAATTCTTATAGTATTTGTATTATTGTACTAATCAAATAATACAGTAATACAGTTACTCAATGGAAAGGAGGTACTTACAAATTGTCTTGGAACTTAAATCCTGAATACCCTATTTACACTCAGATTATGGAACATATTACTTCTGATATTATATCAGGAACCTATGCTCCTGGTTCAAAACTTCCCTCTGTCCGCGAATTAGCACAGACTGCTGGTGTAAATCCCAATACTATGCAGAAAGCGCTTTCTGAATTAGAACATACGGGACTTTTATACAGTCAACGAACCAGTGGCCGATTTATTACGGAGGATTTATCTATGATTGAACAAGTAAAAACACACATTGCATCCCAACAGGTTGAAGAATTCCTAAAAAAAATGAAACATCTAGGTTACAGTAAAAAAAATATCATACAACTTATTGAAAAAATTCAAATAAAGGAGGAAGAATAATGAACCCCATTTTAGAATGTCATAATCTTACAAAATGCTATGACAATAAAATTGCCTTAAATAGTATTAATCTTTCTTTGGAACGCGGAAAAATCATTGGACTTTTAGGACCAAACGGAAGTGGAAAAACCACATTGATTAAATTAATAAACGGACTTCTTGTCCCTACAAAAGGCTCTATTCTTATAAATGGCCATACACCTGGAGTGGAAACGAAAAAAATTGTTTCTTATCTTCCGGAAAGAACTTATCTTTCCATGCATATGAGAGTTTCTGAAATTATCAACTATTTTTCTGACTTCTATGAAGACTTTGACAGAAGTCGTGCTTACGATATGTTAAAGCGCTTAAATATCAATCCAACGGATCGTTTGCGTACTATGTCAAAAGGAACAAAAGAAAAAATTCAGCTTATTCTTGTTATGAGTCGAAGAGCGCACCTGTATTGTCTGGATGAGCCCATTGCCGGTGTGGATCCTGCTGCCAGAGATTATATTCTTTCAACTATACTGAATAATTATGACGAAAATGCAACAATCATTATTTCTACCCATTTAATCTCCGATGTAGAAAATATTCTAGACGACGTAGTATTTATTCAAAATGGCCAGATCCGTCTGTCTGACAGTGTGGATAATATCCGTTTTCATCAGGGTAAATCTGTGGACTCTTTATTCAGGGAGGTATTCAAATGTTAAAAAAGTTATATAAATACGATTGGAAATCTGTTTCCTTATTACTATTTATCTTACATGCTGTACTCATTGTTTATACTCTGGTAGGACGTATAGGGATTTCCCTAATCAAAGGAAGTGAGTCTTTCCAAACATTGGAAATTCCAGAATTCTTGGGAGTTATGGGTGCTTTCTATATTCTTGTATTTGCATTATTTATTTTTGCTATTGTCATTTCAACCGTTGTTTATTTAAGTATCCGTATACAAAAAAATTTATTTTCCGATGAAGGTTACCTAACACATACGCTCCCTGTTAAACCTGCTCAGTTGCTTTGGTCAAAAATTCTTATTATTTGGACATGGAGCATCATTGATTTTATATGTGTTACAGTTTCTGTATTTACTTTAATTTCTTATCAAGAAACTCTGCCTGAAATTTTAAAAGGTGCCTCTACCTTCTTTGGAACTTTATTTGGAAACTTTGGTTTTACAAACTGGTTAGAACAAATCCTTACTCTTTTAGCTGGATTAACACAATACTTTGGTTTCTATACCACACTCCTTTTATTTTCCATGTGTCTGGGAAACCTTTTTAAAAGCCATAAAATTCTGGGAACGATTCTCTCTTTCTTTAGTTTAAATATGATCCTAGGATTCATCAATACAATTGTACCTTTTATTATTCCCGCTTTAAACCCCTTTATACAGGAAAATATTACCCCTGCTACACTCTCTGCTTATACTAGCAAATTAATGCTTCTTACCCTTATACAGAATATTCTATTCTCTATTATCTTCTTTTTAGGAAGTCGCTATATCCTTACAAAAAAATTAAATCTGGAATAATAGTAAAAAGCGTCACATTTTAACTACTCGGAATGTGACGCTTCTTCATTAATTATTTATTTTCACTCTTTTTTACTTCTTTCTCTACTTCTTTTATCTGTGATTTCACATCTTTTTTTAATTTTTCCCATTGTTTTGGATTTTCTACATAGTATTTCGGACATATCTTTCCCGTCACATCATAGTGACGAATCACATCTTCCTCTGTAAGATTGAAGCGATAACACAACCAGCCAGTCAGACGAATAAGTGAAAGATAAGTGGCATCTGTAAATTTTCCTGTTTCATCTACATGACAACATTCTATTGACAAGGTATCCTCATTTCTGGAATTTGAAGCATAAGCCACTTCTGTACTCGGAATACACTGCACAATTTCTCCATCAATTCCCACAACAAAATGACTGCTGACTTTTGTTTCATGACTTTGTTTTAATCCATCAAAATAATCTCTGTTGTTTTTTGCCGTACTTCCTGGATTTGCCGTATAGTGTATAACAATTCCCTTTATTTTCTTTAAAGGAGTACCTGGCCTGGAATATTCATTGGGTTCTATCAAATCCACATCAAAGGGAGGTGCTCCTACAAATGAATCATTTCTGGCTTTTAAAATCCTATGTTCCTCTATTTTATTTTTTACTTTATTTCCAAGGAAAACAATCAAAAAGACTGTGAGTATAGAAAGCAAAAACAATAGAATTCTACTCCTGCGCTGCCTGATTCTCTTTTTTCTACGCTTCTGCCTTCTGCTTTCAAAATCCAAACTTTCATCTTCTTTGTATTTTTTTCGTAATATCATCCTATGTACACTCCTAATCGAATCTTCTTCCGCCTACTGCTTTCATTGTGCACATAGTTATTTCAACTGTCAAGTATTTTGCCTATTTCTTAATTTTATTTAATTGGCTATTCACGTTTAAAAGTTCTTCTTTTGTCATTTTTTCTCCTATAGCCCCCATGGTATTGATCATTCTAATTATCGTAAATCCTCCCAAAATCTCTAGCATCTCATCTTCTTTCTCTTCATTCCAAAACTTCCCTAATATTGTTTGAAGTAGTTCTTTTCCTTGTTTGGACTCCAAAACTTCAGAAACCTTGTCATTTAAAGAATAGTATCCCTCAATTTCCTCAATATCAAACCAATTTAACACAGTTCCTTTTTCTTTTAAGCGGTATTCTTCGTGAAACTTTTCTGTCTTTCGAATCAAACTTTCTTCTTTACATTCTCCTGCTTTTGCCATAATCATAGTCTCACCCTTGTTGGGAATTGTAAAATAAAAGAAATGTTCCTTACTTACCTGTTTTTCGTATTCTTTTCCGTTTAAATACAACGTTACTTCTGGTAAATTAGAATACACCGTTATTTTCGTTTGATCCTCCACCCTGTTCACATAACGTTTTCCACAAATATGCACAAAAGGATCCTGGGAAAGCCAGGCTTTATATGCGTAAAAAGCATCTTTTTTATATTTTCTATCAAAAGTAACAAGACCTTTGTGATTTTGCCCGCTTTCTCCTCCCTCATCTCTGGCATCTGCTCCAAAATCAAACATATTCCACACATGGGTTGCCCATAAATACGGTCGTGTAAAAAGTTGCTTAATAAGTTCCTCATGATAATAAGCCTGATATTCTTCTGTATAATCTCCCTGCTGAGGTTCTGAAGTATGCCAATTTAATGCCTCACATCCATACTCACTTACACCAATGGGAATTTGAGGCAATTCTCTGTGGAAATTATCTAACCACGGCCCATTCATTGATACATCTCCTCCATACCACCCAAAATAATGATTATAAGAAATAACATCTGGTATTTGGATATATGGATGATGTATATCACAGGTTGATATTACTGCCATGGTTGTCAATCGAGTATTATCCATCTCGTGGCATAAATTATTTAAGATTTTATGATTTTCTAATAAGTCTTTTTCATCTGCCTCCTGCATGGTAATTTCGTTAGAAAGTCCCCATACAACAATGCTAGGATGATGATAATTCTGTATAATTAACTCTTTCATCTGTGAAATAGTATTTTCTCTTCCCTTTGGTAAATGCGCAGATATATAGGGAATTTCGGCCCATACCACCATTCCTCTTTCATCACATAAATCATAAAAATATTGATCCTGTTGATAATGCGCCAGTCGTATGGTATTTGCTCCCATTTCACAAATGAAATCCATATCTTCTTTATGATTCTTAGGCGAAAGTGCATTTCCAATTCCCCATCGATCCTGATGTCGTGATACCCCCCTAAGAGGATAACTTTCTCCATTTAAAAGAAATCCTTTCTCAGGATGAATCTCAAATGTACGACATCCAAAGCTTGTACACACACGGTCTAAAACCTCATCATTCTCTATTAATTCAACTTCTGCAAAATAAAGATAAGGATCTTTTCTCCCATTCCAGCGATGTACATCTGCTATTTTCATCTGGACTTTCCTGTCTGTTATAGAACAATTTTTTTGTATCACAATCTCTCCACTTCTATCACGAACCTTGTATACAAGACTCTGTCCAGCTTTTTTTCCTGTAACCCATGTTTCTATGGTAATATCTGCATCTTTTTCCTGAATAGTAGGTGTCACCTGTATTCCTCTTCCTCCATAATATTCTAAATCAAAGTGAGAAGCAGATACCCCTATAATATTTACATCACGATAAAGTCCTCCATAAAAAGTAAAGTCTGCCTGTTGCGGATAAATACAATCATTCTCACTATTATCTACCCTAATCACCAAAAGGCTTTCTTCCTTTAGCGCTGAAGTAATATCTACTCGCCAAGTAGAATATCCTCCATCATGATGGGCTAATTTTACTCCATCTATATACACATCTGCAGAAGAATTTGCTCCTAAAATTTCCAAAAAATATTGATCCGCCTGTGGAAGTTCTACTTTTTTGATTTGTTTTGCATAATAACCCGCTCCACGATAATAATCATTATTTCCGTCTTGCCCATCTATGTTATTCCACGTATGTGGCAAATGTACCCAGTACCATCTTTGGGGCATTTTTTTTGGAACTTCATCTACATCTTTTGTAAATGCCCATTTTTTATTTATATTTACTATACTTCTCATCCTATATTCTCCTGTTCTCTTTTTTGTTTTAATATGGATATATTTTCCTCTACCTGTTTTTTATTCAATGGATAGAAAAATAAAAGGCAAAGAGCTACTCCCAGATAAAGAATTCCCGGGAGTAAAGTTGCTATATTATAAATCCCATCCAAAACCTCCTGACTTTGTATGGCTTTTGCAGAGTTAAAACCAACCATTCCCAAAAATCCTAACATATTAATTCCAATATAAAGTATGACAGATTTTGTATGGATAAAAAACAATAAAAAATAGGAAAGAGCACTACAAATGCTGCCAACGATTCCGATTTCTTTTTTCCCGAATTTTCTAGAAACAGGAACTGCAAAAGGTGCCAAAATAAAAGATGGCAAAACACCAGACAACGTCATAATGGAAAGAGCTTTTTTATTTTTAAAATAATCAATAAAAAGATATTGATTAATAGATTGTACCACAATCTGTGCTACCAGTAAAAGTAAAGCAGCTAAAATCATTCCAAGAAGCGGTCTATTTGAAAGAATACTTTTGATTGTTTGTGAAAAACTAGTGCTATCCTGCATACTTTTTGTTTCTATCTTTACACGCTCCGTAGTCAAAAAATAACATAACAGATAACAGACTGTTGCAGCAATGGAAACGCCTCCTGCAACTAATTGAGCTAACACGGCACCTACACTTCGAAAAGTTGAAAGAGATGCCCTATCATCAGCATCCGGACTTAACACAGATGCCATAGAGCCATACGGAATATTAATTGCTGTATAGCAGATACTGCCCCATAAAATATAAGTCACAAACATATACACAATTTTTACTCCTATAGAAGTATTTTTCATTCCTACTTGATACATAAAAAAACTGGTAATCGCTACCGGTCCACACATTCTTAAAATCCATGGGCGAAATCTCCCTTCTTTTGAAGGTTTACTTCGATCAACAATTCGTCCCATGGTAATATCTGTAAATGCATCCATACATCGAACAATTAAAAATAAAGTCCCTACTATCCCAGCGCTTATACCCAATACTTTTGTATAAAACACCATCAAAAATATACTGGCAAAAAGAAAAGTAAAATCATTTCCAAAATCCCCGAACATATATCCTATCTTATCTTTTATTCCAAATGTATCTTCCTCTTTTTCCTTTCCTTCCATTATTCTGCTCCTTCTTTTATTTATCCTTAAAAATAATATAGCCTGAATTTACAAGTTTCATACATTGTAAATTCAGGCTATATTGTTTTTAAAATTTTCTATTCTATATCGATTTTTAAATCTTTATAAAAAAATTCATTATCTCTTTCTCCAATTTCCCTTAAAACTCTACATGGATTTCCTACGGCCACTACATTTGCCGGAATATCTTTTGTCACAACACTTCCTGCCCCAATAACAGAATTTTCTCCCACAGTAACACCTGGAAGAATAATTGCTCCCGCCCCAATCCATACATTGTCACCAATATAAACTGGACGATTAAACTGTATGCCTCTACGCCTTAAATCTGGTTTTATAGGATGTGCCGCAGTAGCAATGGTAACATTAGGTCCAATCATAACATAATCCCCAATAAAGACATCTCCATCATCTACTACAGTTAAATTAAAATTTGCATACACATTTTTACCCATTGTAATATGATGTCCACTCCAATTTGCATAAAAAGGTGGCTGAATATAACAATTATCTCCACATTTAGCAAACATCTTTTTCATCAATTTTTCTCGTTTTTCTACTTCACTAGAAGGAAGTTCATTAAATTCTTTTAAAGCATCTAAATAGGGAAACTGCTCTGTCATAATTTCCTCATCTGTAGGATCATATAAAATCCCCTTTTCCATACGTTCTCTCTGTGTCATAATGGTTCTTCCTCTATTATTTTTCTATTTGTTTTACAACTTCTACTGCTTTTTGTAGCTGACTATCTTCTTCATAAGTAAGAACTGGTTTCTTTTGTAGTTCTTCTGACAACTCCACTTCAACATCTGGCTGAATACCTGTACCATGAATACATCTTCCCTTTGGTGTATAATATTTTGCGGTAGTAGTTTTTACTGCACTTCCATCTGTAAGTGGAATAAGACTCTGTACAATTCCCTTTCCAAAGGTTGTAGTTCCTACAATGGTTCCCACACCATAATCTTGTATCGCACCTGAAAAAATTTCTGATGCACTGGCGCTGTTTCCATTTACTAAGACTACCAAAGGAATGTCCAGCTCACTTTTCCCATCTGAATTAATTTCTTCTCTCTTCTTATCTTTATCCTCTGTATATACAATCAACCCTTTTGGCAAAATATCATTTAAAATATTACATACAGATCTTAAAAGTCCTCCAGGATTATTTCTTACATCTACAATCAGTCTTTCCATTCCCTGCTTTTTTAAATCTTCAAAAGCTTCCAGATACTGGCTTTCTGTTTGCTCTGTAAATTCATATAATAAAATGTATCCAACATGATCCTCCAACATTCTATGTTCTACAACTGGAATGTTCACTTCCTCCAATGGAACATCAAATTCTAAATAATCACTTTCACCTTCTCTTGTAACTGTTAAATGTGCAACTTCACCTTCTGAAGTTTTTACTTTTTCTACTACTTCCGAAAGCTCCATGCCTACAATATCTTCATTGTTTACTTTTATAAGAATATCATTGGGTAAAAGTCCAGCTTTTTCTCCTGGAGCACCTTCATAGCATCTTACCAGTTTTACCATACCAGTATCTATCTGCATCTGCATAACGACCCCAATTCCCTTATATAACCCTGTAGTTTCTGTATTTAATTCATCATATTCTTTCTTGGTGTAATAGGCTGAATAAGGATCTCCAAGACTTGCCATCATTCCTTTATACATGCCAGTCTCCATAAAATCCTTATCTACCTCTCCAGTGAATTCTTTGTCTATGATTTCTTCTAATATCTTTGCTTTTTCCACAAACTCTTGATTTACAGCATTGTCTTTTTCACTTTTTGTTTCCACAAACTCATAAATTTTTAATCCTGCACCACCTACAACTAATGTAAGTACTATCCCAAAAAGAAATCCCTTTATAAATTTTTTTCGTTCCATTTTCTAACTCCTTAAATAATATTTGGATAAAGAAAAAGGGCTGCATAGACAGCCCCCTTATCTTAAAAATAATTCATAGGATTTACATATACTCCATTTTTCATAACCCCAAAATGGAGATGCGGTCCTGTGGAATATCCTGTTGAACCTACTGCCGCAATCTGTTGACCAGCACTTACCTTTTCTCCTACTTTTACATAGCGTGCTGATGCATGCATATATACTGTATGGAAACCATTTCCATGGTCTATGGTTATATAATTCCCAGCTGACTCTGAATATGTAGAAACTGTCACAATACCTGCTGCAGCTGCTACAATAGAAGAACCACTACCTGCTCCAATATCAATTCCCTTATGATTACTAGAAGCACCTGCAGTAGGTGAATTCCTATCTCCAAAAGGACTAGTCACATTGTTAGAAGATGGGCAAGGCCATATAAACTGTGATGAACCACTATTTTCTGGTTGCGGCTGTTCTGGCTTATTTTGTCCGGCATTTGTACTTTCATTTGAAGAGGAGGACTCTTTCTTCTCTTCTGCACTTTGTACATCTTCTTTCCATTTTTTCAAAATTTCATCTTGAATTGCCAATTCCCCTTCTAGGTCTGACTGTTCCATCACTGCAGCATCGATTCCGGCTTCAAATTGACTGATTTCTTTCTGTTTTTCAAGAATAGAAGTTTCTATTTTACTCTTTTCTTCTTCTGCCGATTGTTTATAGGCTTCTAAATCTGATTTTTCTTTTTTTAAATCTTTTTTCAGATTTTCTATTTTCTTACACGTTTTTTTATACTCTTCTAGTTGTTTTCGATCGTAAGAAGTGAGTTGCCTAAAATTTTCTGTTCTACTTAATGCTTCAGCGAAATCATTTGCTCCCAAAATAACAGAGATCATGGAAATATTTCCTGATTCATAAAGATATTGTATTCTCTTTTTCATATCTTCATACTGAATTGCTTCTTTTTCTTTTGCTTTTTCCAGTTCTTCACTGTTTTTTTCCATTTGAGCATTTTTTTCTTCAATCTGTCCCGTTAAAACGTCTAGATTTTCCTGAGCTTTTGCATTCTTGTCATCTAATTCCTTAATAGCAGACAACACCTCTTTCTTCTGCTTTTGCAAAAAACTCACTTGTTGTTCTTTCTCTGCAATCTGTGATTCTAATTCCATTTTTTTCTCATTTACTTTTTCTTCGTTTGCAGCAAATACAGAAAATACATTAGAAACTACCAAACCACCTGCCAGGAATATAGCCACTTTTTGGTTTTTTATTTTCATTGGATTCTCCCACTGTTATACTTTCAAATGCTTTCTAAGGGATACAATACTTCCGATTAAACCAATACCAATACCCAGGCCTACACCAACTGGCAATAAAATCCGGAACACTTCCCATACATCTAAAAATTGAAGAAATCCTCCTAGAATGTCAAATCTTGTAATCACATATTCTACTGCTTTTTCATAAATCATATATAAAATACCCATTGGAAGGGCTGCACCAATAGTACCTAAAAGAATACCTTCAATTACAAATGGTACACGAACGAAAAAGTCTGTAGCTCCTATTAATTTCATGATTCCAATTTCTTCCTGACGAATGGAAATACCCATAGTAATAGTATTATTAATCAGGAAAAATGCTACTGCTAAAAGAATTAAAATAATAACAATGGATACATATCCTACTAATTTATTAAAGGTGGACAACATATCCGCTGCTTCCTTAGACTGTTTTACCTCACGAACACCTTCTAAACCTTCGATATGTTTAACTAAATCGGACTGACTTTCTACTTCATTTAGATATACATCAAAACGTGCAGAGTTTGCAAGAGGATTATCTTGATCTTTAAATCCTTCTGCCATATCCGCATCACCGCCTAAATATACTTCACTGAATTCATCCCAGGCTACATCTGCCGAAATGTATTCTATTTTAGCAACTTCAGGCTGTTTCTCAATATCAGCTCCAATCTGATCAATTTCCTCCTGTTTAATTCCTTTATCAAAATATACAACAACTGCCACACCTTCTTCAGCAGTATCTACGATATATCTGAAATTCATAATAATAGCAAGAAATAAGCCAAACAAAAAGATACAAGCTGACATCGTTGCAATAGATGCCAAAGAAAATCTCAGGTTTCTCCAAATATTCTTAAATCCTTGTTTTAATACATAAGCAATCGTACTAATTCTCATTCAGATATTCACCTTCTTGTTCATCACTTACAATGACGCCTTTCTTCATGGTAATTACACGCTTTTTAAATGCATTTACAATTTCTCTATTATGTGTAACTACCAAAACCGTTGTACCTCTTTCATTAATTTCTTCTAAAAGCTTCATAATTTCAAAAGAGTTTTTAGGGTCTAAGTTTCCTGTTGGCTCATCTGCCAGCAAAATACTTGGTCTGTTTACCAACGCTCTTGCAAGGGCAACTCTCTGCTGCTCTCCACCAGAAAGCTGATCAGGCTTTGATTTGTACTTTTCTGCTAATCCTACCAACGTAAGCATTTCTGGTACTCGTTTTTTTATAATACGAGTAGGGCGCTGAATAACACGCTGGGCAAAAGCTACATTTTCATATACATTTCTGTCTTTTAAAAGACGAAAATCCTGAAATACAACACCAATTCCCCTACGATATTTTGCTACTTTTCTACGTCTTAATTTGTTGAGAATTTGTCCATTTACTGTAATCGTCCCGCTTGTAGGATCCAGTTCCTTTAACAGCAGTTTGATAAGGGTTGATTTTCCGGAACCACTGTTTCCAACAATAAATACAAATTCCCCCTTATCTACGTGAAGTGTCATGTGGTCAATGGCCGGCTGGCCCTTGCTATATGATTTACTCACGTCTTTTAAATCAATCATAATAACCTCCTGTTTTCCTGTGGGAACAGACAGGATATCTTCTGTTCCTTAGTAATCAAGTGTCTCCATGTACTTCATATACTTTACTACCATCAATGCAATTTTAAAGGTAATTGCATCTTCGAAAACTCTCAGATCAAGCCCTGTGCTTTTCTGTAGCTTATCTAAACGATATACTAATGTATTTCTGTGAATATACAGCTGTCTGGATGTTTCCGAAACATTCAAGCTATTTTCAAAAAATTTATTAATTGTAGTAAGTGTTTCCTCATCAAAATCATCGGGAGAATGAGCATCAAAAATTTCCCGAATAAACATTTTACAAAGAGGAATCGGTAACTGATAAATAAGTCTTCCAATTCCCAGAGAACTATATGCAATGACATCTCTTTCTCCAAAGAAAATTTTACCTACATCCAGAGCCATCTTCGCTTCCTTGTAGGAGCGTGAAACTTCTTTTAACTCTTTTACAATAGTTCCGTAGGCAATATGTGTGGTACCATCCTTTTCCACACCTAATGCAGTCAAAATATTATTAGCAGTCTTCTCCAACTGAGGATATTCTTCTGATGGAGCTAATTCTTTAACAATAATAATATTTTTCTCATCTACTGCTGTAACAAAATCTCCCGGCTTTCCACCTAACAGATTTTTGATATTTTCTAAGGAACCATAATCCTTATCCTGATTGCTTTCTAATATATATACAACTCTGCGTACATCCACTTCAATATGCAGTTTCTTTGCACGATTGTGAATATCTACTAAAAGCAGGTTATCCAATAAAAGATTTTTAATAAAGTTATCCTTATTAAATCTTTCTTTATATGCTGTAAGCAATCCCTGAATTTGGAATACAACTAGTTTCCCTAATGTATAAACATCGTCCCCTGCACTACTTACAATTAACACATATTCCAGCTGATGATCATCATATATTTTAAAATACTGATTTCCTTTCACCACCTGACTGTCTGCCTGAGAATTGGCAAACGCAGCTACTTCTTCCTGTCCGCATATACTGCCAGAAAAAGTTGATGCTAAAATTTTCCCTTCCATATCTGTTACACAAAAATCGGTTTTTGATATTCCTTTCAACCCATCCAGTGTGTTTTGCAGTATCTGATTTGATATCATATTTTCTCCTTCTTTCATCATATAGTTATTTTATTGTTACATCTCCCATAAAAACCCTACAATATATACTAATACAAAATCAAAAAAAAAGAAAGAGAAAATGCAATATATTACATCTTTTTTTCAAAAATGTAACAATTTATTCACATTTTCTCCATGTCCTCATTGTACTTTGATACCATTTTTTTGAAATTGTTCTTTTCCATAAAGCGGTTAAGCCAACTTGGTTTTTTGCTTCCTTCACGAAAAATGTCAAGGCAACTTCCCAAACTAAGCCATACCTTTGTATTGATTTTTTTTCGATGTCTTTTCACAAATCGTTCCGAATCATATACTCTAGAGCAACTTAATACAGCCTGTGGATTCCACATATTAATTTCATTGATCACCTTATCTACCTGATCATCTTCCTCGCCCGTTAAAAAGTCTTTACCAAGTATAACAATATCCGGATACTTATCCTGAAGATATCCATACAATTTCTCTATGTCTTCCTCATTTTCTCCTAAAAGAAATATTTCATTCTTATAGTGGTTCAACAACCAAAATACCGTTCCAAAAAATCCATGTTCAGAAATATCCTTTTCCCATTCTTGATCCTCAAGCCCTGCTGCCTTTACGATTTCTGGTTCATCTGCCACTGCTTTATCTAATGTTTCTATATATTCTTTTAATTCCTCGTCCTGTTGGGCTGCTAGCAAAAGATTCATCGTCAGTACACCATAAGTTGCTAATGTCTCTTGATACCACTGCTGGTTAATACTTTCCATAACATCTTCTGCATAACACTTCTCAACAGAAATTCCCATTATTTCTATTTTTTCGCTCATTACTATCCTCTGGGGAATTCATCCCGAATGTCTATATTTTTAAACATATTCTATAAATATAGCAGAAGTTTTTTCAATTATCAAGTATTTTTTTCCAATTGTTTTGTTAGATATCTTCCTACGACAGGAGAAAAACCGGAAATATTTCTGATATAAGCAAAATCTTTTCCAAAAATTTTTTTCTCTGCCTGTAAATCTTTTTCTTCTCCCGCAAATACACCTAGTACACAAACACCTTGATTACGCAATTTCCTCACTGCAAATCCTGTATCTCTTATAGCATAATCCCCATGATAAGGTTTCGGATTTCTGGCATTTGGACGATTTAAAATCACATCATAAGGCTTGCCATCACTTAAAACAATCAAAATTTTATGTTCTTCTTCTCTTTGTAACAAATCATACTCTACGGCCTTAATAGCCAGCCCATCTCTATTATTGGAAGAGGTTACATACTCAAAAATATTACTATTTTCTGTTCTATCTGCATCGTAGTCTCGAAAACTATGCAGTATGGTATAATCCCAGAAAGTACAAAAACTCATTACTCGATGAGGAATTCCTACATTACTTAACGCTTCACTTAAAATGTATGCCTGAATAGCAACCTGCCCCTGTCTAGAACGCTGAGAACCGCTTGCATCAATTAAAACATCTACCACAAAACTGCTACTTTCTTCGTAAAGTTCTCTTTTAAAAATCTGCACATTCTCTGTTCTTCCAAGACGCCAAAGTCTGGCCGGCAGTAATTTTCCTCTATCTGACAATATATTTTCTCGCTCATCTCTCATAGTAAGGGTTTTCTTTAGCATATCTGTAAGTAAGCGAATATTGTTTTTTACCGCTCTATGGTGGTCATGATATTCATAAAGATTCTTCCCCTTTTGTTTTTTTGCATATTCATATTGATAATTCCGAAGCACGGGATCTTTTAAAATTCCTTTTGTAAAGTAAAGACTACAATCACTGTGTATACCTCTGCAGACAAGGGTATTCCTTTTCTTTTCTTCATTTTGTGATAAATATGTTTTTCCATAATTTCGTTCTACATAAGAATACATTTTTTCCAAAGCTTTTTCATCTACCACTAAAATACGTTTAGAACTTTCTTCTGTATTCTTTTCTGGATTGTCCTTTACTTCCGTTTCTCTAGTATCCAGATTCGTCATATTTTCTGTGACTTTATCCAGATAGGTTTCCATTGTATTTTCTAGTTCCTCTTCTTTTAGAAAATCTTCCCATGAAAATTCTGCTAACTCCTCTAAAGTTACAGACAAAACCTTTTCTAAATCCCCTTGATTTTTCTCAAAATACGGGTCCACCAGCTGATTATATAATTTATCCGTAGTCTGAATAAGCTCTAATGTATTCTGTGCATGAGAAAGTCCCTGTACCATATCCATAAAATGTCTTTGTCTCTCCTCTACAGGTCCTTTCCCATTTAAAACTTCTCGAAAAAGAGCTGCCTTTAACTTACCTGTAGGATTTCCAATTAATTTATGAAAATCCATATCCAGAATATCTTCACAGGCATGTCGTCTGATATTGGAAACCCCTTCTCTCTCTTCTATAATCTTCCCTGAAACTGCAAATTCAATGCATATCTGCGCTAAATCCATTAAAGGACCTTCCATTGCATGAAGATAAATTTTCTTTACTAAATATAGAGAATATTCCTCTCGATTAAAGTATCGTGCAAAAGCACCTTGTTTTATCCCATCATACAAAGCTATATATTTCGATTTTTCAAAAGTAGCCAGATCAGGCTTAAACTCAAGAGAATAATCTCCACTAACTGTCCACATGAGATTTTTTATTCTGTTTTCCAATTCAAATTCTTCCATAACAACCTCTATTTTTCAAATACATCCTGTGGCGTCCATGTATCAGGAATTCTTGTAAGCACCACATCCTGTACAATCTCTTTTTCAAAAATATCAAAACACTTATTTACTACACCAATCTGTACGGCAAGCCTTGGTTTTAATCCCTGATGTATTGTTTTTAATGCCCCTAAAATACCTCTAAGGTCTAGTGCTTTCGTACTGATTTCACTATTCTGTGCTTTTAGCTGTAAATCCATAAAAAGTCCAATCCATTGTTTTTTGGCATTTTCCTTTAATGTAGGAAACTTAGCAGTTAAAATATATTCTAATGTATCTTCATCCTGTTGTGGCATATCAATTACCATAAAACGAGAAACAAGGGCCTCATTTAACTCTTTTGTCCCTGCATATCCATAGTTCATGGTTCCAATAAATCTGGCAGCCTGATGAATATCAATTTTATCATATCCAGGAACATCAATACTCCTTCTATAATCCAAAGATGCATGAAGAACCGATACTGCATCGTTCTTTGCCATATTAATTTCATCTAAAATTCCAAATCCACCATACTGGGCACATCGATATATACTACCTTTACGAAGCTGTACTTCATTATTTACAAAAGTATCGGTTCCAATTAAATCACCGCTGTCCGTATTTACATGAAAAGATACATTATATACAGGACGTCCAAAAATCCAGGCCAGATTTTCCGCTAAAACATTTTTCCCTGTTGCCTTGGCCCCTGTAAGCAGAAGATTTTCTCCCTGAAGAAGTGCTGCAAGTCCCATTTCCAACACTTCTCTGCCATAAAAATACATATCCGGACAATTTACTCTACTTTGCTCTTCTTCCTCTACAGGATATTTACGGCGAAACTCCTCCACCCCTTCGATCAATCCCTTATCTACTTGTTGTTCTCTTAAAAATTCTAATTCTTTCATTTCCTAGACCTCTTTCTGTAACATACTCAAAACTTTCATATATACAAAAGGAAGTTATGACACTAAGCATATTAAAATATTGATATGCACCTAGTACAATAACTCCCTTTTCTTTTTATACCTCAAACAATAAATCACCATAAGATGGCATTGGCCAAATTTCTTTGTCCACAATCATTTCCAACTCATCTACTGGCTTTCTCAACGCTTCCATTGCCGGAATTACCTGTTGACGATAATAAAATGCTTTTTCTTTTCCATCTTCCATTGCTGCTGCTATTTCAGTTACTTCTTTCAAATGCGTCAAAGCATCTTTTGTTTTTTTCAAAAGAGCAGATGTTTCTTTCAATAAATCTGTCTGTACTTCTACTTCTAAAATACCAGCTGCCACTACTGCATTAATAGACTCTGCAAGCTGTTTTGTATATTTAATCACTGTAGGAATAATCTGTTTTCCTGCAATATCTAACATCGTTCTTGCTTCAATATTAATAGCCTTTGCATAAGCCTCATATTTAATTTCTTTTCTAGACTCTAATTCTGCTTTTGTAAAAACGCCAAATTCTTCAAAAAGTTCTACTGTCTTGGAACTCGTAAGGGTTTCAATGGTTTCTACCATACAGCTAAGATTCGGAAGACCTCTCTTTTCAGCTTCTTCTACCCACTCCTTGGAATAACCATTTCCATTAAATACGATTCTTTGATGCTCAGTAAAATTCTTTTTCATTAAATCATGAACTGCTACATCAAAATCCTCTGCTTTTTCCAAAACATCACATGCCTCTTTAAAGGCCTGCGCCACAATGGTATTTAATACTACATTTGCAGGCGCAATAGAATCTCTAGATCCTACCATACGAAATTCAAACTTATTTCCTGTAAATGCAAATGGTGAGGTTCTATTTCTATCTGTTGTATCGCGCATAAACTCTGGAATTGCTTTTACACCTGTTTCTAGCTTTTCCATACCAATACTATGATTTGCCATACCTGTAGTAATCAGCTGGTTCATTACATCTGTAAGCTGATCTCCTAAAAATACAGAAATAATTGCTGGTGGTGCTTCATTTGCGCCTAGACGATGGTCATTCCCCACGTCTGCTGCTGACTCTCTTAAAAGAGCTGCATGTTCATCTACTGCTTTTAAAATACAACTTAAAACAAGAAGAAATTGAACATTATCATGTGGGGTAATTCCAGGCTCTAATAAATTATGTCCTGTATCTGTAGTAAGGGACCAGTTATTATGCTTTCCAGAACCATTTACCCCTGCAAAGGGCTTCTCATGAAGTAAACACTTCATGCCATGTTGAGAAGCAACTCTTTTCAATGTTTGCATCACAATCTGGTTATGATCAACTTCTACATTTGCCTCTGCATAAATAGGTGCCAACTCATGCTGCGCCGGAGCGGCCTCGTTATGTTGTGTTTTGGAAGTTACACCCAATCTCCAAAGTTCTTCATTAACATGCTTCATATAGGCGGAAACTTTTTGACGAATTGTTCCTAAATAATGGTCATCCAACTCCTGTCCTTTGGGTGGCATAGCTCCAAATAAAGTACGCCCTGTAAAAACTAAATCTTTTCTTTGTCTAAATTTTTCATCACTTACTAAAAAATATTCCTGCTCTGCACCTACAGAAGGAATAACTTTTTTTGAAGTCGTATCACCAAATAAACGAATCAGACGAAGAGCCTGTGTATTAATTGCCTGCATAGAACGCAACAATGGTGTTTTCTGATCCAATGCTTCTCCTGTATAGGAACAAAACGCTGTAGGAATACATAAAGTAGCTCCTGCTGCATCATGACGTACAAAGGCTGGAGAAGTACAATCCCACGCAGTATAACCTCGCGCTTCAAAAGTTGCACGCAGTCCTCCTGATGGAAAAGAAGATGCATCTGGTTCACCTTTAATCAGTTCTTTTCCTGAAAAACTCATCAGAACCTTTCCATTTGGAAGGGGTGCTGTAATAAAGGAATCATGTTTTTCAGCAGTTACTCCTGTAAGTGGCTGAAACCAGTGTGTATAGTGAGTTGCTCCTTTTTCAATTGCCCATTCTTTCATTTCATGGGCGATTACATCTGCCATTTCTAGCGATAATTCTTTTCCTTCGAGAATTGTCTGTTTTAAATCCTTATATATTTTCTTAGGAAGACGTTGCTGCATCACTACGTCATTAAAAACATCCTCGCCAAAAATTTCTGATACATCGATATACTCGCTCATTCTTTCCTTCCTTCCTCTCATTGCAATCTAAACTTCTCCCCAATCACTGTACGCATTCTGTCTTTTCAAAAAAAAGAATACGATCGTAAAACTGTTTTTAAGATACCGCAAAAGCCGTCATATTGCAAGCATTTTTTATCTTTTCCACAAAAAGCTCATTGCCAAAAGTAAAAGACATACCCCACTTAACCAAGATAAATCTTTCTCTGTAGCATTTCGAAAGATCGATCCTAATTTCCATCCTAACTTCATCATAAGAATACCACCTATAAAAGTACCTACTGCAAGAAAAAAGCAACCTGACTGTACCAGTCCCGTTCCTACTCCCACTGCTAAACTATCCAGCGAAAGTATAAATGCCAGCATAATACCTTCTATAACAGTAAGTTCCCTATAAATTTTTTCTTTTTCTTCTTTTTGAAAAAAAACACTTAAAATACGATATAATCCAATACCTATAAGAAGAAGTGCTCCTAAAACTGTAGTTGTATCCTTCGAAAAAAAGACAGAAAGAAAATTTCCTGCAATTAGTGCAATACCAAGTAACCCGCTCATAATCATATTCATACCAGCCACAATTTTAAAAGGCATTTTTACTTTTCTCATACCATAAGCAAAACTGACCACAAAAGAATCTGTGGTCAGTACAAAAATCAATACTATTTCTTTAATGATTATTGCCATCCCTGTTGTTCACCTGTTTTGCCTGTTTTAATTATTATATGACAAAATCAGCAACAAGGTTTCTCATTCTCCGTTTGATTGATTAAAGGTATTTGATCATTTTTTGCCAACATAATCTGGACAACATGCTTTAAATTTTTAATAGTCACATTTTTATGAAGTCCTCCAAATTCACCATCAAGAGTCCATGAAATTTCTTCTTCACATGCAATTATCAATTCTGTTGTTTTAAATACTTCAATCATTTTTGAGTCCGTTGTTCCCACAAGAGAAGCAATAATTTCATTTAATTCCAAAATATTCTTTGGTCTTCGAATAAACATAACCTCAAAAACACCATCGTCTAACATAACACCTGGTCCAGTTAAACGCTTGAATCCACCTACCGAGGTAGAATTACTAATCATACCAAAGATAAACTCACCTGATAATTCCGCATGATCACTTTTTACAGAAAGATTGTAAGATTTAATATTAAAAAGTCTCTGTGTTCCCTCTAATATATAGGCTGCATGTCCTAAAATATTTTTCATATCTTGATTCGTTTCATAAGACACATCTGTAAAAAGCCCGAAAGCCGCAATATAAACAAAATAATCCTCATTAAATCCACCTACATCAAAAGCATGCGGTATTCCTTCTACAATATCTGTGGCTGCTTGTAACATATTTTTTGATATGTGCAGGCTATTAGCAAAATCGTTGGTACTTCCTGCTGGAATATATCCAATAGGAATATGGTGTCCACCTAAAAGCATACCTGTAACTACTTCATCTAAGGTTCCATCTCCACCACTGGCAACCACCAGATCATAATCCCCTGCTTTCTTTTTGGTTACTTTTAGTCCGTCCATATAGGCCTGTGTGGGGTGAACAGTAATTTCATATCCACCTTTCACGAAAATATCCAGAATATCCATAAGACGGTTTTTAATGCTACCTTTTCCTGATCTTGGATTGAATATAAAAAGCATCTTTTTCCCCATACCACAGTCCTCCTTTTTTCTTCGATTTATTATTTTACTACTTTTAAAGACATTACACAAGTAAAATGCTGTTGCCAACAAAAATAAAGGCTGAGACACAATTTCTGTATCTCAGCCTTTATTTCTATTATTTTTATACTAATTCCAGAACTACTTCCATAGCCGCATCACCTTTACGTGGTCCGATTTTGATGATTCTTGTGTAACCACCGTTACGATCAACGTATTTTGGTGCGATTTCTGTAAATAATTTTTCTGTCAAATCAATTTCTTTTGTGTTTTTCTTCTTACCAGCAGCTGCTGTTGGAACTTCTTTCACTGGGTAAAGAACTTTCAGCATCTGTCTTCTAGCATGTAATCTTGAAGGAGCATCCTTCTTGATTTCTTTCTGTACTTCATCATATACAGTAACTTTTTTACCATCTACAACTTCTTTTACTCTCTTGCCTTCGGCATCTTTGCGAGCAACTTTTGCTGTAATTGTTACTGTTTCGAAGTTATCTTTTTCACGAACTGCCATAGCAATTAAACCATCAGCAATTTTACGAACTTCTTTTGCTTTTGTTTCAGTTGTAACAATTCTTCCATGATATAATAAGTTTGTTACCTGATTTCTAAGTAAAGCTTTTCTCTGGTCAGCAGTTCTGCCTAATTTTCTATATTTTGCCATTTTAGATTTCCTCCATTTGTGGAACAATACGCCATGCTTCTTCGGACTTACTGACGTATTGCTTTTCTTCCATAAATTTGTATCAAAGGCTTACTCTTCGCTTGGATTTAACTGTAAACCTAATTCTTTTAATTTTGCTAAAACTTCTTCTAAAGACTTACGTCCCAGATTACGAACTTTCATCATATCTTCAGAAGTACGATTGCAAAGTTCTTCCACTGTATTGATACCAGCACGTTTTAAGCAGTTATAGGAACGAACAGACAATTCCAATTCATCAATATTCATTTCTAAAACTTTTTCTTTTTCATTGTCTTCTTTCTCAATCATGACTTCAGCTGTCTTTGCACTTTCAGAAAGATCAATAAAGAGGCTTAAATGCTCGCTCAGTACCTTAGCAGCCAGACTAACAGCCTCGTCTGCATCCAGTGTTCCGTTTGTATAAATATCAAGTGTCAGTTTATCGTAGTCTGTAACTTGACCAACACGAGTATTCTCAACGGCCATATTTACACGTTCAACCGGTGTATAAATTGCATCAACTGCAATCATGCCAATTGGCATATCGTCTGTTTTACCTTTATCTGCGCTTACATATCCACGTCCTTTTGTAATTGTCAGCTCTGCGTTAAATTTGCAGTCAGCTCCACCATTTAAGGTAGCAATCACTAAATCTGGATTTAAAACTTCCAAATCCTGATCAACCTGAATATCAGCACCAGTCACAACACCTTCACCTTCAAACTCAATATATGCAGTTTTTGGTTCATTGCTGTCACTTACGTTCTTAATTGCCAGATTTTTCAGGTTCATGATGATTTCTGTAACATCTTCCTTTACACCTGGAATAGAACTGAATTCGTGGAGAACACCGTCAATTTTCACTTGGCTTACTGCAGCACCCGGTAAAGAAGACAGCATAATTCTTCTTAAAGAGTTACCTAAAGTAATACCATATCCTCTTTCCAGAGGTTCTACCACGAATTTCCCATATCTCTTATCATCAGACATTTCTGTGATTTGAATTTTGGGTTTGTTAAAATCGAACATGCAAAGCCCTCCTTGCTACGTGCACAATTTTACTTTTTAATTATTTAGAATATAACTCGACAATTAACATTTCGTCAACTGGTACGTCGATTTCTTCTCTTGTAGGAAGTGCTTTTACTTCACCTTTTAAAGCTTCCTGATCGATATCTAACCAAGCTGGAACTAAACGTCCGCCAGTTACTTCAAGGATATCTTTATATCTCTGAGAACCTTTGCATTTTTCTTTAATTTCGATAACATCGCCAGCTTTTACTAAGTAAGATGGGATATTAACCTGTTTTCCATTAACCATTACATGTTTATGGTCAACAATCTGTCTTGCTTCTTTTCTTGTTCTAGCAAGTCCCATACGGAATACTACGTTGTCCAGACGTGTTTCCAGCATAATCATCAGGTTTTCACCTGTCTGTCCTGGTTTCTGATCTGCTTTTTTGTAGTAGTTACGGAAAGGTTTTTCCAGAACGCCATAAATAAATTTAGCTTTCTGTTTTTCTCTTAACTGAAGTCCGTATTCAGACATTTTTCTATTTGCTCTTTTTAACTGTCTAGTAGATTTCTTGTCAATTCCTAAATATACAGGATCAAGACCTAATGATCTACATCTTTTCAGAACTGGTACTCTATTTACTGCCATGATTCTTTGACCTCCTAATTAGACTCTTCTACGTTTTGGTGGACGACAACCGTTGTGTGGAACTGGTGTTACATCTTTAATACTTGTAACTTCAATACCACAAGCTGCCAATGCACGGATTGCTGCTTCTCTACCTGAACCAGGTCCTTTTACAAAAACGTCAACAGTCTTCAGACCATGAATAACAGCTGCTTTAGCTGCTGTTTCTGCAGCCATCTGAGCTGCATATGGAGTAGATTTCCTTGAACCTTTAAATCCTAGACCACCGGCACTTGCCCATGATAAAGCATTACCTTCAGCATCTGTCAATGTAACGATTGTGTTATTGAAAGAAGACTGGATATGTGCCTGTCCGCGTTCAACGTTTTTCTTAACACGCTTTTTTGTCACTTTTTTTGTAACTTTAGCCATTTTTAAACTAACCTACTTTCTCTAATATTCAAACTTAATAGTAATTTTAAATCTTCTTTAAGCTGTTACTGATTATTTCTTCTTGTTAGCAACAGTTCTCTTAGGACCTTTTCTTGTTCTTGCATTTGTTTTAGTCTTCTGACCACGAACAGGAAGTCCTTTACGATGACGGATACCTCTGTAGCATCCAATTTCCTGAAGTCTCTTGATGTTTAAAGCGATTTCTCTTCTTAAATCACCTTCTACCGGAATCTGTAATTCTTCGATAGCATCACGGATTTTTCCTACTTCTTCGTCTGTAACGTCTCTGACACGAGTGTCAGGATTTACGCCTGCCTTTTCAAGAATACGGTTTGAAGTTACTCTACCAATTCCGTAGATATAAGTCAATCCGATTTCAACACGTTTTTCTCTTGGTAAGTCTACACCAGCTATACGAGCCATGTATTTGTTCCTCCATTTTTCTGTTAATATTGTTCCTAATTGAGATATACAAAACTGACGGAGTTCTATATATCCAGCCGCAAATAATTATAGAAAACATCTTGTTTTCTATTTTAAATTTTACGCAGCCTTTCCGATATTTGGCGGATATCGGTATTAAGCAATATTTTATCCTGTCCTCGGTAAAACAGGTAACGTGATAATATTACTATATTTAATCAGTACGAACAACGCACCCTGGCGGTTCATACTGCAGCCGCACTAAAATTTGCACAAACCATTCGTCCTATACTTCTTTTTTAGAAATTAACCCTGACGCTGTTTGTGTTTTGGGTTTTCACAGATAATTCTGATACTTCCCTTTCTTTTAATAACCTTGCACTTTTCACAAATTGGTTTTACAGATGATCTAACTTTCACTGTTCTTCCTCCTTTCTGAGCATAAAAGTACGCTTTATATAATAGCACCTATCTGGCAAGATTGCAAGCACTTTTTCTCAATTTTCAAGGAATTTTTTATTCCCTCCAAATATAAAAAACCGATACAGGTCTTTCTTATATTCTCCTGTATCGGTTCTTCTGTCTTTAAATTTTTATTTATCTCTCCAGATAATTCTCCCTTTACTTAAATCGTAAGGTGACATTTCGATTGTAACTTTATCCCCTGGGAGAATACGAATGAAATTCATTCTTAATTTTCCACTAATATGAGCTAAAATTACATGTTTATTTTCTAGTTCTACTTTAAACATAGCGTTAGGTAATTTTTCCAACACTGTTCCTTCTACTTCAATAACGTCTGCCTTTGACATAAATTAAACCTCCTGTTGATTGTTTTCATAATCTTTAATGGCTTTTTTTAGATGCTCATTTTGCATTTCTTTTCCGTCTTTCATAACTTGTTGAAGAATAACGGGAATTTTATAGATAATCTGAATGTGTTTTCTTTTCTTCTTTTTTAATTTATCTAAGGTTTTATGTATCCCATCTGCTAGATAAACATATTCATCATCTGCATCCATTACTACATACAGCTTTCCAATATCATGCCCTGCCTTTGATTTAGCAAGCATACCTTTTACAAATTCTCTCATAAAACCTCCTGCTATTTACTCAGGGTAAGAATTTCCGGTTCACCATCTGTGATAAGAATTGTATTCTCATAATGTGCAGATAAAGAACCATCCTGTGTTACAACAGTCCAGTCATCATCTAACCATGCTACGTCAGCACGTCCTATATTAATCATAGGTTCAATAGCCAATGTCATACCTGGAACCAATCGTATTCCTCTGCGCCTTTGAGGGAAATTAGGAATTTGTGGATCCTCGTGTAAATGTGTCCCGATACCATGTCCTACTAAATCACGCACAACACCATAGCCAAACTTCTGTGCATATCCTCCAATTGCAGCAGAAATATCATATAAATGATTTCCTGCTTTGGCATATTTGATTCCTTCGAAAAAGCTCTGCTTTGTCACATCTATCAGTTTCTGCGCTTCCGGTGAAATTGTACCTACTCCATAGGTTCTTGCTGCATCAGAATGATATCCTTTATAAATTAAACCTGCATCAAGGCTGACAATATCTCCTTCCTGCAAAATTCTATGTTTATTCGGAATACCATGTACAACTTCATCATTTACCGATACACAAATAGATGCCGGATAGCCATTATAGTTTAGAAAATTAGGAATACCTCCAAGACTTCTAATAAGCTTCTCACCTAACCGGTCTATATCCAGAGTGCTAATTCCCGGTTTGATAAATGCTCCAAGCTCATCATGTACTTTTTCCAGAAGTCTTCCGGATTCTCTCATTAGTTCAATTTCTCTGGCAGTTTTAATTGTTACTGACATTTTTACTCTCCTAACACGTTTACAATTGCTTGGAAAACATCTTCCATGTCAACCGTACCATCTACTTCTTTCATGACACCTGCTTTTGAATAATAATCGATAAGCGGCTGTGTCTGATCATGATAAACACCTAATCTTTTTAAAACTGTCTCTTCTTTATCATCATCTCTTAATACCAGCCCTTCACCACAAGAATCACATACACCTTCTGTTTTTGGTGCATTAAACTCTACATGGTATGTAGCACCACAACCTAAGCATGCACGTCTTCCGGACATACGAGCTACAATATTCTCATCCGGAACTTCTACATTGATTGCATAATCAATTTTTTCCCCTGTTTTTGAAAGTGCAGCATCCAGGCTTTCTGCCTGTGGAATTGTTCTTGGAAAACCATCTAAAATGTATCCATTCTTACAATCTTCCTGTGCAACACGATCAATTACCAAATCAACGGTCAACTCATCTGGTACTAAAAGTCCCTGATCCATATAACTTTTTGCTTTTTTTCCCAGTTCTGTGCCGTTTTTAATATTTGCTCTAAAAATATCTCCTGTGGAAATGTGTGGGATTCCATATTTTTCTGCAATTTTTTTCGCCTGTGTGCCTTTTCCGGCTCCAGGTGCACCTAACATAATAATTTTCATAGTAATCTTCCCCTTTCTGAATATAAGCAAATGCTTCTTCCATAAATTCATATATATAATGATACACTATAGAAGAACTTTCCGCCATATATAATTTTAAAAGACCGCCGCAACAACAGAAAACTTCTGCTCTCCCTGCGACGGTCATAAAATATGCTATCTACTTTATTCGCTTAAAAATCCTTTATAGTTACGAACTAACATACGGGACTCAATCTGTTTTAATGTTTCCAGCACAACACCTACTACGATGATTAAAGATGTTCCACCAAAAGAAACATTTGCACCAAATACTCCATTAAAGAAAAATGGAATAACAGCTACAATTACCAGACCAGCTGCACCGATGAAAATCAAATAACTTAAGATTTGCTCAAGGTATTCCTGTGTTGGTTTACCCGGTCTAATACCAGGAATAAATCCACCTTGCTTTTTCATATTATCCGCTACTTCCATAGGATTAAAAGTAATGGATGTATAGAAATACGCAAAGAAAATAACTAATAAAATATAAACTACCAAACCGATAGAATATACTGGTTCGCTTGGATTAAACCAATTATTGGAAGTAAGGGCTTTTAAAATATGTCCTCCAATACCTTTTCCTCCTGTTTTTCCCATTAAACTCATAATGATAACAGGGAAAGACATCAAAGAGGAAGCAAAGATAATAGGAATAACACCAGCAGTGTTTACTTTTAAAGGAATGGAACTGGACTGTCCGCCCATAACTTTTCTTCCCACCATCTTCTTGGAATATTGTACCGGAATCTTTCTTACACCACCGTTTAAGATTAAAACCAGTACTACTACAACGAGAATTACTGCTGCAATAATGAGCGCTGCTAATGCACCCTTTGCGATTGTTTTTCCTTTAACGAACTTTTCAAAAAGAGTCACCAAATCACTTGGAATTCTGGATACGATATTAATCATCAAAATGATGGAAATACCATTTCCCACACCTTTTTCTGTAATTTGTTCCCCAATCCACATAAGCATTGCAGAACCTGCAGTCAGACAAGATACAACTACAACGCCTTTTAAAAAGTTTATATCTGGAATCAATCCTTTATTTCCAAATCCAATTGTCATAGCAATAGACTGGAATAAAGAAAGCCCGATTGTCAGATAACGTGTAATAGCTGTTAATTTCTTTCTGCCCTCTTCACCATCTCTTTGCATATCTTCCAAACTCTTAAAAGCAATTGTTAAAAGCTGAATGATAATAGAAGATGTAATGTATGGAGTAATGCTCAGTGCAAAAATTGACATTTCAGTAAAGGAACCACCAGTGAAAGCGTCAAAAAAGTTAAACGCATCACTGGACTGGCTCGCAAACCAATTTTTGAAATAATTGCTATCTACTCCTGGTATTGGAAGCTGTGAACCGATACGCACAACAACCAGCATCAGAAGCACATAGAAAAGACGACGTCTTACATCCTTAATCTTGAAGGCATTTTTAAGAGTCTTGAGCATTAGATCACCTCTACTGTTCCACCTGCGGCTTCAATTTTAGCTTTTGCGCTTTCGCTTACAGCATTAACTTTTACATTAAGCTTCTTAGTAAGTTCACCATTACCCAGAAGTTTAACTCCGTCTCCTAATTTGGAGATAGCACCAGAAGCTAATAATGCTGCTGGTGTAACGTCAGCACCGTCTTCAAATCTGTTTAAAATGTCAACGTTTACTGCAATGATTTCTTTAGAATTTCTACATTTGAAGCCTCTCTTAGGAAGTCTTCTATATAAAGGCATCTGACCACCTTCAAATCCTGGTCTTTTTGCACCAGAACGTGCTTTCTGACCTTTGTGGCCCTTACCTGCTGTCTTACCATTACCTGAACCATGTCCACGACCGCGTCTAAAGTTATCGCTCTGTCTGGAACCTTCAGCTGGTCTTAAGTTTGATAATTCCATGATGGCACCTCCTTCTTCTATTAATTAGATTTCTTCTACTTTAACTAAATGTCTTACCTGCTGAATCATACCACGAACTGCAGCATTATCCGGCATTTCTACTGTTTTGTTAAGTTTTCTTAAACCTAAAGCTTCTACTGTTTTTTTATGTTTCGGAACAGCACCGATTGTAGATTTCACCAGAGTGATTTTTAATTTATCTGCCATTTTTTAATCCTCCCTATGCAAAAATCTCATCTACAGATTTTCCACGAAGTTTCGCAACTTCTTCCGGAGTCTTTAACTGGCTTAAACCTGCGATTGTAGCCAAAACTACGTTCTGTTTATTACGGGAACCCATACATTTTGTACGAATGTTCTTAATACCTGCAAGTTCAATAACTGCACGAGCTGGACCTCCGGCGATAACACCAGTACCTTCTGGAGCCTTCTTAAGCAACATTTCTGCGCTTCCGAATTTTCCAATGAAGTCATGTGTAATACTTCCGTTTTCATCTCTTGCTACTGTAACTAATTTCTTCATAGCATCTTCTTTTCCTTTGCGGATTGCTTCAGGAATTTCAGTTGCTTTACCTAAACCTGCGCCAACGTGTCCGTTGCCATCACCAACAACAACTAAAGCTGTGAAACGGAAGTTACGACCACCTTTAACAACTTTTGTTACACGCTTGATTGACACTACTTTTTCTTCTAATTCAAACTGACTAGCATCAATGATAGAACGTTTCATGTGTTCATTTCCTCCCTTATTAGAATTCTAACCCAGCTTCTCTTGCTGCGTCTGCTAATGCTTTAACTTTTCCATGGTAAATGAAGCCGCCTCTATCAAAAACAACTTCTTTAATACCAGCTTCAATTGCTCTTTTAGCAATTACAGTTCCTAAGTATGCTGCTGCATCAACGTTATTTGTTTTTTCTAACTCAGCTTTTACTTCTTTCTGTGTTGTAGAAGCAGAAACAAGAGTTTTTCCAACTGTATCGTCAATAATTTGAGCATACATATGATTATTGCTACGGAATACTGCTAAACGTGGAGTAGCAGTTGTACCGCTAAGATGATTACGTAATCTTCTATGTTTTTTTGCGCGAACTTTCGCTCTTGATACTTTACTAACCATTTTTACACTCTCCTTACTTATTTCTTACCAGTTTTACCAACTTTACGTCTGATAACTTCATCAGCATATTTAATACCTTTACCTTTGTATGGTTCAGGTCTTCTCTTATCTCTGATTTCAGCAGCGTACTGGCCAACTTTTTCTTTGTCAATTCCGGATACAACAATTTTGTTTCCGTCTACTTTACAGTCTAATCCTTCTGGATCTTCCATTTCTACTGGATGAGAGTAACCAAGGTTCAAAACTAATTTCTTACCCTGTTTTGCCGCTCTATAACCTACACCGTTAACTTCCAGAGTTTTTTCATATCCCTGGCTAACACCTGTTACCATATTCTGGATCAGTGTTCTTGTTAAACCATGTAAAGCTTTCATTTTCTTTAAATCACTTGGTCTTGTAACAACTACATGACCATCTTCTAATTTAATTGACATTTCAACAGGTAACGCTTTTTCAAGTGTTCCTTTAGGACCTTTTACAGTCACTACATTGTTCTCAGCAATTTTAACTTCTACACCTGCTGGAACTGCTACAGGCAGTCTTCCGATACGTGACATACCAATTTCCTCCTTACTTAGATTTTCGGAAGGGCCGATTATGGTTCCCTTCTGTTTTCAGTATTGCTATGCGCACTTCATAAAGTTATAAAACTAAATTCTGTGCAATGTACATCTATATGATAAAGGACATAGTCCTGTTATCCTCTCGCTTGGACATAATAAAAAACTCGCTTGGACACACTCTGGCAAATCAGCCAGACAAATAGGAAATTTTCAAATTACCATACGAATGCTAAAACTTCTCCACCTACATGAAGTTTTCTAGCTTCTTTGTCAGTAATAACTCCCTGGTTTGTAGAAAGAATTGCAATTCCTAATCCGCCTAATACTCTTGGAATTTCCTGGCTACCAGCGTAAATACGAAGACCTGGTTTAGAAATTCTCTTCAGACCTGTAATGATTTTTTCATTTTTGTCTGCACCATATTTTAATGTAATACGGATTGTTTTGAATGCTCCATCTTCAAGAACATCATATTTTGCAATGTAACCTTCTTTTAACAGAATGTCTGCAATAGCAAGTTTCATTTTAGATGCTGGAACATCTACTGTATCGTGTTTAGCAGTATTTGCATTACGAATTCTTGTAAGCATATCTGCAATTGGATCGCTCATTGTCATGATAGTTTCCTCCTATAATTTAGACTTTTCATGTGATAACATTTTATCTTATATTTTAAGTTTCTAAAAGGTATAAATCGAATAATTTTTCTTTTTAACCTTTTATTCCCTATCCTAAAATAGGTTTTCACACCAAGTTCGTTCGTCGTCAAAAGACGACGACTTACTAAGTGCTTCATTCTTACCAGCTTGCTTTTTTAACTCCTGGAATCTGTCCTTTGTATGCTAATTCACGGAAGCAAACACGGCAAATACCGTATTTTCTTAAGTAAGCATGTGGACGTCCACAGATACGGCAACGGCTATATTCTCTTGTAGAGAATTTCTGTTTGCGCTGCTGTTTAACTTTCATTGCTGTTTTAGCCATGAATTTTCCCTCCTAATTTATCTTACTTTGCAAATGGCATATTAAATAATGTCAATAATTCACGAGCTTCTTCGTCTGTTTTAGCAGTAGTTACGAAAATAACATCCATACCTCTTACTTTATCGACTTTATCGTATTCCACTTCAGGGAAAATTAACTGCTCTTTGATTCCCAGAGCGTAGTTTCCTCTGCCATCAAATGCATTTGGATTAACGCCGCGGAAGTCACGTACTCGAGGCAGTGCTAAGTTGATGAGACGATCAGCAAATTCATACATTTTTTCGCCTCTTAATGTTACTTTACAACCGATTGGCATACCTTCACGAATTTTGAAGTTAGCAACGGAATTTTTAGCTTTTGTTGTAACAGCTTTCTGACCTGTAATTAATTCCATGTCAGCTACAGCTGCATCTAACAATTTAGCATTATCTTTGGCTTCACCTACACCCATGTTAACAACGATTTTGTCGAGTTTCGGCACTTCCATGATATTCTTATAACCAAACTTTTTGATCATAGCGTCTACGATCTCATTTTTGTACATTTCTTTCAGTCTGCTCACTTTAAATGGCCTCCTCTCTTATTAATCGATTACTTTGCCTGTAGTTTTAGCAACACGCACTTTTTTACCATCTTCAACTTTAAAGCCTACTCTGGTAGCTTTTCCTTCATGCATAACCATTACGTTAGATGCATCAATCCAAGCTTCTTTATTTACAATACCACCCTGCTGATTAGCCATAGATGGTTTTGTATGTTTTGTGATCATGTTTACGCCTTCAACCAGAACAGCGCCTTTTTTCGGATTAACAGAGATTACTTTTCCTTCTTTGTCTTTATCTTTACCAGCGATAACTTTTACAGTATCACCTTTTTTAATTTTAAACATCAGGCTTACCTCCTATAATACTTCCGGAGCTAAGGAAACAATTTTCATAAACTGTTTGTCACGAAGCTCTCTGGCTACTGGTCCAAAAATACGAGTTCCTTTTGGTGTCTTATCATCTTTGATAATAACAGCAGCGTTTTCATCGAACTTAATGTAAGAACCATCTTTACGACGAACACCTTTTACGCTACGAACAACAACGGCTTTTACAACATCGCCTTTTTTCACAACACCGCCTGGTGTTGCATCTTTAACAGTAGCAACGATTACATCACCGATGTTCGCATATCTTCTAGTAGAACCACCCAAAACACGGATGCAGAGGATTTCTTTTGCACCTGTATTGTCAGCGACTCTAAGTCTACTTTCCTGTTGAATCATGCTTAGATTCCTCCTTACAAATTATTTTGCTCTTTCTACTACTTCAACAAGTCTCCATCTTTTATCTTTAGATAATGGTCTTGTTTCCATAACTTTTACAGTATCACCGATTTTGCATGTATTTTCTTCATCATGCGCTTTTAATTTATATGTTCTCTTTACGATTTTTCCATAAAGAGGATGTTTAACGTGGTTTTCAATAGCTACAACAATGGTCTTGTCCATTTTATCGCTTACAACTTTACCAACACGTGTTTTTCTAAGATTTCTTTCCACGATTATGCTGCTCCTTTCTATTTATGAGGAAGTAATTCCTTATGCATTTGCCTTCTGAGCAATCAGAGTCTGGATTCTAGCGATGTTCTTACGAACTTCTTTAATTCTGCTTGTATTGTCCAGCTGATTTGTTGCATTCTGAAATCTCAAGTTAAAGAGTTCCTTTTTAGCAGCTACTAATTCTTCCTGTAATTCTGCAGCTGATTTTGTCTTTAAATCTTCTACATAATTTTTAATTTTCACTGTTATCACCGCCTTCTAAGTCTGCACGAGAAACGATTTTACATTTACATGGTAATTTGTGCATCGCAAGACGTAACGCTTCACGAGCTGTTTCTTCCGGAACACCTGCGATCTCAAACATTACTCTGCCTGGCTTTACAACTGCTACCCAGTATTCTAAGGCACCTTTACCGGAACCCATACGTGTTTCTGCTGGTTTTGCTGTTACTGGTTTATCTGGGAAAATTTTAATCCATACTTTACCACCACGTTTGATATAACGAGTCATGGCAACACGGGCTGCTTCGATCTGGTTAGAACGAATCCAACATGGTTCTGTTGCTACTAAACCGAATTCACCGTAGTTGATTTTATTTCCTCTTAATGCTTTTCCTTTCATGGATCCGCGGAATTGTTTACGACGTTTAACTCTTTTTGGCATTAACATAATTATTTATCGCTCCCTTCCTTAGTTCCTTTTGTTGGAAGTACTTCGCCATTGTAGATCCATGCCTTTACGCCAACTTTACCGTAAGTTGTATCTGCTTCAGCGAAACCATAGTCGATATCTGCTCTTAATGTCTGAAGTGGAATAGTACCTTCGCTGTAAAACTCTGTACGAGCCATATCAGCTCCACCAAGACGTCCAGATACAGCTGTTTTAATACCTTTAGCACCAGCTTTCATTGTTCTGGACATTGTAGATTTCATTGCACGACGGAAAGAAATACGGTTTTCTAACTGTAATGCGATATTTTCAGCTACTAACTGAGCATCTTTGTCTGGTCTTTTTACTTCTTTAATATCAACAACTAATTTTTTATCTGTAAATTTCTGTAATTCAACTTTAACTTTTTCAATTTCTGCTCCGCCTTTACCAATTACAACGCCTGGTTTAGCAGTGTAGATAATGATTTTCACTCTGTCAGATGCTCTTTCGATTTCAATCTTGGAAACACCTGCGCTGTATAATTTCTTTTTCAGGTATGTTCTGATGTTATAGTCTTCTACTAAGTTATCAGCGAAATCACCTTCAGCATACCATTTGGAATCCCAGTCTTTGATAACTCCGACTCTGAGTCCGTGTGGGTTAACTTTCTGTCCCATGATAGTCCTCCTTATCTTTCATCCAATACAACAGTGATATGGCAGTTTCTCTTTTCAATTCTGTAAGCTCTACCCTGAGCTCTTGGTTTGATTCTCTTCATTGTAGGTGCTTTGTTAGCGTAGCACTCTGCAATATAAAGATTTTCCGGATTCATACCATTGTTATTTTCAGCATTTGCGATTGCTGATTCTAATAATTTTTTGATTACGCTGGAAGCGTATCTTGGGTTATATGTTAAGATACCCAGTGCTGTCTGAACATCTTTACCACGAATTACATCCAGTACATAGCAAGCTTTCTGTACGGACATTCTTGCGTAGGATAATTTTGCAGACGGTCTTGTATCTTTATTAGCATTTCTTGCTCTTTTAATCTGACTTCTATGTCCTTTTGCCATGATAAAAGCCTCCTTTCAAATATTAGCGAACACCTGATTTTTTCTCGTCTTTTCCATGTCCTCTGTATGTTCTTGTTGCTACAAACTCACCAAGTTTGTGTCCAACCATATCTTCTGTTACATACACTGGCACATGTTTTCTTCCATCATGAACAGCAATTGTGTGTCCAACGAAAGAAGGGAAAATTGTGGAACGACGTGACCATGTTTTAATAACTGTCTTATCTCCAGCAGCATTCATAGCATCTACTTTTTTCAGTAAGCTTTCATCTGCGAACGGTCCTTTTTTTAATGAACGAGCCATTGTCTTACCTCCTACTATTTAGCTAATGTTTTACCATCTCGTCTTCTTACGATTAACTTGTTAGACTGTTTCTTTTTCTTTCTTGTCTTCAAGCCAAGAGCTGGTTTACCCCATGGTGTACATGGACCTGGGCGTCCGATACCAGTCTTACCTTCACCACCACCGTGTGGATGGTCATTCGGGTTCATAACAGAACCACGAACTGTTGGTCTGATACCCATGTGACGTTTACGTCCTGCTTTACCAATGTTGATAAGGCTATGCTCGCCATTTCCTACAACGCCGATAGAAGCGCGGCAGTTTAATGGAACCATTCTCATTTCACCTGATGGCAGACGAAGTGTTGCATATTTACCTTCTTTTGCCATTAACTGTGCTCCGTTACCAGCGGAACGTACTAACTGTCCACCTTTTCCCGGATACATTTCAACGTTGTGTACCATAGTACCAACTGGAATTTCAGATAATGGTAAGCAGTTACCTGTTCTAACTTCTGCGTTAGCACCATTCATAACTTTCATACCAACTTTTAATCCTTCAGGTGCTAAAATATATGCTTTTTCACCATCTGCATAAGCGATTAAAGCGATGTTAGCTGTTCTGTTTGGATCATATTCAATTGTTTTAACAACTGCAGGTACATCATCTTTTCTTCTCTTGAAGTCGATAATTCTATATTTTCTTCTGCTTCCGCCTCCGCGGTGTCTAACTGTGATTTTACCCTGATTATTACGTCCAGCATTTTTCTTTAAGGACACTACCAAAGATTTCTCTGGTGTAGAAGTTGTGATTTCAGAGAAATCAGAACCTGTCATGTGTCTTCTGGAAGGTGTATATGGGCTATATGTTTTAATTCCCATTACTAGCTCTCCTTTCATAATCCACCAGTTTCAACTCATCCTGGTGTTTCTTTGCCGCAGCCAAATATCGGATTATTTTTTCTCGACTGCTTTATTCAAGTTTACTATATCCATACACTGGATATAGGGCTGTCCACGAAACTAAATTTAACAATCATCACTGACGTATCTCTTTTAGATTGTGAACAAAATTCGACTAGGCTTTTACCTTATCAAATTTTATAACCCTTCAAAAATTTCAATATCCTTGCTATCTTCTGTTAATGTTACGATAGCTTTCTTTGTTTTAGCTGTTTTTCCAAAAGTCATTCCACGTCTTTTTGTTTTTCCATCTAAGTTCATTGTGTTAACGCTTTTTACTTTTGTTCCTTCGAACATTTTTTCAACAGCTTCTTTAATCATTGTTTTATTTGCTTCAGTGTGAACTAAGAAAGTATATTTTTTCTCGCCCATAGCAGCCATACTTTTTTCAGTTACAACTGGTTTCAGGATTACATCATAATACTTTACATTTGCCATTATGCGTATACCTCCTCAATCGCTGCAGCAGAAGCTTTAGTTAAGATTACTGTGTTGTATTTTAAAACATCGTATACATTGATTGTATTTGGTAATGCTGTTACAACACCAGGAATGTTTCTTGTAGATAATACTACATTTGCATCGTTGTCAGCTAAAACAACTAATGCTTTAGAAACATTTAAGTTATTCAAAACATTCTGCATTGCTTTTGTTTTTACTTCCTCTAATTTCAGTTCATCAAGAACGATTAACTTATTTTCCTGTACTCTACTTGTAAGAACAGATTTTAAAGCTGCACGTCTTTCTTTTTTATTCATTTTCAGAGAATAATCTCTTGGTGTTGGTGCGAATACAACTCCACCACCAGCCCACTGTGGAGATCTTGTTGAACCCTGTCTTGCATGACCAGTTCCTTTTTGTCTCCAAGGTTTTCTTCCGCCACCAGAAACTTCAGAACGTGTTTTTGCTTTCTGTGTTCCCTGACGATTATTTGCAAGCTGACGAACAACAGCTAAATGTACTAAGTGATCGTTGATTTCAACACCGAACACAGCATCGTTTAATTCCATTGTTCCAACTTCTTTGCCTTCCATATTATAAACAGATACGTTTGCCATTTTATGTGGTCCTCCTTTCCAACGAAAACTTATTTACCGCATTTAACTGTTTCTTTGATTGTAACTAAGGATTTTTTAGGTCCTGGCACTGCACCTTTAACTAACAGTAAGTTGTTTTCAGCATCAACTCTTACAACTTCTAAGTTCTGAACAGTTACTTTTACATGTCCCATGTGACCTGGCATTCTTTTTCCTTTAAATACTTTTGAAGGATCAGAACAAGCACCATTTGAACCTGCATGGCGATGATATTTAGAACCATGAGCCATAGGTCCTCTAGACTGTCCATGTCTTTTAATAGCACCCTGGAATCCTTTACCTTTGCTTGTTGCAGTAACATCAATTTTGTCGCCTGCTGCAAAGATATCAGCTTTGATTTCCTGTCCTAATGTATATTCGCCTTCTAATTTCAATTCTCTGACGAATCTTTTGCAGGAAACACCAGCTTTTTCAAAGTGTCCTTTCATTGGTTTGTTAACAATGTTTTCTCTCTTGTCACCAAAACCAACCTGTACTGCTTCGTAACCGTCATTGTCCTGTGTCTTAACCTGTGTTACTACACAAGGTCCAGCCTGCAATACAGTTACTGGAGTTAAAACTCCGTCTTCGTTGAAGATTTGAGTCATTCCGACTTTAGTAGCTAAGATTGCTTTCTTCATTCTTTTTACCTCCTGTGAATCTACAGCGGATTACACTGTGATGTGCAATCATCCTAGACAAACAGTCAACATAAGTGGATGCTTAAAGCATTGCTTCTATATCAACCTTGTAAGGATAATCTCTCTTAACCTTAAACAGAACTTTTTTTTATTTCTGTTTCATTTTGATATCAATATAAACACCAGCTGGCATTTCCAAACGTGCCAAAGCATCAACAGTTTTCTGTGTAGGTGCAATGATATCAATCAGTCTTTTGTGAGTTCTCTGTTCGAACTGTTCTCTGGAATCTTTGTATTTGTGAACCGCACGTAAGATTGTTACTACTTCTTTCTTTGTAGGAAGTGGTACCGGTCCACTAACAGTTGCTCCATTCTTTTTAACAGTTTCGATAATCTTGCCTGCTGACGCATCTACTAACTGATGGTCATAAGCTTTCAAAGTGATTCTCATTACTTGACTTGCCATAAAAAAAGTCTCCTCCTTTTCGCACTTTTAATTAGTACGACAAGCGGCGACTGTACACATTCCCGTGTGTGTCATCTCATAGTTGCACACACTCCCACCCTTAGTGGTAAGTCTTTAGATGTAATACAGTGACTTGTCGTCAGTTTCCTAACTTGACATTCGCTCCGTGGAAAACCTACCAAAGGTAGCAACCTCACACTTCATAGCTATCATGTCACAGCATAAATAAGTATATCCGACTCTCATCTATATTGCAAGTCTTTTTTTAATCTTTTTTTGTTTTTTTTTAAATACATAACTTTTCATAAAAAAACTGTACCCATAACATCCAAACTATAGGTACAGTCTTTTTCTTTTTTATAATAAGTCTGAATAATCAAGAAGTGTCACTTCATTTTCTTCATCCTTTTTTATTTCCGGTTGCTCACCAGACGCTACTGCTTTTGCCAGCAATTCATCAATACTTGGCGTTTTCGGAACTGTATTTGCATTTACAGTATTTTCCTCTTCTACAGATACTTCTACTTGCGTTTCTTCTATTATTATATCCGCATCCTGATCCATCTGTTCTTCTTCTATAACTTCAGAATCTTCCTCTGTTTCGATTACTTCCAATGTTGCTTCTGCTTCTTGAACAGCTACAGCTTCTTCTAATTCTTCTACATCTGGCATTACAACTGTTGCATCTGGCACATTCTCAGGTTCACTTACTTGCGCAATTCCCGATGCAATAGAAGACATCGCATCCTTCATTGCCTCATCAAACCCTTCAAGCTCCTGTGAAGTTTCAGAAATTTCAGAAGTTTCAGAAGTTTCTTTTTCCGAATCAAAAGACCCTTCTATTTCTACCTGTTCTTCTTGATTCTGTTCTTCTAGGTCATCTTCTTCCAGAAGCCCCTTTTTCTCCAACTTACGTCTGCGTTTCTCCTCTTTTTTCAGACGACGACGTTCTTTGGCACTTAATACTTCTTCCTCATCTTCTTCTTCATCTTCTTCGCCTTCACTGTCATCGTATTCTTCATACTCAGCCTCTTTTTGACGGCGCTTTTCTTCTTTTTTCAGACGACGACGCTCCCAATATCCTAATTCTTCCTCTTCTTCCTCATCATCATCTTCTTCATTATATTCCTCTTCATCCTCATCTTCTTCTTCATCGTCTTCCTCGCCTCTGCGTAGAACTTCAGATAGAATAAATAAAATGATTAGAAGAACAATCACAGCACCCACAACCATTAAACCTGTTTTACTCTGCAGTGCAATTGCAGCATATCCAATAAACGGAATAGTTATCACTGCTTTTGATACTTTATCTTGTAATCTAATGCTTTCTTCTTCACTATTCTTCTTGTATAAATCTTTAACTTTATAGACTCCTGCCGTTGTATCCATATCTTGAATTTCATATACATACTGTGCGGAACCTTCCATGTAAATAATCTTATCCTTTTTTTTCAATTCTTTTACATCCACCTGTCTGCCATATGCAACAGTTCCCACCGGAAGATTGGTTTCTATATTTGAGTTATCATTTATAACTGTATCCACGCCCACTAAAGGAGGCACCAGAAGAGCTCCTGCCAGAACTATGGATAAAAGAACCACCAGATTCACAATGAATTTCAATACTTTTGACATTTGTGTACTCCTTACTTTACAGCTTCGCCGCATAGTTTCATATATAGTCTATATTAACATCTTTCAGCGAAGATGTATAGAACCAATTTCTATTTACATATATTTCAGAAATGCACAATAACCTCTATATGCTTCATAAATGTCTACTTTACTTGCAATTTCCCATGGCGCATGCATATTTAAAACTGGCACACCACAATCAATTACTTCCATATTATAGTTTGCCAAAATATATGCAATTGTTCCACCGCCTCCCTGATCAACTTTTCCGAGTTCTGCTGTCTGAAAAGCAATATGATTATCATCCATAACTTTACGCAATTTTGCTATGTATTCTGGGTTTGCATCGTTAGAACCACTCTTGCCTCTGGAACCTGTATATTTATTAAATGTGATTCCATGTCCTAAATATGCACTATTTTTCTTTTCCATTACTTCTGGGAAGTTCGGATCAAAACCAGCACTTACATCAGAAGATAACATCATAGAGTTTTTCAATGCTCTACGTAAAAGTAATTCGCTATACTGATTTGCTGCATACATAACTTCTGCTGTCACATTCTCAAAGAAACGTGACTGCATACCTGTAGCACCTACACTTCCAATTTCTTCCTTATCTACTAAAAGACACACAGCTGTATATTTTACCTTATCCTGCGCTAACATTGCCTCAAAAGATGGATAAGCACAAACTCTGTCATCATGTCCATATCCCATAATCATACTTCTATCAAATCCATAATCTCTGGCTTTTCCTGCAGGAACAACTTCAAATTCTGCTGAAAGAAAATCTTCTTCTTCCATATTATATTTTTCTTTTAAAATTTGAAGAATTTGTGCTTTAACAGGTTCTTCTTCCTCACCTGAAAGAGGAATACTTCCTACTAACACATTAAGATTTTCTCCTTCAACAACTTCTGCTGCCGGTTTCTGAAGCTGTTTTCCTGAAAGATGAATCAACAGATCAGAAATACCAAAAACAGGATCTGTTTCGTCTTCTCCAATAACAACCTGAACCAACTGTCCATTTTTCTTCGCAACAACACCATGCAAAGCAAGAGGAATTGTTACCCACTGGTATTTCTTTACTCCACCATAATAATGTGTATCTAAAAGCGCCAGTTCTTGATCCTCATATAGCGGATTTTGTTTTAAGTCAATACGAGGGGAATCTACATGGGCACCTAAGATTCTCATACCTTTCTCCATAGGTTCTTCACCAATAATATACATTGCTAATGTTTTACCCATATTATTGGCATATACCTTGTCACCCGCCTGCAAAGTTTCCTTATTTGCAATCACATCATCAAGGTTACGATATCCTGCAGCTTCTGCCTGAGAAATCATTTTTGAAATACATTCACGTTCTGTTTTACAACTGCTAATAAACGCTTTATACTTTTCATTAAACTGAAATACCTCTGTTGTATCTGTGTACTTTTTCCATGCATTTTCTGTCTTCATGTCTAAAAACCTCCTGTTCTTTCATCTTTCTCGATTTTACTACATCTTTCTTCTGATTGCAAGATAGCTTACTGGATTCTACCACCATGTTTTCTTAATGCAAAAAAGAGATATTGCTTTACGCCATATCTCCTTTCTCTTTCCCTTTTCACTTCGGTATGCAGAGCTTACAATTATTCTTTTTTACTCAAGTATTCTTCAATACTTCTCATGGCTTCTTCTTCATCTGAGCCATCAACAGAAACTGTTACACTCTCACCAACGTCTAATCCCAAACTCATCATGCCCATAATACTTTTTGCATTCACTTTCTTTGCTTCACTTTCTAAATAAATACTACTGGCATACTGACTTGCTACCTGAACGAGCATTGCGATTGGTCTCGCTTCAAGACCATTTGAAATCCCGATGGTAATTGGCTTCTTAATCATACCTGTTCCTCCTTGAATCCTCTGAGTTGTTCTGCTATGCTGCAAATTTTTCTTAATCTGTGATTAATGCCTGATTTGCCTACTGGGGCAGACAGCAAACCGCCTAATTCTTTTAATGATGCTTGCGGATATTCCAATCTTAATAAAGCTGTTTCCTCCAAATTTTCAGGCAATCTGTGAAGTCCTACCGTATCACGAATATATATAATATCGTCTACTTGCTTCACTGCTGCATTTACAGTCTTATTAATATTAGCCGTTTCGCAGTTCACTTTTCTATTGACAGTATTTCGCATCCCTTTTAATATTCGAACATTTTCCAAGTTCATAAGAGATACGCCTGCTCCCATAAGTCCTAAAAGTTCTACAATTTGCGCTCCTTCTTTCACATAAACAACTTCATACTTCTTACGCTTTACAATTTTGGCATCAACTCCAAATGACTGAATAAGCGCCTGCATCTGTTGTGCTTTTTCTGACGTGGTACAAACCACCTCAAAATGATAAAACTTTTCAGGGTCGCTAATAGAACCAGCACATAAAAATGCACCTCTTAAAAATGCACGTTTACAGCAACTCCTTTGAATGATAATAGGATTGACCAATGCATTGGTTGCCACGGGTCTTCTGTCTGCACTGAGCAATTTTACTGCTTGCAGTATTTTAACGGTCAATTCCGTATCAGCTATATCAACAGTAAATCGGTTGTTTTTCCTAACGATTTCTCTATCTGTAGAAACTTTGAGTTCCATTTTAAACGTTTTTTCCAGTAATGTAAAGACTTTTCTAATAATACTTTCATTTTCGGAAGATATGGCAAGACTCATTTCTCCCTTAGGGGTATACACAATTTCTCCATGGAAAGCAATCATAGCCGCCAGTTCTGCAATACAGCAATGCCTTGCGTTATCTTCATAACGAAGCAATTCTTCTTTTACACTTCCGGAGAAAGACATTTTTTCCCATCCTTTTCTATATCTCTATGTTCTACACGAATTCCATATTCTTCATTTTTACCCAATCTTCGATAAAGTTCATTTGCAAGAGTTACGGAACGATGTTTTCCACCGGTACAGCCTATGGCAATTACCAATTGTGTTTTCCCCTCAGTAATGTAATTGGGAATCAAAAATTGAATCATATCTTCCAACTTATCAGAAAATTCGTGAGCTAAATCAAAACCCATAACGTAATCACTGACAGGACACTCATTTCCGCTTAGGGGGCGCAGTTCTTCAATATAATACGGATTTGGCAAAAATCTCACATCAAACACCAAATCTGCATCTTGGGGAATACCATACTTAAATCCAAAAGACAATACTGTAACCATAAGATTTTTAAAATTACCATTTTCCACAAAAATCTTTCCTAACTCTGCCTTTAACTCTCTGGTAAAAAGCTTACTGGTATCTAAAATATAATCTGCATACTCTTTTAAAAAGCACAGTCTTTCTCTCTCTTTATGAATTCCCTCATCTACTCTGCCTCCTATTGCCAATGGATGACTTCGTCTACTTTCTTTATAACGCCTTACTAAAACATCATCATCTGCATCTAAAAACAGAATTTCAATCCCCACTCCTGAAAAATTAATATTTTCAAGAACCGTTTCTAATTCATCCAGTGCTTTTCCATTACGAATATCCACACCTACTGCAACTCTTTCAATTTCACCTGGTCCGCCATCTCTTAAAAGTCTTACAAACTTTTCGATTAACATAACTGGGAGGTTATCTACGCAAAAATACTCCATATCTTCCAGCATCTTCAGTGCTGTACTTTTTCCGGCACCTGACATTCCTGTGACAATTACAAACCGCATATTTCCTCCTAAAACTCTCCCAAGAACTTCACTTCAGGATGTAATGTAACTCCAAACTGTTCCTGTACTCTTTTTTGAACTTCCCCAATAAGCCCTAAAACATCAGCTGCTGTCGCATTACCTTTATTCACAATAAAGCCACAGTGTTTTTCTGAAATCTGTGCATCACCCACAGAAAAACCTCTAAGTCCCGCATCCATAATCAGCTTACCTGCAAAATACCCTTCCGGTCTTTTAAACGTACTGCCTGCGCTTGGCATATCTAACGGTTGCTTTGTCACACGTCTCTCTTTTAAATCATCCATCACTTTACGGATTTCTGTTCTATCACCTTTTTTCAGCTGCAAAACTACAGAAATTACCACATAACCTTTTTCTTTTACAATACTGGTTCTATATCCAAACTCCATTTCTTCTTTAGAAAATGTTTGTATTTCGCCCTCTTTCGTCAGAATGGTAACTTCTTTGATAATATCTTTCATCTCTCCACCATAAGCACCAGCATTCATCATTACTGCTCCGCCCATAGTTCCTGGAATTCCAGAAGCAAATTCCATACCTGTAAGACCTGCCTCTAATGCCTCTGCTGCAACTTTGGAAAGAAGTGCTCCTGCTTTTACTGTAATATCAGTCCCTTTTACCATAATGTCACTGAAATTTTTCCACAGCTGAATTACTGCACCTCGATACCCTTTATCGCTTACCAAAAGATTACTTCCATTTCCTAAAACAAAAAAATCCAACTTTTTTTCTTTACATATCTGAAGAATTTTCTGCAATTCCTCTGTACTATGAGGACAAAGATAATAATCTGCTGGTCCTCCAATACGAAAAGTCGTATGCTTTTTCATTGGTTCATACAATTTTACATTATCACTGCCCAAAGCCATGCAAAACATATTCTCAATGCTATTATTTTCCATTCTAATACCTCTTATCCTTTTTTACCCTTTCCAAAAACCAAATCTTTAATTACTTCTCCGGCTATCATAAGCCCTGCCACACCCGGCACAAAAGAGACACTGGCTGGAACAGGTCTTTTACTTGCACTTCGAACCTCTACCGCTTGTTTTTTTCTTTCTTTACGTACCGTTTCTGTGGAAAATAAAACTTTAACTTTCTTAATCTTTCTTTTTTTCAACTCTGTGCGCATTACCTTTGCAAGAGGGCACACACTAGTCTTTGATATATCTGCAATTTGAAAGCAGGACGGATCTAATTTATTTCCAGTTCCCATACAGGAAATCACTGGCACATTTGCCTCCTTTGCTTTTTCAATTAAAAGCAGCTTTGCAGAAACCGTATCAACTGCATCTACAATATAATCATATCCTGAAAAATCAAATAGCTGTGCCGTATCTGCATTAAAAAAGGTATCATAGGTATGTACTACTGCATCCTGATTAATATCCATAATTCTTTCTTTTGCTACGGACACCTTTTTCTTTCCCATAGTAGATCGCAGAGCAACAAGCTGTCTATTCAGATTTGTTATACTCACTTCATCATGGTCTACCAAAGTCAGGTTATCTACCCCTGCCCTTGCTAATGCTTCTACCACATAAGAGCCTACCCCTCCAATTCCAAAAACTGCAACTTTAGCATTTGCAAGTATTTGGAGTCCTTCTTTTCCTAATAGTTCTTCTGAACGTGAGAATGCATGCAGCATTTTCCGTCTCCTCCTGTAACTACATTTTTTATGAGTTCCACAATAAGGTGTCACAGGGATACAGGTATTTTCCATATCCTTGGACACACTTTGTAAAAACTCTGTATTCGTAAATTAACATAAACACTATCATTATACTATTGATTAACGAAAAAGTATAGCTTAGTTTTTCATCTTAGGCTTAAAAATCAAACTGGATAGATAGGAAAAAATCAGCGCAGCCGCAATTCCTACTGCACTTGCAGTAAATCCCCCCATAAAAATCCCCAAAAATCCATGTTCCAAAATTGCTTTTTTTACACCATGAAACAATGTATTTCCAAATCCCAATAAAGGGACACTTGCCCCAGCTCCAGCAAAAGCAATTAATTTATCATAAATACCAAAACTTCCCAATACCACTCCTGTGCATACCAGCAAAACCATTACTCTTCCGGGTAATAACTTTGTTTTTTCCAACAGTATCTGTACCAATGCACAAATCAGTCCTCCTACCCAAAACGCGTTAATATAATCCATAATTTCCTCTCCTAACAATGTTCAATCATTACTGCCTGAGCAATCCCCGGCACACTTTTCCCCTCATTGTAACTAACCTTTGAAAGTAGCGCTCCTGTGGGAACAAATAAAATCCGCTTCCATTCCCCTTTCTCTATTTTGGGAAGAATGTAAGAAGCAAACGTAACTGCTGCACATCCACATCCACTTCCTCCCGCATGAGTATCTTGTGTATCCTGATCAAAAATTTCAATACCACAATCCATATGTTGTTTTTCAATATTAAATCCTTTTTCTTTTAGCAAATCAAAAAGAATTCGCTGCCCCACTTCCCCTAAATCCCCTGTAATAATCCGATCATAATCCTCAGGTAAATAATTAAAATCCATAAGATTTTGATAAATAGTGTCACAAGCAGCTGGCGCCATACAAGCCCCCATATTCAAAGAATCTTTAAATCCATAATCTACAATTTTTCCCGTAGTAATCCCCACAATTCTGGCTTTTCCTCCTTTTGTACCTAAAACACAGGCTCCACTTCCCGTCACAGTCCATGTCGCTGACAATGGTCTTTGATTTCCATAACCCAGAGGAAACCTAAATTCCTTCTCTGCGCTTCCAAAATGACTGGATGTAACAGCTGCCACATAAGGGGCATATCCACCAGAAACTGCCATAGCAGACAAAGACAGGGCTTCTCCCATGGTAGAACAAGCCCCATAAAGCCCATATACCGGCGTATCAAACCCCATAACGCCAAAAGAAGAGGCTATTGTCTGAGCCAATAAATCTCCTGCATAAATCATACGCAACTGCCATGTTTCGATACCAGCTTTCTTAATTGCCATAGATACTGCTTCTTTTTGCAAATGGCTTTCCGCTTCCTCCCAAGAAGCACAGCCAAAAAGACCATCTTCTTTCCCTACTTTGTCAAAATATTTCCCCAGTGGCCCATCTCCCTCTTTTTTTCCTACAATAGACGCTGCACTCAATATATGAGCCCCTTGATGAAACTGTATACTCTGCTTTCCCACAATTTGTTCCATTATACAATCCCCCATATATGCAAAAAATAATATATCAATCCCAACAGCGAAGATGTTAAAACACCATATAAAATAACAGGTCCTGCTATAATAAAAATTTTACACCCAATTCCAAAGACCTGACCCTCCTTTTTGTATTCAATAGCTGGCGCTGCCACAGAATTAGCAAATCCCGTAATAGGCACCAGTGTTCCTGCGCCTCCCCACTTTGCCAATTTAGGATAAATATTAAAGCCAGTAAGAAGAACACTAAGCAAAATTAAAATCAAAGAAGTCCAACTTCCACTGGTTTCTTTATCTAACCCCATATTTTTACAGATATTTAATATCACTTGTCCAAGAGTGCAAATCACCCCACCACTTATAAAAGCTCCTAACATATTCAAAAACAAATTATGCGTTGGTGTCTTCTCTTTTACATATTTTTCATATTGTGTCGCATTCATTTTCCATTCACCACCTTTAAACCTAGTATGCGGAACATACTCCTTTCTTATACAATAAAAAATTGAAAAAGACTTCCCATGATTTTTCCTACCGCAATACAAAGGACAATCCACCCAATTCCTTTTTTCAATCCCATACGTCTTGCCATTACAGCAAATACGTTCACAACTTCTACAAGAGCAATAATCCAACTTCCTAAAAAAATTCCAAAAAAAAGTCCAGTTATGCCTACAAAAGGTTTCCCAAAAGAAATCTGCAAATGATAGATATATAGTAAATTTCCCAAAAAGCTTCCTGCCATCAAACAATTTTCATATAGAAAAATATGATCAGCCGTATGCGTAATCCCTGCAAATCGTGGAAGAATCCCCAACTCTATAATAAACGCTGCTAATGCCACTGCCACCACTGCGCCGCCGCAAATCCCCGCAACCCCTAACAGAATTTCCTCTTGCCACATTAAAATTTTTCCTCCTTTTGTATTGTTTTGTTACAATTATTATCTGCAATCAATGTTTTATTTACATCATCTTCATAAAGTCGCATCTGCACTTCCACCGGTGTCGGGTCTTGTGTAAGTTTCCCTTTTCCAAAATGATTAAAGAAAAAAATAATACCAATTCCAATTCCTAAAGAATAAGTAAATTCTAAAATTGTCGGGCCGGTAGCTATTTCTCCTGTAAACTGTGTATAAATTTTAGAAAATAAATTAGCAGTATCTACATCCGTATTAAAGGTCATAATAGAAAAAGCACCCCCAAAAAAAGTCAGCACACAGACTAATAAAGTCTTTAACCAGCTATACCATTTTTGTTGATGCTTCTCTTTTTCATAGGTAACAACAAAATTTGCTTCACCAATATGGGTTACATCTACGTTGGGTTCTGCCTTTGACACAATATGAATTAAATCTACAGCGGAAATCACATATCTACCCGGTGTCCCATTTGGAATAGAAAAAACTTTTCGTACCTTATTGCGGTTCAATACCTTGCTGTCACCGCATGTAAGCTTTGCTACATCTTGTAAATAAACTTCAGGACTTTGTACTTCTACATTTTTTTCTGTCTGTATATATAAAACTTCACTCATCTGACAACCTCCTTACCATTTAAGGAGTATTATGCCCAAATTTGTAAAAAATATCATAAACGTTCTCGCAAAGATTTTAAAATTTTCTTTTCCAGTCTGGAAACCTGTACCTGAGACATTCCAAGTTTTTTCGCCACACTGGTCTGGGTTTTCTCTTTAAAAAAACGCAAATAAATTAACTCTCTTTCTTTTGCATTTAAACTTCCCAATATATCTTCTAACAAAATCCTATCCAAAACTTCCTCTTGTTCATCCTTTTCATAAGGTACTTTATCCTCCAAAGCAATATCATTACCATCACTTTGATAAATTGTTTTCTGTAAAGACTCCACCTGCGCAGAAGATTCCATTGCCATAATCAACTCTTCTTTTGATATAGACAGCCTATTTGCAATTTCTTCCATAGATGGCTCCTTTCCTGTTTTCATAAACAATTCCTCTCTTATTATATAGGCCTTTCCTGCTTCTTCTTTTAAAGATCGACTCACTTTTACCATACCATCATCTCTTAAAAAGCGCTTAATTTCTCCTGTTATCATAGGAACTGCATAAGTCGAAAACTTCACCTCATAACTTAAATCAAATTTATCTATGGCTTTTAAAAGTCCGATACATCCTATCTGTATTAAATCCTCTATTTCAGCACCTCTGTTTTGAAATCTTCTGGCAATACTATGTACCAGTCCCATATTTTTTTCTGTAAGTATATCTCTTGCGCTCTTATCTCCTTGGTGTGCACGCCCGATAAGGGCAAGGATATTATCCATACAGCCCTCCTACTCAAAAACTTTCTCCTGTCTCCCTATTGTTTTCTTCATTGTTACAGTTGTTCCCTCACCTAACTTAGACTCTACACAAACTTTATCCATAAAAGCTTCCATAAAGGCAAAGCCCATTCCTGATCTATCCTGATCAGGCTTGGTAGTAAAAAGAGGTTCCATTGCTTTTTCCACATCTGCGATCCCTTTCCCTTGATCCTGTACTACCACTGTAAGCTCTCTTTGGCTCCTGCTGCATTCTATTGTGATTATATCTGTTTCTCTTTGATATGCATGCACAATACAATTTGTAATTGCCTCCGATACCGCCGTCTTAATATCTGCTACTTCCTCTAATGTAGGATTTAACTGTGTACTAAATGCTGCTACTGCAATTCTTGCAAGTCCTTCATTACAAGAACGGCTCTCCACTTTCAGAACCATCTTATTATCCTGGTTCATAATCTCCCTCCCTTATTTCACTCTATGAGTCCATACCGCTTCCTGGCTGATTTCAATATGTTTATAAATACCGGAAAGTTGCATAATCTTCAACACTCGATCATTTACATGAATAGCTGCTACTGTACCTTTATTATAACTTAAAATTCGTTTTCTCCCCATCACCATACCAATTCCTGAACTATCCATAAAACTGGTTTCTGAAAAATCAAAAACTAACTGCTTGATCATTCCATTCTTTAACTCCTTGTCAATTTGTGGAGTAATTTGTTCTGCAAAATGGTGATCCAATTCTTTAGGAACATATACAATTAACTGATTTCCTCTTTTCTTAATTCTATCTTCCATTCTAAACTTTCCTTTCTAAAAATGCTTCACACACTTATATCCTTTTTTCTTTTGTAAAATAATAAAAAGACGCATACTCCTTTGTACACGCCTTTTCTTCAAGGTTCTTCTTCTGTATTTATTCCTCTATTGTTTCCCCTGTTCGTATTTCTTCCGAAGAAGTTGTCTTAGATCCTCCACTTGCTTCCATATAATCTTTTGCATCAGAAGCTGCTTTTGTTCCGGGGAATTCATCTATAATTTTCTGATACCATTGATTAGCATTTTCTTTATCGCCCTTCTTATCATACACTTGCGCTAACTGAAACATGGTATTTTTATCCTGTTTGCCTATATTTAAAGCCTTTTCTAAATTACTAATTGCAGTATCATAATCTTCTTTTTCCATGGCAGCAGAAGCTTCATTTATATACTTTTTACGTACTGTAGAACCTACTGATTTCATGATACTATCATACATACTTTTCCCTTCTACTGAAAGAAGTTCTGTATTCACTCCTTCAATAGCATTTGCTGCTGTATCAGAATTTCCTTCTTGGTGTGCCTGCCATGCTTTTATCAGATTTTCATAAGCAGAGGCCTTTTCTCCCGCTTCCTGAATTTGAGTCTGAGCTGTATTCACAGACTCTGTAGAAGCATTCATCTCCTCCTGCATACGAGTAAGCTCTGCTGACAATGTTGCCATTTTCCCACTATATTCTACAACTTTTTTATTCGCCTCTTGATTGATTTTTTGCGTCTTTGCCGGAACAATCAAAAACCATAGTGCGGCTGCTCCTACTAAAAGTCCTAAAAGCAAATTGACCAATGTATTCGTAATACTCTTTTCCTTATACTCTGGAGGTTGAATAATCGTATCATTACCCGACTTATATACAACACTGCCGTTTTGCTTCTCTTCCTCTTTTTCTCTTATTTTAAATCTAGAATCCAGATTTGTAGCTCTTCCTGTTTGCTCTTCGATTTCTCTTAAAAATCTCAGAGTAGTGGTATTTGTTTTGTCGATCTTCGCTGCTATTTTAAGCTGTTTTCTGGCTTTTTCATATTCACCCTCATGAATATACAAAAGTGCTAACAAATGATATCCCTTAATCAATTTGGGATTATTAATAAGTACTTTTTTTAACTGCATTTTTGCCATATCTGGATTCCCATTTCTGCAATATTCCAGACACTGATTATACTTTTTGATGCTTATATTAATCATATCAAGACGATTGGTATTTTTCTGCAATTGATCAATATACCCACTTGCCAAATTACCTTCTGGCATCATATTCTTACTAATCACCCATTCACTTAACGCAGCAACTACTTCCCCCGTTTCAAAATATACTAAACCAAGAAGATTTCTTGCTTGTATATTCATTTTATTCATTTTCAGACTTCTTTTCAAACAGGTGATTGCTCCTGACAAATCTCGAATTTGAGCTTTTTCAAGACCTTGATTATAATAGAAATTAGATAAGCCTTCTATTCTTTTCAACGCCTTTACATTACATCCGCACTTTGGACAATAGTCAGAAGCTGTTAGTACAGTTTGACATACAACACAATTCATAATCTTCTCCTACTTCTCAGATGTTTTATGATTATCCCGCATCATTTCTTTTAAAATATCAATGACATCTGTTAAATCCTGTTTATAAATTGCCCCTTCTGCATCATCTACATCCAAACACGGTTGAAATTTCTTCAGTTCTTCCTCATAATTAATCATGTACTCTCCTCCTTACATAATCCTTAATCTCCCCTACAAGATATAAAGAACCTACCACAAACAGCAATCCATCTTTTTTCAATTTATAAGCTTCTTCAAAAGCCTTCTCGGGATTTTTTTCTACTAAAATATTCTTACATCCGTTTTCTTTAAAAAGTTCTGCAAGTTCTAAGGCCGATTGCTTTCTACTACCCCATATTTCTGTTGTGACCACATTGGTAAAATGGATTCCATCACATATTTTGGAAATCATATCTGGAAATTCCTTATCCGACACAGTTGTAAAAAGCAATGTAATTTCATAATCCTGCTGAAAATGACGTACTGTCTCTACAAATTTGGCAATACCGTCTTCGTTATGAGCCCCATCTACAATTACTCCTGGAAGTATGGTTTCCATACGCCCTTGCCAGCGGGTGTTTTCCATTCCACGTATCAATTCTGACTTTTCCATACCATGATCTTCCTTCAAAGCTCCCATAGTCTCCAAAGCCAGAGAAGCGTTCATCATCTGATATTTCGCTGTGAACGGAACAAATAATTCCGTATCTCCATAAACAGCTGACTTACAAATAAACCGTATTCCTTTAGGCGTAAATTCCAAAAGTTCCTGCATATCCGATTTTACTTCATACCACGGGCATCCCAATTCCTGCGCTCGCTTTTTAATCACTTCTACTGCTTCTTGATTACTTCCATCAAAAATAACAGGTACTTGCGGTTTTATAATTCCGGCCTTTTCTCCTGCAATCTGGGTAATCGTGTTTCCCAGATATTCCACATGATCAAGACTTATAGAAGTAATCACACAAGCAATGGGATTTAAAATAGCATTTGTAGCATCCAATCTTCCACCTAAACCAGTTTCCAAGATAATATAATCCACATTTTCCTTTTGAAAAATCACCATTCCCATAAGAAAAAGAAACTCAAAATAAGTAGGATGGTAATCACCTGTTTCCAAAAGTTCATCTGCAATCCTTTTTACCTGTAAAAAAGCTTCTAAAAAATCTTCATCAGAGACCATTACCTCATCAATCTGAAAACGTTCATTAATTTTCACAAGGTGGGGAGAAGTAAATAATCCACATCGAAAGCCATGGGCTTCCAACATCGTAGAAAGAAAAGCACAAACACTTCCTTTTCCATTTGTTCCTGCAACATGAATAATTTTTCTATCTTTATCAGGACTGCCTAATAAATCCAGACATTTCCTGGTGTGTTCTAATTTATTTTTCGTTGTAAACTTCGGTATATCTTCTATATAATTTACCGCTTCGTCGTAAGTAAACAAGCTATCCCTCCTGTTCTAAAAACATAAGCTATCGCACTAAGACTTTGCCTAATGCGATAGCCTCATATCAATTACCATTATAATAAAGTAGAAATAATATGCAAGCAAATTATGTCGGTTAGAAAAATTTTCTTTTATTCTTCTTTTTCTTTCTGACTATCCTCCGTTACACCGGTTTCCGGTTCTTCTTTAACAATCAATTCCAACTCTGCACTCTGGTTCCCCTCTGTGGGTTCATGGTAAATATATTTCTCTGTTCTTGTCAGTACCCTATGCGTAGAACTATTACTTCGAATGGCTATATCTACCGTATCCCCTTCCTTTAAAGTAGTATTCAATAAGAGTAACGTATTTTCATCTACAAAATTCGCTTCGGCTAGTTCTCCATTAATCTCCATAAAAGCAGATTGGGTAAAGTGTGCTCCCTTAATATAATATTGATTTTCTGCCAACATATCGATTCCATGAAATTCTGCTTCTTTTACACCTAAATGCGTTTGACTTCTTTGAAAAGGATTTTTTCCTCCATATACATACTTCTCTCCATACAAAATATCATACTGTAAGGTTTCTAGGTCCACCTGATAATTTTTTGTATTTCTTCTTGCTTGATGGAAACGGAAAATATTTCCTTCATGAATACCTACTCGATTCATAACTTCTGCCGCCATCTGATATGCTGCCAGATTTTTATCTTTTTTCTCTAATCCCATATTATCCCAAATTACATATTCTGTTTGGAAAAGATATTTATTCTTTACATCTGTAACCTTTAAGCCCATAGTCGGAAGATGGTCTCCATACATAACCAGTACAACATCTTCATCTAATTTCGAAAGTTCATCTGTTAATTCCTTTACAAACTGGTCCATTTCATAAATCTGATTACAATAATATTCCCACTTATAATTTGCTGCCTGAGAACTTGCTCCAGAAACTTTAATCTTGGGATTTTCAATCATGGGTTCCTCAGGATAATCTCCATGTCCCTGCACAGAAATTGTATACACATAATCCGACTGTGGTGTAGACTCCATAGCTTCCAAAATATATCTCGTCAGATTTCTATCACGCATCCAATCATTGGGATTAGTATCGTCCTGAGATGACATATATTCTTCAGAAGTAAAGGTATCAAATCCCAAATTAGCAAAAACATTCTTTCTCCCATAGAAATTAGCTTCATTATTATGAATGGCATGTGTACCATATCCCAGCCCTTTTAAGACATAAGGAGCACTCTCACAGGTAGTCTCTTTTAAAATACTTTTATACGGATATTCTCCTGGTCCAAAATAACGCATACTCATTCCTGTAATTGACTCAAATTCTGTATTTGCCGTACCTGCACCTACGGAAGGAACTTTAAAATAACCAGAAGAATAATCCTTCATCATTTTTCTGAAATTAGGAATAGGATCTTCTGACACCTCTAAATAATCCACCAAAGTAGGATCAAAAAATGACTCTAATTGCAAAAATAAAATATTCGGTCTTTTTTCTCCTGTTTCTGGTAATGTTTCCTCACTTTTTTGAATTTCTTCCATTACACCTTTTGAATACTCTCTTGGAGATCCAATCCCTGTATTAAATACCGTAGTCGCCAGACAATATGGATAGCCATAATCCTCATAAGCAAAAGCAATATTTCCAAAATAATTAGAAAGCACTCTCTTTTCCAAGGCAAGCTTTGTTGTTCCTGAAAAAGCAAGTATCCCTATAATAATAAGTGGAACATTAATTTTATAACTAATCTTTCCTTGATATTTGGGTCCTTTAAAAAATAAAAAAATAAGTCCGCCCACTGCAAAAATAACTGCCACCACTACCACGCCAAAGAAAAATGGTGACAAATATCGATCTGCAATTTGAAAAGCATCTGTAATCATATGCAAATCTGGTCCCGTAAACGGAGTAACACGTGTTGTAAGCAAAACACCATTAATAATTCCAAGTCCCATCCAGAAAACAAATAAAATTGTTCTTACAAATACACGTCTTCGGAATAAATATACAATCATCGTAGTTGTAAAGATCAAAAACGCATTATAAAAGAATACTAATTGACGTTCCCTCAGAAATTCCCACGCATTCCATATAGAATGTCTGGACATTGCTTCAATAAAAAAATAACCCACACAGACTGCCAGCATTTGCAATGGTACTGAAAACATATTGAGATATTTCAAACAAAACGCTTTGTTTATTTTTTTCATAAAATTGATTCTCCTTAATAGCAATGAGAACAGGGGTGTTCAGCTCAAAAAGCCAATCCCCCTGTCCCTAATTTGTGCCTAAAGAATTACTGAAGCTGTGTTAAACGCTCTTTTACCTGTTCCATCATATTTGTATAGCGTTCTAATTTCTCACGCTCCTCCTGCACTTTGCTTTCCGGTGCTTTGCTGATAAAACGTTCATTATTCAGCATACCCTTTACACGTGCAAGTTCCTTTTCCAGTTTTTCTTCTTCTTTTTTCAATCTTTCAATTTCTTTTTCAATATCTACCAGTTCTGCAAACGGCATATAAATAACTGCATTACCGATTACTGCTGATACTGCATCTTCTGCAATTCCCTCTTCATTTTCCTGCACCAAAACTTCACTTGCATACCCAAGTGTAGCAAAGAATACTTTCCCATTTTCAAATACTGCTCTAACAGATTCGTCTTCAGAAACTACAAATACCTTTGCTTTTTTACTTGGTGGAACATTCATACCCGTACGAACATTACGAATTCCTCGTACAGCTTCCTTGATAATTTCCACAGCTTCCTCATCTGCTGCAAAATTCCATTCTTCTGTAAATTCTGGCCATGTAGAAATCATAATTGACTCTTCTTCTGGACAAAGAGTACAATAAATTTCTTCTGTAATAAATGGCATATATGGGTGAAGAAGTTTTAATGCATTACTTAAAACAGTTTTTAATGTCCAAAGTGCCGCAGCCTTTGTTGTATCCTCGTCATTGTAAAGACGTGGCTTCACCATTTCTATATACCAATCGCAGAATTCTTCCCAAATAAAGTCATATACCTTTTGAACAGCAATTCCTAATTCGTATTTATCCAAATTTTCTGTTACTTCTTTCGCCAATGTATTTACTTTGGAAAGAATCCATTTATCTGCGCTTGTTAATGTCTGTAAATCAATATTCTCTGGAATATCTGCTTTTTCCAAATTCATCATAATAAATCTGGATGCATTCCATACTTTGTTAGCAAAGTTTCTACTTGCCTCTACACGTTCCCAATAAAAACGCATATCATTTCCTGGCGCATTACCAGTCATTAAAGTAAGACGCAAAGCATCTGCTCCATATTTATCAATAACTTCCAACGGATCAATACCATTTCCAAGAGATTTACTCATCTTACGTCCTTGAGAATCTCTTACCAATCCATGAATCAAAACATGGTGAAATGGGGTCTTACCTGTCTGTTCCAAACCAGAAAATACCATACGAATTACCCAGAAGAAAATAATATCGTATCCTGTTACCAGCACATCTGTAGGATAGAAGTATTCCATTTCCTCTGTTTTTTCTGGCCAACCCAAAGTAGAAAATGGCCAAAGTGCAGAAGAGAACCATGTATCCAAGGTATCTTCATCTTGATGAAGATGTGTGCATCCACATTTCGGGCATTTTTCCGGCATTTCTCTTGCAACTACCGTTTCGCCACATTCATCACAGTAGTATGCAGGAATTCTGTGTCCCCACCATAACTGACGGGAAATACACCAATCTCTGATATTTTCCAGCCAATGCATATAAATCTTATCAAAACGTTCTGGAACAAACTGCAATTCACCATTTTTCAGTGTTTCAATAGCAGCTTCTCCCATTTCCTTCATTCTTACAAACCACTGTGGTTTAATCATTGGCTCTACCGTTGTCTTACAACGGTCATGTGTACCTACACTGTGAGAATGAGGAACTACCTTTACTAAAAGTCCCTGTGCTTCCAAGTCAGCTACCATAGCTTTTCTAGCTTCATAGCGATCCATACCTGCATATTTTCCACCCAGCTCATTAATTGTAGCATCATCATTCATGATATTAATTTCTTCTAAGTTGTGACGTTTTCCAACTTCAAAGTCATTTGGATCATGTGCAGGTGTAATTTTTACGCATCCTGTTCCGAATTCTTTGTCAACATATTCATCGGCAATCACTGGAATTTCTCTGTCTGTAAGAGGCAGTTTCAACATTTTCCCAACCAGATGTTTATATCTGTCATCTTCCGGATTAACTGCAACCGCAGTATCTCCCAATAAAGTTTCTGGTCTTGTTGTAGCAATTTCTACGAACTGACCTTCTTCTCCTGCTACAGGATAATTAATATGCCAGAAAAATCCATCTTGATCCTCATGTTCTACTTCTGCATCGGAAATAGAAGTTTGGCATACCGGACACCAGTTAATAATTCTGGAACCTTTGTAAATATATCCTTTTTCATATAATTTAATAAAAACTTCCTGCACGGCTTTCGAACAGCCTTCATCCATGGTAAAACGTTCTCTATCCCAGTCAGCAGAAGCTCCCAGCTTTTTCAACTGATTAATAATCTTTCCGCCGTATTCTTCTTTCCATTCCCAGGCATGTTTTAAGAATTCTTCTCTACCTATTTCGTTTTTATCAATGCCTTGTGCTTTTAATTTTTCAATAACTTTTACTTCTGTAGCAATGGCTGCATGATCTGTTCCCGGCTGCCACAGTGCTTCATAACCCTGCATTCTCTTAAAACGAATAAGAATATCCTGCATAGTTTCATCTAATGCATGTCCCATATGAAGCTGTCCTGTAACATTTGGAGGCGGCATAACAATTGTAAATGGTTTTTTATCTCTATTTACTTCTGCATGAAAATATTTGTTATCCAGCCATTTTTGATAAATACGATCCTCTAATCCCTTAGGATCATAAGTTTTTGCAAGTTCCTTGCTCATGGTTTCCTCCTCTTTATTATGAAGGGTAAAAAAATACCCTTCATAACCATTCCTTTTATAAAATAGTTACAAAGGGCGATTATTCATCGCGGTACCACCTTTATTTATCACTCAAAAGTCCTTTAACGCTGACTATGCGTGAAAGCTTACCAAAGTTTTCTCCTTCAGCCTCCCGGTTCAAAAGCTACCTTCCATCCATTTCCCTTGAGCTGCCTTTCAGCCGATGAGCCGCTCTCTCTGCAAGTTTCCTGAATGTACTCCTCTTTCTCATTACCTTTACTTGCATTTTATCATAAGCACAAACACCCAATTTGTCAAGACAGGAATTTCTAAAATCTTTCTAACTAACATTAAATCTATTCTTTGTTTCTTATTTATGTTACAATCATACTATAATATTTCTTCTATTAAAAGTTCTAGATAAAACTTTTAATGATAATTCACCAAATAGGAGGTACTCTATGACAAATTTCGGAAAATTTATGAAAGGACTAGGCATTGCTTTAGGAATTCTTCTTATTCTTTTAATCGGTGCCATTCTCTGGCTTACCATTCGGGAATATCGCCCAGAAAAAGAAGAAATTCTAAACGTTCCTGAAAACACAAAAACTTTATCACAAGATGACTCCCTACGCATTATGACTTACAACATTGGCTATGGAGGACTTGATAAAGGTGAAGATTTCTTTATGGATGGTGGTTCTCAGGTACAACCAGATAGTAAAGAGCAAGTAGAAAAGAATCTAAAGGGGATTAAAAATATCCTTGCAGAAAATCCTGCGGATGTGTACTTCCTTCAAGAAGTTGATACAAACTCTAAGCGTTCTTTTTATATGGATGAAACAGCATATTTAAAGGATTCTCTAAACATGGAAGGAATTTTTTCCTACAATTTTAAATGCGACTTTGTCCCTTATCCGCTTCCCCCTATTGGCAAAGTAAACAGTGGTATTTTTACTTTAACGAATTTAAAAATGAACAGTGCTACTAGAATCTCTCTGCCAGAATCTTTTAAATGGCCAGTAAAAACTTGTAATTTAAAACGCTGTATGCAGGAAACACGTATTCCTTTAGAAGGTACTGATGCTGAACTGGTACTAATCAATTTTCATTTAGAAGCTTATGATGATGGAGATGGGAAAATTGCCCAAAGTAAGATGCTGGCAGAAAAACTTTCCAAAGAATATGAAGCAGGGAACTACGTCATTGCAGGAGGCGACTTTAATCAGACTTTTGCCGGAATGGATAAATATCCCATCACGAATACAGAAAACTGGGTTCCTGGAATTATTAGCAGTGATACTCTCCCTGAACATTTTTCCTTTGCAGTTGACGATACATACCCGACCTGCCGACTTTTAAATGCACCTTATACTGGTTCTTATGAAACTTCACAGGTTTATGTTATTGATGGCTTTATTATATCAGATAATATAAAAATTTCTGACATTTCCGTTGTAAATACCGACTTTGAATATACCGATCATCAGCCAGTTCAAATGGAATTTTCTTTTCTGCAATAACGGGGGTTCTAATGAAAGTAACAAATTTTAATACTAAAATAAAAAAGAAAGGTCTCTTCATAGCAACAACTATCGTCGTTATTATCACTATTATTCTCTTATTTTTTATATCTCAAAGATTTATAGAATATAAAAATTTAGATATAGAAAAGATATATATACAAGAAAATAATGCTAATAAAGTTCACCTGTTTTCAAATAAAAACACGATATGTACATTAGAATATCAAAATGTAAATAATGAACTTTTTGCCAAGGTATCCATTATCGAAAAACATTTTTCAAAAATTACTAAACGGAATAATATTTTAAAATACGATGCAAAAAACTGGCCTTTAGACTCCCGTTTCTCACAACAAATTTTATACAATACGCATTATAACATTGAGTCAACTCAAGATATGGTTTTATCTGAAATCTACTACACGGATTGTAAATGGGAAACCCCTCAATCAGCTTCCAATTACCCTTGTATTTCAAAAACGACTTTAATGTTTAAATGCAACAATCCCGAAATAAACATTAATAATGCTCCTTGTGTATTTGAATTTAATTCCATATTAAAATTATTTTAACTAAAATGAGGTTATCGTACTAAGCAAATCTAACTCTTAGTCAATAACCTCATTTTCCTCGTACAAAGCAAAAAAAGACCATGTATATCTCCATACATAGTCTTTATAAAAATATGAAATATTGTTTTCTGATGAAGCGCCCTGACTTTAGTCACGATTTATTCTGTTCCTGCGGAGGATGCGCTGTTTTGTCTGTTGCGGGAAAACAAAACTTTGTAAAACAGGATATCAGAAGCAGGACACCTCACCTGCCATTTAATCAATGCATAATTCTATAAGTTCAGGTTCTTACCTTTCGGCATTCCATAAAAAAACCACCTTCAGCATGAAAGTGGAATCATCTACCGTATTTCACAGTACGAGGGATCCAAACTTTGCACGGAAGTTTTCACCTTACTACTATTAAGCAGGTTTCCTGACTCATGGCTCATAGCTTTGCTTCTCCTTCTCGTATATACATACAATGGACTTTTCGAAACATCGCTCCCCAAATACAGTGACCGGATCGCTCAGGATTCTCACCTGATTCCCTTTTCACCGGCGTTGTGCGGTCAACGCAGATGCACTTAATAGGTTTATGGAATTATACAACATCATAATACCATTCTCACCAATCCTAGTCAAGCATTTTTCATTTTCTCTTTTTCTCTTTTTCTTTTTGTCATAAGGCCTCCGATTCGCCCTGTCTCCTTAGCTGATAAACTTTTCCAACCACTGTCCAAAACCTTATCTAAGAGTCCTAACTCCTCAGCAATTTCATATTTTACTTTTTCTTCTTTGGGAATATTATTTAAATCAATTTTTTTCTCTTTTTTTATTGCCACAAAAAGCCACACTCCTTTCTTCTTTGAAGTATGGCCTTGATTTGAGATTTTATACAAAAATCGAAAGTTTATTTTGGAATGACGATTGCCGCAACAATATAGGCAATAATTCCTGTTCCAAATCCTATACAGGTCAAAATAATCCATGCAAGACGGATGAGGGTAGGATCAATATTAAAATATTCTGCGATACCTCCGCACACACCTGCTAACATATAATTTGTTGATGAACGATATAATCTTTTATCTGACATAACACTCTCTCCTTTTTTCACTGATTTTCAAAATTAACAGCTACACTTCCTGATTTACTTTCAATATCAATTTTTTTTGAACTTCCTATATTACCAAATTCCCCTATCGTCGTTCCTGAATATTTCTCTCCATCTAATACAAAATGGCCACTAGCACATTCTACCCACACCGCGTAATCATCTAACTTTCCTGTCTGTGTAATAGAAAAATCTCCGGATATCATTTCGATGTCTGTTTCCTGTGCATCTAAAAGTTCAATTTGCATTTTTCCTGCCATCAAAGTTAAGTCACATTCTTTTACAGAAAGTTTTCCAGTACTCTTAACCTCACCTGATTCTACATAAATATCAAAAGAAGAAAATATTTTATTTTCTGGCAGCTCCACAAGAATGCCTTCTCTATTCCCATTATTTCTACTTTCACTTTCTACTGTGAGTTCTTTTTCTTCTATATCCAATTCCAGAAAATCTTGATCTGATAAACCAGAAATTCGAATTTCATTTTCTGGAATAACACGAATTTCCACACTTCCTGAATACATTTCTATATCCAAACTATCTATCTCAGAAGGAAGAAAAGCTCTTTGTTGAATATTTGCATACTGAAGATCATCGAAATCCTCAGTTCTACAATGGCGATTCTTAAAATCATCATCTATATCATCCCATGATTTTTCATGATTTCTATATACCCTTGTAATAGCATGATATAAGTTGCTATTTACAAAACTACCACTAATTGCCTCAGTGGAACCACCAGTCATTAGCCCCGCTCCAAAAAGCCCTCCTCCTATAACTCCCATAACAAGAATAAGAATCAATACAAACTTTGTGAATTTTTTCATTTTCTTTCACCTCCTGAAATACCTCTGTGTAATATTCTCTGTATAAAGTCAATTACCCAGCGGAAACAAATTGGAAATATCTTTAGTGCCAGCCACAAAAATCCTAATAAAAACAGCAAACTAATACAAATCATCAAAAGCCCTATTCCAACAATCAAAAATACTGTAGGAATAGCTGGAAGCTGTGCCACTCCCACACCTAAACAAATAATACCGCCCATAAAAAGTCCAATACAGCTAAAGAATAATGCCACTGCCACACCTATAGCCGCTCCTACAATTGCTATAACTACCCCTAGTCCTGACAATACCAATGCCCCCCAAAATGGTGCCGTTACAATAGCCAATAATAAAATCAATGCCCATGATAAACTGCTTCTTTTAGGCTTCTGGGTTACACTTTTACTCTGTACATCTGGCATATTCTTCTCTTCAAAACGCTCATCCGTATATCCTGTTTCCCGATATTCTCCATATTCACCTCCATTTTCATTTAAATCTGCTTTAATGGTAGCTGCAACTTTTCCAGGACTTCCTAATTCCTGAATTACTATTGCCTCGTTTTCCTCTCCTGCATCATCAAAATAGTTTTCATAAAACTCCAATGCCTCTTTTCTCTCCTGTTCCGGTATATTCCACAACAACCGATCCAGCTGTTCTAAAAATTCCTTTTTTCCCATCATTTCCCTATTCCTCCCTCAAACAATGTACTAATCTTTGTTGAGTAGCTTCTCCATTCTATACGATACAAATCTAACTGTATCTTTCCTTTTTCTGTTACTTTATAGTATCGCCTGTTTCTGCCTCCGTACTCTTTATCATACGTCTCTAAACATTCATCTTTTTGCAGTCTGCGAAGTACGGGGTAAAGAGTAGACTCAGAAACATCCAGAACTTGACGTACATCTTGTGTTATTTTATACCCGTAAGTTCCTTCACTCTCATTGGATACAACTGCTAGTACAATAGCATCTAAGAGGGCGGCGCCTGTATTAAAAACCATAACTTCACCTCATTTCAATTGCTATAATATTGTTTTATAAACAATACTATTTTATATTTAATACTATATGCCATATAATATTATTTTGTCAATGATATTTTCTTAAAAAATTTCCAAAGATTTTTTTAAGAAAAAAACAGATGTAATCCCACAAATTAAATTGTTAAAGATCACACCTGTTTTCCTAAATAGACTTTCTCTTATTCCAGAAAAATAGCCTTTCCAAGCCCTACTGAGTAAATATAAATTTCTTTTACTTTTTTATCGGTAATCATTTCCAATGCATTTTTATAATACTGCATCTGTACTTTATATTTTTCTATAAGTTCTTTTTCTCCACCTTTTTGAATTTTATCTGTTTTATAGTCCACTAAGACGATACCATCTTCTTCCTCAAAATACGCATCCATAATCCCTTGCACAAGGATTTCTTCTTCTGTATTATATTCTTCCCGTATCTGACTTGCAGGTATAGCAATCACAAAAGGCTGTTCTCGATATAATTGTCCTTTTTCCCATGCTTTTTTCATGCGTTCCCCAAGAGAACTCTTGGCAAACCGATAAAAATCAGGAATCCATACAACCTCCCTTTCTTCTTTTGTCAACTTTCCTGTTTCCCGCATCTTATTTATTTGTTCTTCAATCTGCTCTTTCGTATCTATTTTTGCATAATCCAGATTTTCCCATATTCTATGATACAACGTTCCCTTGGCAGCTCCCTTTAGCTCAGCTTTTGGTTCCTGCATAAACAATGGTACAATTTCTTCTCTTTCCTTCTCCTCCAGAAGCAGCACACTTTCTTCCATATCTTCCTTTTGCATCCGCTTCACTTCAGATACCGTAAGTTTTACTGGAATATTCCCTTCTCCTTGATAAGGATATTCATAAGAAAAGCTTTCTTTAAAAAGTTCATGCCACTTCTTATCATAAACTTCGTTACTATTCCATAAAAGCAGTTCCCCTTTTTTCAACATTTCATCTGTACGAATCTGTGCTTCATCTAATACCAATTCCATAGGCTGCACTTGTCTTACTATAAAATCAGGTTCTTTATCATACATTTGATTCAAAGGGTATACTGAAAGGTTCAAGGCTTCATATAAGGGCTTCATTGCTCTGTGTCTTGCCAGTGCTGCAAGTATCCAATCCAAATAGCTTTTCCCCTTTACCCTTATTCCATAAGGTAATCTTTCTTCCGGCTGCCTTTTCAGCATTTCAAAACCTTTTAAAGTATCTTCCAGCTTTGATATCACACCAGTAAGAATAAGTTTTTCTTTTGCTCTTGTTAATGCTACATAGAGAATACGGAGTTCTTCCCCGAGACTTTCCAACAAAATTTCTCTTTGTACTGCCTTTTGCAAGATTGTTCGCGTACGTATACGAAGCTGTGTATCTATATAAGGAGATCCAATGCCTAAATCAGGATGCAGTACAATGTTCTCTCTTGCATCCTGCAAATTTATTTGTTTTCCCATTCCTGCTACAAACACAATAGGAAACTCCAACCCTTTGCTCCCATGAATACTCATGATACGTACCGTATCTTCACTTTCTGAAAGAATATTTGCCTCTCCGAAATCCACCTGATACTTCTTTAAATTTTCAATATAGCGAATAAAATTAAATAATCCCCGATAACTGGTACTTTCATAATCTCTTGCTTTTTCTGCCAACATAAGCAAATTTGCTTTTCTTTGCTCACCTGATACAAATGCCTGCTGATATACCAAAAAATCTGTAGCATCATAGAAATCCCAAATTAGTTCATGCATAGGCGTGTAAGGGACTTTTCTACGAAGTTCTCTATATACCATAAAAAATTTGCGAATTTTCTCCCCTAAAGGAGACTCAAGATTTTCCCCTAAAAGTAATGCTTCGTAAAAACTAGACTTTTCTTGCTCCATTCCCAACACTTTAATTTCTGCCATTTCCTGAAAACTGAATCCATCTGGCAATCCATGAAGAGCTGCCGCAAGAGGAATATCCTGCATGGGGTTATCAAGAATTTTCAAATAATCCAGTACAGTTGCTACCTCTTGAGCAGAAAAATATCCTGTTTTTGTAGTAACACTGGCTGGAATCCCACAAGAATTAAGGATTTTTTTAAAGGTTTCTCCCCAGCCAGACATAGTCCGAAGTAAAATTGTAAAATCTGAATATTTTGCTGGACGATACTCCTCTGTTTTCTTATCTAAAACCTGATATTTCCCCACCATTTCTCCAATACGCAAAGCAACCATTCTGGCCTCTAATTCTCTGGTATTTTCTTCCTCTTCTTCTAAAAGAAGCACTTCCGTTGCAGGCTCTTTTTCTTCTTCTGGCTTTGTGGGAAAGATTCTACCTGGGTATAATGCTGCTGTACAATCATATTCCACACCCCCTAAATCCTCGCCCATTATCTGATAAAACAAATAATTTACCCCTTCAAGAACTTCTGCTCGGCTTCTAAAATTCTTATGTAAATCAATGCGCAAACAATCTTTTCCCTCTTCCTGAGGATAAGATTTAAATTTCTCCATAAACAAATCTGGTCTGGCAAGACGAAAGCGATAAATACTTTGTTTTACATCTCCTACCATAAAAATGTTATAAATTCCATCTTCTACTTTTGAAACAGACGTTAAAAGTTTTTCCTGTACCAAATTACTATCTTGATATTCATCAATCATAATTTCTGCAAACTTTTGTGATAGTTCTCTGGCAGCATCTGTCCGTTCATCTTTTTCTGCTGTATGATCAATGAGGATTTCCAAAGCATAATGCTCTAAATCTCCAAAGTCTAAAATATTTTTTTCTTTCTTTTTTTCCTTATATCGTTTCATAAATGCCAGCGTCAAATCTACCAAAACACCTACCGGCTCTCCTGCCTTTTGGATATTTTCCAACATTTCCTGCGCTGTTTCTTGAAAATACCGTTCCTTTAAAGCTTTAATCTGATCCTTCGCTTCACTTCTTAAATTTTTTGCAAGCTCCTGCTTACTTTCTGATACCAACTCTTTTTCTGCTTTTTTCCCAGCAGGAAGTCGTTTAAATTCCAGTTTATCTAAAATTTCCTTCCACTGAAAAAAATTTGTTGTATTCTCTAATTTTTCTAATGCCAGAACTTCATCTTCCAAAAGATTTCTATAAAAAATAGGTCCATCTGGTTCTCCTGCAATTCCAAGTGCCTGATTTAAAAGCGTAGTAGCCTCTTTTACCTCTTGCTGTACTTCGTTTTTAATCAAAGTCATCCAGTTTGCCTGTTCTAGTTCTTCTACACTTTCCACCTCATAAGCTTTACGACAATGCAAGAGCCATTCTTCTGGATAGGGATAGCTCATAGAAAAGTTATATAGCTTTATGATCATTTCCGGTATTTTTTTATCCGTTTTCCCACCTGCAAATCCATCCGAAAAAGCAAGAAAAGAGGCATCTGCATTCATATAAGCTTCCTCCAGAACAGCATCTGCCACATCCGCCTGCAAAAGACGCATTTCTCCTTCATCCCCCATACGATAAGATGGATCCAAATCAATCAAATGAAAATAATTCTTTACGATGTAAGCACAAAAACTGTCAATAGTAGTAATCAGCGCATGGTGCACTAAAGTACTCTGTCTTTGTAAATGTTCCTGATCTGGATTTTCTTCCAGCTTCTTCTCAATAGCCAGTCGAATACGCTCTTTCATTTCTCCTGCAGCAGCTCTTGTAAAAGTTACAATTAAAAGCTCATCAATATCCACAGGATTGTTTTTGTCTGTAATTCTTTGAATAATTCGTTCTACCAAAACTGCTGTCTTTCCACTTCCAGCAGCTGCACTAACTAGAATATTACAGTTTCTTGTATCAATTACTTTTTGCTGATCCTCTGTCCATGAAACACTCATCTACTTCTCCCCCCTTTCCATTTCTTCTTCCATTAATTTCCACAGTTCACTGGATTGATAATTTTCTAACCTACGATATCCATATCCCGGAAGTTTTTCATCAAAACCACAAACTTCTTTATAAGGACAATATTCACAGGCATTTTCCTTTTGTCGCTCAAAAGGATCTACGCTAGTATTCCCCTTTAAAATCTCTTTACCTATTTTCTTTGCTTTATCCTGTACATACTCCATCATAATGGCAAATTCTTCCTTATTTGCCACCTTAGAGTTACTGGAAAACGTTCCTTTTGCCGTATATTTTACAGGCACAGCCAAAGACTCTACACCTTTTCCCAATGCCAGTTTTCTATCTAATTTTTGTAGAATTTCCGGATCCGAACTACAAATCCCATCCATTTTCAATTTCTTTAAAATTTCTTCTTGGGGATTTTCCGGATTTTTCACATCTTCCTTATTTAAAATAGGATCTTTCGTATTATAATAAAACACCCCTGCCGGTTCCACAATTTTATCTGGAAAACGCTTTTTTTCCAACTCAAGAGCTGCATTTAAGTAAAGAGCTAACTGTATTTGTAGACCATAGTAAAGCTTTATCAAATCCAACTGTGTTGTACCTGATTTATAATCAATCACCTTAACATAAAGATGATTTTCTTTATCTTGGCATATATCTATTCGATCAATTCGTCCCTTTAAATGGAGCTTTTGCCCTGAATCCAAATCAAAGTTTAGGCTATCTATATTATCATTTTCTCCAAATGCCCACTCTGTAAGAACAGGATAAAATTCCCCTTGCTTTAGCTGATTTTGCAATGCCCACACGCTTCGTTTTACCATACGTTTCACACGATTGATCGTATAAGCATTTCTTGCACTGCTTAATAAAATCGTTTCTCCCGATTTTTCTACAACTTCTGTTACACAATCTTCTGCCAGAATATCTCTTTCTTCGTCCTCTAATTCCACCCAGTTCTTGCCCTGTTCCCTCACTTTTCGTGCAAACAAATCAAGACTGTTATGCAACAATGTGCCCATGTCTGCCATACTAAACTGATAACGAACACGTTCTCTTAACATCAACCCATAGCTTAAAAAATGTGAGCAGGCACATTTTGCAAACTGTTCCAATCTACTAGCACTATTGGAAAGTTCTGTTCCGTAAAGAGCCTCTGCCACACCTCTACTAATACTTTCCTGTGGATTCACATAATAGGCCGCATCAACAAGCTTATTTACCAGACACTTATAATCCTCTTGTGAAGTAAACCAGTTCATTAGCTCTTCAAATACCGGTGACATCCTATCCTGTTTTCTTAATTCCTCTGATAATTTATCCAGCGCCCCATACTTGCTCTCCGCGAATAAAGGAATCTCACAATCTCGTATGGCATCTGGAAATATTTTCTGTATCTGTGCAATTAAAAAAGAAGGGGAAAGTGCCTCTCCACTACTGCTTAATCTACTGTATGAAAGATAAATTTTTTCACTGGGTTTTGTAATATTTAAATAGAGATAAAATTTTTGCGTATAAAGATTTTCCTTCGCCGTAGGTGCTAAAGATAAGCCTCTGTCTTTTAAAGATTCTTTTAATTCTTCCCTATTTAAATCAGATAACAATTTTCCGGTCTGTTGTTCCTTAGGAATTTTTCCTTCATTTACACCTACAAAAAACACAATTTTAATATCTTTTAATCGAGTTCTCTCCATGTCTCCGACTAAAACTTGATCAGAAGATGGAGGAATAATACCCACTTTAGCTTCTGAAAGTCCTGTTTCCAAAATTTCTTTAAATTCTCGGATACGAACCTTTTTATCTCCAAGTATTTCCACCAACTTATCCAACAAATTCATAACAATTTCATAAATCTGACTGTATTCTTTTGCCAAAGAAAGTTTCCCTTCTGCCTCAAAAGTATTTGTATATAGATTTAATTTTTCCTGAATTTTATTGGCAGTTATATACTGATATAAAGCCTCTGCATACCTTCTTACAGAACCATCTGCTGTCTTCATTTTTTTATAAAACGGTTCCCACTTTTCCACAAGAGCCGCTCTGATTTTATCAATCTGTACACATTCTTCTGAATCTTCGCCTTTATAACTTCTCACCCACTCCTGTTGCCAGCGTGCAAAGCCACGAATCCCCATGGCAATCACATAATTTTCTAACCGATCTACTTCCTCTGTGGAAATATCACTTAATCCACAGCGTAACATACGAAATACACTTTCATAGCTGAAATTTTCTACAATTACATCTACAGCCGCCCGCAAATATTCCACAAACGGATTGAGAAATATAGAATGCTTTTCATCTATAAAACAAGGTATTTTATACCTGGCAAACGCTCTTGATGACACTGGTGCATATTCCTGCATATCACCTGTAATCACTGCAAAATCTCTGTAACGATACCCTTGTGTCCGCACAAGATGACGAATTTGTCCCGCAACCATCTCCATTTCACTTGCAGGATTTTGCGCTTCATAAATTTGAATTGCATTCTGCGCTTTTCCATACTGTTTCTTTCTATATCGGAAAATATTTTGTTCCAGAAAAGCCATAGGAGGATTGTCCAAAAACCTTCCACGATAGGTATCTTTTCCTTCCGGTATCCAGTATTCCTCCCATACAACCTTTTTCTCCTTTGCAATTTTACAAAGACTTCCCACGGTTTGTTTACTTAAATAAAATAACTCATGTGGGCTTCCCATCTTATAAGGATCTTCTCCCGGTGCAATGGTAATTGTCACATAAATCTGATTGCAAATACCTAAAAGTGTTTCTAAAAGTTGCATCTGAATAGGTGTAAAACCTGTATATCCATCTAAAACCAATACACTGTCTTGTAGTTTTTTAGACAAAGGAGCCACCCTTCCCATAGCATCCAAAACTTCTTCCTGTGTAATAAAATTGCCTGATAAATAATCAAAAAATCCCTGATATAATATTTTTATATCTTGCAATTTATAATACAACTCTGGAGAAGATGAAAAATCCTCCAAAAGTTCCTCCAAATCTCCTGTGGAAATCTCATACTGCCGCAACTCTGATACCATAGATTTCATCTGAGAAACATATCCCTGCTTATCCATTTTAGCACCCAGAATTTTCAACTCATTTTTCTTTTCCTGTGCAACTCTTCTAAGCACCATGCTTTTTCCTGTTTCTTCTAAAAGCGTTCTCTGACTTTCTCCCATTTCCGTAAGCACGCAAAATGCCAGACGTTCAAAACTTAACACATCTATATTACCAATTCCCTTTCTAGGATGCATGGTAACCAGTTCCTTTTGTGTCTGCATAGTAAACTGTTCAGGTACTAAAATCAAATACTTTTTTTGAGGATTTTCTATGGACTGCTGTATAATATCATTGTAAATATAATAAGATTTTCCTGCACCTGCTCCGCCGAAAATAAATTGTAATGCCATAAAAACCTCCTATTGATCTTAAAAGAACTTTTCAATAACCTCTGCAATTCCATCATGATCATTGTCACAAATAGTGACATAATCTGCTACCGCCTTGACCTTATCCTGTGCATTTGCCATAGCCACACCAAGACCAGCAAATTGCACCATGGAAATATCATTAAATCCATCTCCACAACATACCATTTCTTCTCTTTCAATTCCTAAAATCCCCAAAAGATGTTTCAAACAATAGGCTTTATCCACATTTTTAGGCGTAGCTTCTAAAAAATATGGCTCTGATCGAAAAATCTGTGCTTCATGAAAATATTTCTCCGCAAATACCGGTTCTAATGCTTCTAAATCCTGTGGTGCTCCCGTCATAAGACATTTATTTACAGGGAAATTCACATAATTTCTAAAATCTTTATGATATACAATAGGAAGACCTGTAATTTTTGCCTCAATATCCATATATTCATCAGGCTGTGTACCTGCAATAATTTCATCTTCATGATAAGTAATAATACCAATACCATTATCTATTGCATCCTGACACAATCTTCCAGGAAGATGCAGTGGAAGTGTCTTCGAATAAATACACTCCATCGTTTTAAAATTAATAATTCTTGCTCCATTAAATGGCATAATATAACTTCCGAATTTATCAAATCCCAATGTTTCAGCAATAGCATACACTCCTTGAGGAGGTCTTCCTGAAGCAATCGCTACTGGAATTCCTCTTTTTTGTAAATCTAAAATCGCATTTCTCGTTTTCTCTGTCACCTGCTTTTGGGAATTAGTTACCGTCCCGTCAATATCTAATACTAATAATCTATATTTCATCTCGTATCTCTCCTTTTATTATAGAAAAACATAAGAACCGCCATCAAGCAAATAATAATATATCCAATCCAACTATAAAAATCAGGAATCTGTTTAAACATAACAAATCCTAAAATCATAGAAAAAATGATTTTTGTATAATCATAAATGGATATTTCACTTGCCGGTGCATAACAATACGCTGCTGTAATTGCAAATTGTCCTCCTGCTGCACAAAGTCCTGCCATTAACAAAATAATAACCTGTGCCACAGTCATGGCATGATAATCAAAAATCAACCATGGTAAGGTTATTACACAGGAAAAAGTGGAGAAGAAAAATACAATAAAGGGGCCTTTTACTCCTATGGTTCCTAATTTTCGTACCATAGTATAAGCTGCACCTGCACCAAGTCCACCTAAAAGTCCAATTAACGATGGTACTAAGTCCAGATTAGAAACTGTTGGTTTTACCACAAATAAACTTCCACAAAATGCACCTATAACAAAAAGTGTCTGCATAATAGTCACGTTTTCTTTTAATAGTAAAAAGCTGAAAATCACCACAAAAAATGGTGACATTTTATTAAGCATTGATGCATCTGCTAAGGCCAGATGGTCAATTGCATAGAAATTACATAAAATCCCCAATGTACCAAACATAGAACGTAAAATTAAATACTTTCCGCTTCCTTTTTTCCACTGAAAACACTCTTTATCTTTTAACACTAAAATACAGCCAAAAACAGCAGCTACAACATTCCTGAAAAAGCTTTTCTGTATAGCCGGCAAATCCCCCGACATACGGACAAACATATCCATAAGAGAAAAACAAAATGCAGATAAAATAATGTAGAAAATTCCTTTATATTGTTTTTTTATGTTCATGATCGATTTCTTTCTCCTTTCGCTGTTCATTTTAACATGAATTTCTTTAAAATTCCAATGGAAGCAATTGAAAATATTAGGTATATTTTTCTTGTTTTTGTAATATGCTATAAAAAGAAATATGGGAGGTGCAGCCATGAGTTCAAAAACCAAAATTGTCGTTTTACATACAAAGGAAATTATTTACACTGGAATTTTTGTAATTTTGGCCGTTGTATTGGCCATTTTGCTTTTTTTAATGTTTGGAAAAAATAAAAATGCAAATCCTGCCAATGCAGATGCCATATATCATGCAGGGGTTTATACCACCCCTATTACATTAAATGACAATACTTTTGATGTAGAGGTTACAGTAGATGAAAACCATATCAATTCTATTTCTCTTGTCAATCTCAGTGAAACTACTACTGCCATGTACCCTCTGGTAGAGCCTGCCCTTGATGCACTCTCCAAACAGATTTATACCACACAATCCACAGAAAACATTACATATTCTGAGGAAAATAAGTATACCTCTATGCTTCTTTTAGAAGCCATTGATCGTGCATTAGACAAAGCAAAAATGGATTGAAAAGAGGGGCTGTTTACATCACAGCCCCTAAATTCTAACTTACTTTTACTGCATATTTTATTATACCGTCTTTTTTACTTTCAAATACATCATAAGCTTCTAAAATCTTATCAAAAGTTGTACGATGAGTAATCAAACAGCTGGTATCTAATCTTCCCTTTTCAATCAATTCCATAATTTTCCCACAGTCACTACCATCTGCTCCACCTGTCTTAAAAGTGAGATTTTTCCCATACATGAACGGTAGAGGTATACTCTGATTTTCCTCGTACATTGCCACTATTAATCCCTGTCTGTATGCAGTTTCCAATCTACTTTCATCTGTATCTAATGCAATAATTTTAGCCGGACTATAAAGACGAGCGCACATCATTGTACATAAACCCGTAGGGCCAGCACCTATTATCAATATCCCGTAGATAAAATATCACCTACAAATAAGGCCTGCTCATCCGTAACCTGATTCGGTATTTTTGTTAAACCATTATCCGCAAAAGGCATTCTTACATATTGTGTTTGTCCACCATCAATTCTACATCCTAATGCCCATCCTCCATGGGGATCTGTACACTGCTACTCTATCACCTTTTTTTACCTTCTTAACGCACTTTCCCACTTCTTCCACAACACCTACGAATTCATGTCCCAATATAGTATCCTGCACTGCTTTTGGCACTGCCCCATGCTTAATATGAATGTCGCCAGAACAAATCGTTATCAACGTAACTTTTATAATTGCATCTGTGTCCTTTTCCAACACGGGATATGGTCAATCTTCTATGGCAATCTTTCCTTTTTCTTTGTATACAACCGCCTTCATTATATGCCCTCTTTTCTTACAGCTTCTCTATTTCGTCCATCCAAATTCTCACACAAGCATCACTTGGCATACGCAAATCTCCTCTTGGTGAAACAGATATACTTCCTACCTTTGGTCCATCTGGCAGACAGGAACGCTTAAACTGCTGTGAAAAAAATCTCCAGTAGCACTTTTTCAGCCATTTTAAAATTTCTTCTTCTGTATAAATCCCGTCAAAAGTTTTCTTGGCAATACGATAAATCTTAGATGGTGAAAAATGGAAACGCAACATATAATATAGGAAAAAGTCATGAAGTTCATATGGTCCTACTAAGTCTTCTGTCTTCTGTGCAATTTTCCCTTCTTTTGGTGGTAATAACTCCGGACTTACTGGTGTGTCTAAAACATCTTTCAAAATCTTTGCAATCTGCTCTTCTTGGCAGGTATCTGCATAATGAGAAACTAAATGTCGCACCATTGTCTTTGGCACACCTGCATTCACACCATACATAGACATATGATCTCCATTATACGTCGCCCATCCAAGTGCCAGTTCTGAAAAATCTCCTGTTCCGATTACCATACCACCTTGCTGATTGGCAATATCCATAATGACCTGTGTTCTCTCTCTTGCCTGTGCATTTTCAAAAGTAACATCATGTACATTATAATCATGACCAATATCTTGAAAATGCTGTAAAACAGCTTTTTTAATATCTACTTCCAAAAGCTCTGCACCAAGGCCTGTGGTCAACTGACAAGCATTTGTATAGGTTCTATCTGTTGTCCCAAAACACGGCATTGTAACTGCGGTAATATGCTTTCTATCCAGTCCCATAAAATCCATAGCTCTTGCTGTAACAAGAAGTGCAAGAGTGGAGTCTAAACCTCCTGAAATCCCCAAAACTGCAGATTTACATCCCGTATGCTCCATTCTCTTTTTTAGACCCATTGCCTGTATAGAGAGAATTTCCTCACATCGTTTCGCTCTTTCTACTGCACAATCCGGCACAAAGGGATTTTTTGCAAAATTATTTTCAAGCGCAGTTTTTTCTATTGGTAAATGAAAAGCAATATGGAGATGCTTCTCACCCTTTTCTTCCAACCATGTAGAAATTCTCCTTCTCTCTCCACGAAGTTTCTGAATATCCAAAACTGCATAAACCGTTTCATTTTTAAATAACTGTGCCTCTGCAAGAATACTTCCATTTTCACAAATTAAGTTCTGTCCCCCAAAAACCAAATCTTGCGTAGACTCTCCATTTCCGGCAGTAGCATATACATATCCACATAACAACCTTGCAGACTGACCTTTAACCAACTCTCTGCGATATTCTGATTTTCCTGCAACTTCATCACTGGCAGATAAGTTTACAATTACATTTGCACCTGCCATAGCATGAAATAGTCCTGGTGATGCAGGTGTCCATACATCTTCGCAAATTTCTGCAGCAACACAAAGCTGAGGCATTTCTTCACATTGAAACAATACTTTACTTCCAAAAGGAACCATACTATCTCCCAGCCTGATTTCTCCTTCTATATCTCTGCCAGAAGTAAAATACCTAGCTTCATAAAATTCACCATAATTTGGGATACTGTGTTTTGGAATAATCCCCAAAATTTGTCCTCTGTTAATGGCTGCTGCCGTATTATAAAGCTTACCATTATATTCCAAAGGAAGTCCTACAAAAATCAATCCTTCCGTAGTTTTTAATTCCTCTGCTATAACCAAAAGCTGTTCTTTTGCTGACTGTAATAAAGTTTCATTAAAAAATAAATCATGGCAAGTATATCCTGTGATGCACAGCTCTGGGAATACCAGAATTCTAGCGCCTGCCTCACTCATTTCTTTTGCTTTTTTAATAATTTCCTGTGTGTTATGGATGCAATCTGCCACCTCAATTTGTGGTGTTGCTGCTGCTACTTTTATGAAACCATCCTTCATTACTTACCACACCTTTCCTGCTTCTTTTATTTTCTACAAGCTTTTAAAATATTTTTCAACTCTTCCACAGTAAAAATATAATTCTTATTACAGAAATGACAATTCATTTCAATCTCTTTTCCTTCGTCAATCAGCTCTTGAATCTCTTTTCTTCCAATACTAATCAATGCTTTCTCTACTCGTTCTTTTGTACAGTTACAATGAAATTGCGTCGGTACTTTTTCATTTATTTCAAGATCAAATCCTGAAAGAATAGTTTCTAAAAGACTTTCTGGAGTATGTCCCTTTTCCAGCAATTCTGTTACAGAAGTTACATTTTTCAGATTTTCTTCCAATTTTTCAATAACTGCTTCTTCTGTAAATGGCATAAGCTGAATAATAAATCCTCCTGCCTGTTTCACTGTATTATCCTTTTCCATAAGAACACCTAATCCTACAGAAGAAGGTACCTGTTCACTGGTAGCAAAATAATAAGTTAAATCCTCTGCAATTTCACTAGTCTGTAAAACAGTCTGCCCTACATAAGGTTCTTTTAATCCCATATCTTTAATAACATTCATAAACCCTACGCCTACGGCGCCGGCAACATCTAATTTTCCTTTTTCATTGGCATGGATAACCACATTGGGATTTCCCACATAACCCTTTACATTTCCTTTTGAGTCTGCAGTCACAGTCATTCCATTTAATGGACCTCCTGCTTTTACCTGTAAAGTTAAAAGGTCTTTCTCACCTTTCATCATAACACCCATCATAGAGCCTGCTGTTAAAAGACGTCCCAACGCCGCAGTTGCAACTGGACTGGTATTATGTGCTGCTCTGGCAAACTCTACCATCTCTTTTGTTGTAGCAGCAAATGCACGAATCTGGCTATTTGCTGCAGTAGCTCTTACAATATAGTCTTTCATCTTTCTTTTTCTCCTATTGTCTCGTTTTTCCTTTTTCTCTGGCTATAATATGCACTCTCTCACTAACCGCTCTAGGCGGTCGACGAGTAAAAGCGTCATATACAGCTACAAGTTCCATACCCGCCTTTGCAAGAAGATTTTTTACCTCTTCTATGTCATACGCCCTCTGATAATGAATTTCTTCATACTTTCTGTACATATTCTTTCCTGCTTCTTCCTCTGGAATAAACAGTGTTAAATCGTATTCATTAATCTGTTCTTCACAATCATAATAATTATCCCAGATAAAGCTGGCTGTATCTCGATTTTCTGCAATGGTAGTCTCACCTAAAATTTCTTCATATTTATATTTGGTATTCATGTCAAAAATAAATATTCCGCCAGGATCAAGATAATTATTGACTAATTTAAATACTTTAAGCAAATCATCTGGCTCAATAACATAATTTATACTATCACATACAGAAACGATTGCACGTACCGTGCCATATAATTCAAAGGAACGCATATCCTGTAAAAGATACAAAATATCTTCCTTCATTTTTCTTTCTTTTTCGAGAGCAATTTCCAGCATATCGGAAGAATTATCAATTCCTATCATATCATATCCTGCTCTTGACAAAAGTCTTGTAGCTTTACCTGTTCCACAGCCCAATTCTAAAACCAAACCATCTGATACACCATATTCCTGTAAAAGACTAATCAAATATCTGCACCATTCTCTGTATGGAATATTGTCCATAAACATATCATACACACTGGCAAAACTTTCATAAGAACTCATCTTTGTTCTCCTTTACCTTTCCTAATCTCTTTATACTATCATGAACTGAAAAACCTTGCAACAGTTGAAGCACTATGTGTATCATGTTATACTATATTTCATTAACATATAGTATTTTGTTTTAGAAGGGAGTTTACTATGAAATTTATATATCCTGCTGTTTTCAGCAAAACAGATGATGGAAGTTATCAGGGATATTTTCCTGATTTAGAATGTTGCTATGCAAAAGGAGATACTCTAGAAGACGCTGTTGATAACGCTAATGAAGCTGCTTACAACTGGATTAGTCTTGAACTTTCTGAAGAAGACTGCTCATTGCCATCTGTTTCAGATGTTAGCGATATGAATTTAAAAGAAGGGGATATTGTAAGAAATATTTCCGTAAACATTCGCTTTTACGAAGGTTGGGATGAGTAAAACAAAAAGTCATTCTAAAAAAATGCATATCAGAAATCTTTATACATTGTATACACCATAAATTTCAAAATATATAAAGATTTCTTATGCATTTTTTTATATTTACAAATTGGCAATTGTCAACAATCCTAACAGCATAACCATGAAAATGGTGCCTGTAACCGAAAGGATATAAAAAACTTTTATAGTATTCTTACCTAACAGTTTGAAACAAAGGAAATATATTCCCAAACCAAGGATTCCTCCCAAAGTATTTGTAATCAAATCCGTAATATCACTTCCGCCAATGGCTAAAATATATTGCATTACTTCATATAACAGACTTGTCCCAAACATTGGGAGAAGTTTTTGAATAAAATTCCACTTTTCCTTTATCATAGAAAGATATATGCCAAATGGAATAAACACAATCGTATTCAAAATCATTTCTGATACATCAACTTTCCCACTTACCACCAAAGGCTCAGAAAAAGGAATCCAATTTATATTTCTGAAATTCATATTCCGCAAGAGAGAAATGTCTAATTCCATTTTAAATAAAATAATCCACGTTACGACAATGAAATAAATAATAAATAATCCATAGATTGATTTTTTTAGGTTCTTATTTTTCTTCACTATTTTCCACCTTTTATAATTCTTAAAGAGCACAACTGCGCAATCAAAAAATATCCTCCATAGAAAAACAGAACCAGAACGACTGCTGCCATAAGTCCCGGTAAAATACTCTGCTCTCCATAAACAGAAAGTAGTTGGTTACATACCTGAATACCAAATATAGAATGAATACCTGCAACAAAAACAGGCAGTCCAAAAAACATGCTGTTTTGTTTCCATACCACTGCTCTGATTTTTCTTTCTTGGCATCCTAATTTCCTCAAAATTTCATATTTCTCTTTACTGTCTGCAGCATCAGAAAGAACTTTTAGAGACAAAATTGCCGCCCCTGACAACAGGAAACTAATTCCCAAATACATCCCCAGAAAAATATACATAGCACTTGTACCAATACTATCATCTAAAATATTAGAATAAGTAACTGCAATTACAGGATAATCCGCCTTCCATGAATTTTTTAAATTATTTGCAATCTGCTCATCAATCATATTTCGAAATTTTCTACTGTCATTTTTATAATTAGCAGCAATATAATTACAAAATTTCTTAGATTGGGATAAATCAGTCTCATCTGGAAGAAGCAAAATTCCCTGATTCCACTTTTCATAACTCATCATTATAAATCCATCTTGACAAATGGTTTCCTTTGCATGATATGTTTTTCCCTGAAAAGTAATTTCTTGGTTTTCCTTAAATCCTTCATTCCACAACTGTACTGCGCCATCTTGATTGGCTACAATTACATATTCATTTTCCTTTAAGTTGTAGGTCTTCTGGTGGTACATTTTGGCAAACCGATTATAGTCTCCTACTTTCATAACTTCTAAAGAATTCCTTGCAAATTCTTCTCCATATTTGTCTGCATTTTTTTTAAAATAATTGCCCAAAACCTCTGCATTTGTAATCTCCTCACAATGAAAAGAGTATGCCTCTGTAATATCACAAAACGCATTCATAGATAGGTTCTTTTCTTGAAGCACCTCCCTAATCCCCTTATGATCTTCTATCACTGCTTTTGACATAGAAATATCCATTGGGGCCAACTCATCTACCATCTTTTCCTTATATGCTTTTCTGGTGAATACAGAAGTAATCATACAAATTGTCATAAAAAGTAACAGGCAGATTATAGATGCAGATACCACCATGGAATTTAACTTATTCGAGATTTCTCCTACTGTAAAAGAATTTAATCCCTTATAATAGACCTTCGGTACTTTCCCTGCCATAGCTGTAAAAAATCCAGAAACAGACCAAAATACCAGAAAAGTTCCAATAATGCCCAGAATAATTTGTGTAAATACATCCACCTCAGTGATAAGAACCTGTACGTTACCTGTTACATTATAATAAGCATATCCCAAAATCACCCATCCCAGAATAAAAATCAAAACACTGAGAATGGGATTTTTCAAAATATTCTTCTCTTTTTTCTTTTCAGCAGTAAGGAAACGAATAAGCCTGGCACGACTGATTTCCCACGTATTTAAAATCATCACCACCATATAAATCACTAGAAAATATAAAATTGATTTGACAATGGCTTTTCCCGATATTGTAAATACAAATTTTGATAAATCTGCTTCAAATATTTTTGATACAAAAAGAGACATAAACTGAGATAATCCGATTCCCACAAGTAGACCTGTTCCCAAAGAAATAATCCCCATAAAGACCGTTTCTATCCACAGCATTCCTGAAATTTGTGTTTTTTTCATACCTAATGTTAAATAAACAGCAAACTCTTTTTTTCTTTTTTTCAACATAAAACGACTGGCATATACAATCAGATATCCTAGAATAAATGATACAAAAATACTGACAACCTCTAAAATTCTGTTCATCATATCAAGAATCTCTGCCTTCGCCTTGGTTAGTTCCATCATAGCAGTCTGGGTTTCAATCGCATTGAAAATATAAAAAACAGCTATACCTAAAATCAAGGTGAAAAAATACACAAAATAATCACGAATACTCTTTTTAAAATTCTTTCCGGAAAGTTTAAACAACATGATTTAAATCACCTCCCAGAAGGGAAATCACATGAATAATTTCGTTAAAGAATTCCTTCCTATCATTACTCCCTCTTCTCAGTTCATGGAACAGTTTCCCGTCTTTCATAAACAACACACGCTTTGCATAACTTGCAGAAAAGGCATCATGGGTTACCATTAAAATCGTAGCCTGCAGTTCCTCATTCATATATTGAAGACTGCTAAGAAACATCCCTGCACTTTGAGAATCCAAAGCCCCAGTTGGTTCATCTGCCAAAACCAGAGAAGGTTCTGTCACCATGGCTCTTGCACAGGCAATCCTTTGGCGCTGTCCTCCTGACATTTCATAAGGGTATTTCGTTAAGGTCTCTGTAACATGGAGTTTTTCGCTGATTTCTTCTACTCTTTTCTTGATCTCTGTCGGTTTTTTTCCCTGTATCTGAAGGGCTAACGCAATATTGTCAAAACCATTTAAAGTATCTAAAAGATTAAAATCCTGAAAAACAAATCCCAACTGCTCCCTTCGAAATTTCGTCAATGCATTACCTTTTAATTTGGTAATATCTTTTCCCTCTACCCAAACGTAACCACTGGTCACCTTATCAATGGTAGAAATGCAGTTTAAAAGTGTTGTTTTTCCGGAACCGCTGGCTCCCATAATCGCCACAAATTCTCCTTTATTTACTTGAAAACTAATGTCATTGACAGCCTTTGTAAGACTTGTTTTATTGCCATAAAATTTCACTAAATTTTGAACTTCTAATAACGTTCCCATATCTACCTCCAACTTTTTTCAAGTATCATTATACGTTTTTTCTCATATCCAAACCATTTTTTTGTATAAAATAACCTTACATTACTGTAAGGTTATCTCAAAACATCTAAATATTCATTTTCATGAAATTCTATGGTAACTTCTGTATATTCTCCTTCCTCAGACTCTATGGTCAGTCTATGTCCCAGACGTTTACAGAGGGTATTACATAAATACAATCCCATTCCCGTAGATGCCTGCTGTATTCTGCCATTCTTCCCCGTAAAGGACTTTTCAAAAACTCTGGGTAAATCTTCCTTGGCAATCCCAATACCATTATCCCAAATATGCAGAAAACTGTGTTTTCCATCCTGTTGACTCCATATTCGAAGAATACTATCCTCTTTTTTATATTTTACTGCATTACTGATCATCTGTCCTAAAATAAAACGTAGCCATTTTTCATCTGTATACACCGAAATGTCCTGTGTCTCCTGAATAATTTTTACTTTATTTAAAATTAAACTATCCCTATTTTCCAAAATAGACTGATCAGTAAGATTTTTTAAAGAATAGGGTGCAATTCTGTAATCCTTTTCCGGTACTTCACTGCGGAGGTAATAAAGTACCTGTTCAACATAGCTTTCAATCCGTCCCACCTGTTCTTTTAAAGTTCTGGCTGATGTATCCTTATATTCATGAAGAATAATGCGAATACTGGCAATAGGCAGTTTTACCTCATGTACCCAAGTTTCTATGTACCGCTTAAATTCATTGTTTTTCCGTATCTGTAGAAAAATTTCATCATTCATGGATTTCTGCATTTCCCATAACACATCATAAAAAATCTGCCCTTCCAGAAACTCCGGTTTTTCCAGCATTTCCATCAACAAATATTTTTCTTTCAATTTTTGAAGTTTCTGCTCTAAATCATGGTAAAAAATCTTTCTTCTATAATAATCATAAATCCCCGCTGTGAAAATTCCTAAAAATAAAACTATAAAAACAAAAATTTGCAAAGCAACACTTAAATCAAAAAGCAGAAAAATTCCTTCTGTAATTCCCATACATATCAGAAAAATCAAAATACAAGTCCTGTGGTCTTTTATATATTCTTTTATGCTCATATTAAAATATATCCCTGTCTTCTTCTCGTTTCAATTACACCTACAAGCTGTATTTCCTCCAGCTTTTTTCTCAACCGATTAATATTTACAGTCAATGTGTTATCATCTATAAAATCATTGCAGTCCCATAAATAATCCATAAGTTCATCTCTTGATACAATTTTCCCCCGATGCTTTAACAGATAATGAAAAATAGAAATCTCATTTTTAGATAGTATGATTTCCTTGTCCTGATTACGCAATGTACTTTTTAAAGGATTTAAAAAGACACCCCTATACTCTATTTCTTCCTGTTGCTCCTGAGGTTTCAACCTCCGAAAAAATGCCTCTATTTTCAATAGCAAAAGGGTTGGATTATAAGGTTTTATAATATAGTCATCTGCCCCATAACTCATTGCTAAAATTTCATCAATCTCCCCTGTTTTACTGGTAAGCATAATCACCGGAACATTGGAAATATCCCTTAAATTTCTCAAAATTTCCTGTCCATTTGTATTAGGCAAAATAATATCTAAAAGAACCAAATCTGCCTTTTCCTCCACAATCTGCTTTTCTACCTTATCAAATTTCACCATCTGACATACCTCATATCCATTATCTCTAAGCAAGGCCGTCAGTGCCTCCCGTAAAACTTTATCGTCTTCTATCACTATAATCTTCTTCATCTCTTACCTCAAATTACGACTCACAACGTTACTGCTATGGTAAAGTATATCATAATAAAGGTTATATTTACAAAGAAAACCTTCCGGTAAAATTCCGGAAGGTTTTCTCTTCTATCTCTAAATTTTGTTTTAAACAAACTGATTTCTATCTACATCATAGATATAATCAATGCCTGAAAGCTTCGTCTGAATTTCCTCTGCATTCAATCCTTTCTCTTCACATAATCCTTGAAAAGAAGGATAAAAATCTCGAAGCTGTGTATTTATATAGCTCAAAAGCATTACAGGATCTTTTGGTATCATTGCATTTCTCCTTTACTCTGCACACTTTTCATGGGCAACTAATTCATTATTTTCTACATCGATAACAATCCTGCTACCAGCACTTATATTTCCTGCAAGAATTAATTTTGCTGTTAAAGTTTCCACATATTTCTGTACGTATCTTTTCAGCGGACGAGCACCATAAACAGGATCATATCCGCCCTCAATAATATAATCTTTTGCAGCTTTTGTCAATTCTATGGATAATTCCTGATCTTTTAATCTCTTATTTAAGTCCACTAAAAGAAGATCTACAATACCTCCAATATTTTCTTTTGTCAACGGCTTAAACATAATCATTTCGTCCAGACGATTTAAAAATTCTGGTCTAAAATGTGCTCTTAAATCACGTTCAACAGCCTCTCTTGCTTCTTGCTTAATCTCACCATTTTCCTCAATTCCTTCTAACAGATATGGCGAGCCAATATTAGAAGTCATAATTAAAATTGTATTTTTAAAATCCACAGTTCTACCTTGAGAATCTGTAATACGACCATCATCAAGCACCTGTAAAAGTACATTAAATACATCTGGATGTGCCTTTTCAATCTCATCAAAAAGAACTACGGAATAAGGTTTCCTACGCACTGCTTCTGTAAGCTGACCACCTTCCTCATATCCTACATATCCCGGAGGCGCTCCAATCAATCTAGATACAGAATATTTCTCCATATATTCACTCATATCAATACGAACCATATTCTGTTCATCATCAAAAAGCGTTGCCGCCAAAGTCTTGGCAAGCTCTGTCTTACCTACACCAGTAGGTCCTAAGAACAGAAAAGAACCAATAGGTTTTGTAGGATCTTTAATACCTGCTTTTGAACGAATAATGGCATCTGTAACCTTTGTTACTCCCTCATCCTGTCCAATAACACGTTTATGCAATTCATCTTCCAGATGCAGAATTTTACTTCTCTCACCCTCTGTTAATTTTGCTACGGGAATACCAGTCCAACGGGAAATAATTCTTGCAATTTCTTCATCTGTAACACTTTCATGAACCAGAGATAAATCTTGATTTTTTACCTTTTCTTCCTCTGCTTGTAACTGTTTTTGTAATTTTGGAAGTTCTCCGTACTGAAGCTTTGCAGCCTCATCCAAATCATAATTTCTCTGTGCTTTTTGAATTCGATTATTCATATCTTCAATCTGCTCACGAAGCTTTTGAAGGCGTTCCACAGTGGATTTTTCATTATCCCATTGTGCTTTCTGTGCATTAAAATCATCTCTTAATTCCGCCATTTCCTTCTGCAAATCAACCAGACGGTCCTGACTTAACCTGTCATTTTCTTTTTTCAATGCAGCTTCCTCAATCTCCATCTGCATAATTTTTCTGCGCATTTCATCCAATTCCGTAGGCATAGAATCCAGTTCTGTTTTAATCAATGCACAAGCTTCATCTACCAGATCAATAGCTTTATCTGGAAGAAAGCGATCACTGATATATCTGTCAGAAAGTGTGGCTGCCGCAACTAAGGCACTATCTGTAATCTTTACACCATGGAATACTTCATAACGTTCCTTCAACCCTCTTAGAATTGAAATAGTGTCTTCCACAGTAGGCTCATCTACAGTTACAGGCTGAAATCTTCTCTCCAAAGCAGCATCTTTTTCAATATACTGACGATACTCATCAAGGGTTGTTGCACCAATACAATGCAATTCTCCTCTAGCCAACATTGGTTTTAACATATTCCCTGCATCCATGGCTCCATCTGTTTTTCCTGCACCTACAATCAAATGAAGCTCATCGATAAAGAGAATAATCTGACCTTCACTCTTTCGTACTTCTTCCAAAACAGCTTTTAATCTTTCCTCAAATTCACCTCGATATTTTGCGCCTGCCACTAAAGCCCCCATATCCAAAGCAAATATTTTCTTGTCTTTTAATCCTTCCGGTACATCGCCTTGTACAATACGCTGTGCTAATCCTTCTACAGCTGCTGTTTTACCAACACCTGGCTCACCAATCAGCACTGGATTATTCTTTGTCTTTCTGGACAAAATACGGATTACATTACGAATTTCTCCGTCCCTTCCAATTACAGGATCTAATTTCTGCTCTCTTGCTTTTTCTACTAAATCCTGCCCATATTTATTCAATGTATCATACGTAACTTCTGGATTATCCGAAGTCACTCTCTGGTTACCTCTGACAGTACTAAGTGCCTGTAAAAACCGCTCTCTAGTAATGCCATATTCATTCCAAATTTTCTTCATAGAAGGACTTGGATTATTTAAAAGTGCCAAAAACAGATGCTCTACGGAAACATATTCATCTCCCATATTTCTCGCTTCATCCTCAGCCGTTACCAGTGCTTTATTTAGATATTGCCCGATATATGGCTGTCCTCCTGATACCTTGGTTCTTGCATTTAAAGCCTGTTCCACTCTATTGAAAAAATGTTCTTTTTGAATTTCCATTTTCTCAATAAGTTTTAAAATCAGACTGTCCTCCTGCTTTAATAAATTGTATAACAAATGCTCTTGTTCGACTTCTTGATTGCCAAATTCATAAGCAGTTTTTTCTAAATCTTGAACAGCCTGAAGTGATTTCTGCGTAAATTTACTAATATTCATAAAAAATCCCTCCATTTGTACTAATTTCTTTGTTCTAGTGTTACTATAACACCAATTATTAGCCACGTCAAGTCTTGAGTGCTAATATTTTCGTTAATTTTTTGCAAACCCTTTAAAATCAATGGTTTGCAGTATCTTATTTCTTTTGAAATTGTGATTTTTTCTGTTTTGACACCAATTTGACACCATTTTTTCTTTTTATGGTGTCAAGCATTTAACACCATATTGTCCAATCTTGCAATCTCATTTTCAATCCTTGTTAGTTCTCCGATATGGTTATACACTTCCATTGTTACATCTATATGAGCATGTCCCATAATATATTGAAGAACTTTTACGTCCATACGGCACTCTGCCATTCTGGTGCAAGCTGTGTGTCGCATTACATGAACTGAAAACTTTGGTAACAGCTCCGCTTTCCTATGCTCTTTTTTGCTTTCTCTACTTCGGTTTTGTTATATGCGTCTACAATGTTATATAAAACACTATTTACGCCATTCGGCATAAGCGGTCTGCCCGATTTTGCTATAAAGGCAAACCCCGAATACCCGTCCACCTCAATGCTCTTATCCTTTGCAAGCTGCTTCTCTTTTTCCCGAAGCTCTGGTAAATCTTGTGCATAGACTGTCAATCTCTTACCTGTTCTTACATCTGTATAACGATAACTGTATCTTCCGTCATTACACCAGTTTTCGCCCTCTCTTAATTTTCTTCCTTATGAGTCTTTTCTACTAATTGCCATGAGAACCATTCCTTTCTGAAAAAGCCTCTTTTCTTGTTCTCACAGCGTGCTTTGTCCTTTCTTATTATACTACACACACCAGAGAACATAAATAGAAAATCGCTCTATTCTTCCAAATATAACAAGTATTTCTTGACTTTTTCTATGGAATAAAGACCCCTGCGACCTATCACAATTTTTACTCCTCTGCCTGCTCGCCAATCTTTCTTGCAGTAGCACGACCACAAGATAACATAGCAGACAATCTCTCTATATCAACAGCAATCGGCTGTTCCGTTGCTCTTATCTTCGTTTTATTCATATTCCAACACCTTACCTCGCTGGAACATTACATCATTTAACACATCAGTATCATTAATCATAATGTCCCCCCTTTACTGTATGCTTATTTTATAAGTTACATAAGCAGGCAGACGGTTTTGGAAAGCTCCGTTAGTATCTCAGCTATTCCCATTCTTGTGGGTAGAACCGCACCATGCGGACGTATCATTATTCTGTGAGGATAGGTCGTGGCATACAGTCCCCGTGGCTCGCTATCTCACAAACGTATCTGTCTGCTTTATTCAGTTGTCAAAGAGCTGTGGCAAAAGCGTGTTGCTTTCATATAAAAGCATGCTCTGCAGTTACTGCTTGTTATTCTTCTTCGATTTCTAAGACAATATCAAACCCTAAAATCATTTTGATAAGTGCTTCTCGGATAAGTCCTTTTAACTCCATATCTACAACAATATAAACATTGCCGTATTCATCATAGAGTGAACGTAAACAGCATTTTGATATGTACGGGTCATAAAGTGCTAGTATCTTTTCAATCGCTTTTTCCTCCCCGTCCATTGCTTGTGAAAGCAAATAGTAGGACGGTTTTTTCATTGTATGCTTTATTTGCTATTTTTTCTCCTTTAATATTTTTTTCATAAGCTCTAGTGAATTGTATCGGTTTTGAAAAACACCATTTCTTGAAATATTTTGTCTTTTTGCAATCTCGATATCGCTCATTTCGAAGAAATCATAACGCTCAGACAAATGTTTCAAGGCTTCTGCCAGTTCATCATCACAAATACGAATATCACTACCGCATACATTGAAAATCGTATAGTCCGTATCGTAGTCGTCCCAGACAGCCAGATTTTCTACAACGATTTCTGGAAGTCAGACGGTTTCATCAATCTCACCCCCTTTCCGTTACGACGTGAAAAGTGGTTATCCCTCTTTCCGCACCATATAGGGAACGGCAGGTGTGATTTGTTAAGTTGAAACCAAACTTTTTTTAAAATTTTTTAGGTATGAAAAAAGCCCGCACCAAACATATAGTTTTATACGAGCTATTAAAGCTGTAAGATATTCAGTTTTTAATAAAATGCTGTTAGGTAGTATATAATTGTATAGAATTTCGCTTAAAATGTTCCATAATATGGTAATCTTGTAAATATATTCTTCTGATGTAGGGCCTTTATTTCCAAAATACTTTTTTAAAATTTTCCTACACTTCTGGGTCGGTAGTGTTCATAGCTTCATCAATCATTGCTTCAATATCCGCCTTATAAAATTTTCTTTTCGTTTATTTTATTTCTGCTCTTTTATAAATATTATACAAAATCGGTTGTAGAACTAAACAGATAATCGCATACAATGGAATGATAAAAGTTGCGATTGTTGTTACTTTTTCTCCTAGATTTATAAGCCCAGATTCTCTAATATCAATATATATCTCTAATAATTGGTCTGGAAAAAATGAACATAATTGTGGTAGCGTAATAATTCTACTTAAAAACGGAAACGCACATAATACAATAAATGGTGCAATAATTGCCGTTGTTGTAGAATGTGTGATTGCAGATACCAACATTGCCAGTAAAGAAGCAAATAATGTACCAACATATCCACCAAGTACAATAAGTAAAAATGCTTGCAAAAAATTAACATTATATACACTTCGCCATAAGTCTAACTGAATTGGACAATTTGCTCCATCTGCTCCCAGTACCAAAAGAACAATACAAGTATATAAAAATATAAATAATATATAGAATACAGAAACTATACTAAAACCTGCCACAATTTTAGATAACACACCTTTATTTCTTCCTAACTTGGTTGAAAAGAAAATAGAATCAGCTTTTGTTTGAAATTCATCTGAAAATATTCCCGATACAAAGAATCCAATAACTAAAGCCAGAATCAAAATAAATGTTGAAATATTTTGTAACAATGCTGACCAACCATCTGCGTACTCATAATAGAATGGAGTCTTTAAATTTTCGTATTGTTGAATTAGAAAATTCTTTTCCTCTATTGTAAATGTTTCTTCTCCCGAATCTAACCAATTTTTCAAAGTAAAAATTCTTCGTTCATAAATTGTACCTACTTCATCTTCCGAAACATTATTAATCGCATAATAATCATAATCTCTATATCCACTAAACGCTGAATTGATAACATCTATAATTCCTGCAATTCCTTGTTTTTTTGCGTAAGCTTTGTCTTGTTCTACAATATCATCAGACAAAGCTTCTTTCGAACTATTTATAGCTGCATTTTCATCAAGAACCTTACGCAATGTATCCTCGGTCAAATATCCAGCCCATTCATTTTTAGCTTCTCTTAAATTATGTGACGCTGAAATTCCCACAGAATGATTTCCATTTTCGTCAACATATTCCACTCTGTTTATCGTCAAAATACTGGTTATTATCAATACAATAAATAATAATACAACCGCAATTTTATTTTTGGGTTTAGAAAATATTTTTTTTACTTCAAATCTTAACATTTTCATTACCTGCCTTTTCTCCAAAATAGTATAAAAATACGTCTTCTAGTGAAGCTTCAACACATTTCGCATTTTCAATAGGTTTTTCAAGAGAAATAATCCTTAACAGAACCCCATTAGCTTCTGTTTTCATATTAGAAATCTTGTACTTATTCATAAAATAGGATACTTCATTTTTTCCAACATAACATTCCCACACGTTTTCCGGCATAGAGTTTATCACTTCTTCTGAACTTCCTTTATGCATGAGCTTTCCATCTTTAAACAACCAAATTTCATTTGCTATATATTCAATATCTGAAACTATATGTGTAGATAATAATACCAATCTTTCCTCTGCCAACTCACTAATTAAATTTCGAAAACGAATTCGTTCATTAGGATCAAGTCCAGCAGTCGGTTCATCAAGAATCAAAATTTTAGGATTATTTAACATAGCTTGTGCAATCCCAACTCTTCGTTTCATACCACCAGATAAATTTTTCATTTTCTTATTTATAGCTTTTTGCAATCCTACCTTTGCTACTAATTCTTTTACTCTTTTTTTAGCAACAATAGGTCTTATCCCTTTTAATGAAGCAATATATAGAAGATAATCTTTTATTGTAAATTCTGGATAGAAACCAAATTCCTGTGGCAAATATCCTAATAGTTTTCTGTATTCACTATCCATACTAAAAATATCTTTTCCGTCACAGTATATCGCTCCACTAGTCGGCTTTAATAAAGTACATAACATTCTCATCAATGTTGTTTTACCTGCTCCATTTACACCTAGCAAGCCATATACACCCGTTGTCATTGTAACATTCAGATTGTCAACAGCTGTAAAATCGCCAAATTTCTTAGATAAATTTGTTATTTTTAATTCCATCTATAACCCTCCTAATATTTAATAGAATCATGTATTGTTCTATAAACTAAATTTCCAAGAATTACAAACCCAATTCCGATTAAGAATATCCATACTGGAAGCTTTATAAGAGTATATATTTTCTCATTAGTTATTACGCTCCACCAGACTACACTCCACAAAATACATAACGCAGTTGAATTTGTTTCGCTTGCATTCTTTTTACCACACAGCATTCCAAAGCAGATACAAGCAGTTACTACCGCAGGAAATAAAAACTGTGATAATAAAGCGAGTAGTGTAATATGCAATCTTCCATGTAGAAACAAACAAAATGCAGTAAGTAATATAACATCTACTAACCCAAACAAAAATATTCTTGCAGAATATAT
>JARIAQ010000047.1 GCA_029257775.1 Blautia sp. | reverse complement strand
TGTATAAAATTTCATATAACAAGAAAACTTCTAAGAAAAAAACTGTTATTTTTTACGAATTTTCTTTTTCTTTTTTCTAATATATGCTATAATTTTACAAAAGAAGATGAAAGGAGTTACCTTTATGAAAGCAAAAAAGATAGCGGCAATCAGCTCTGCACTTGTACTTAGCTCAACAACCGTTCTTGCAGGAACCCCTAATGCTGTATTCGCCCAAGAAAAAAATGAAGCTATACAACAAGAAGAATCAAAAGAAACAACCTCAGGAGAAAAAACTGAAACTCCAGTTAAACCGGACACTACTGAAAAACCGGCTCCAGAAACTTCAGTAAAACCAGAAAACACCGAAAAACCGGCTCCAGAAGCTCCAGTAAAACCGGAAGACACCGAAAAACCAGCTCCAGAAGCTCCAGTAAAACCGGAAGACACCGAAAAATCAGCTCCAGAACAGGAAGCCACGCCTAAAGCTGAGGAAATAAAAGGTATTCCTATTGACGAATCCCATTTCCCTGACCCTGCTTTCCGTAATTACGTTCAAAAAAGATTTGATACTGAAAATAATTCAAAAGGTGTTTTAACACAGGCAGAAATTAATAAAGTGACAACAATTTTTATTTTAATTGAACCAATTAGTAACACACAGGGACTTGAATATTTTACAGAATTAACACAGTTATCTATTTCAGATACTGATTTATCTTCCTTCACCTTAAAGGGAATGCATAAATTAACCAGCCTTACACTATATAATAATAAGAAATTAGAATCCTTAAATATCGATTTACCCAATTTAGAGTCTTTTGATTGTTCTTATAATCATTTAAAATCAATTGACGTTAGTAATTTTAAAAATTTAAAAGAAATAACATATGACGATAACCCTGAACTAAAAACCTTAGATTTCAGAGGCTGTAACAATTTAAAAAAAGCTCATCACTCTGTTAATCAAGAAACCGTTTATATTTCCGCTGGTATGACAAAATATATCGGTTGCCATTTGGTATCTGAGCATACTGGAAATATCGTTATCGACTTAGATGGCTTCTATACGGTAAATCCAGATGGTAGTAAATCCGTTGATTTAAGCAAGGTTATTTCTCCTACACTAATCAACGTTTTTGCAAAAGAAAAACATCCTTCTTTCGATGCAACAACAAATATTCTTACAATACCTGCTGGCGAAAAACAAACCATTTTACAGGCAGGTAAAGATGACCATGGCAAACCAACCAAATGGACTTTTTACACAGAGCTTACCAAAGTAGATGACCGTACTGTAAAATTCAATACCATGGGTGGCAGTATCGTAGAAGATCAGATTGTCGCCAATGGTAGTCAAGCAACAGAACCAACTGTTCCTACAAAAGAAGGTTATATTTTTAAGGGCTGGTATCTGGATGAAGAATTTTCAAAACCTTATGATTTTGCCGCATCCGTAACAGAAGATATTACCTTATATGCGAAATGGGAACAAGGAGAAGTTACTAATACACCTCCTGTTATTAACGCAGAAGATATTACCTTAACCGTAGGTGATACTTTTAATCCATTAGATCATGCAACTGCAACGGATAAAGAAGATGGCGAAATAAAACTTACAAACGACAGTATCTTAAAAAATGATGTAAACACTGCAACCCCAGGCACTTACCATATTACTTATAAAGTTACAGATAAAAATGGTGCTTCCGCAGAAAAAACAATTCAAGTAACTGTAAATCCAAAACCAGCAGTTATCAATACACCTCCTGTTATTAACGCAGAAGATATTACATTAACTGTAGGTGATAAGTTTGATCCTCTAAATAAAGTATCCGCAACAGATAAAGAAGATGGAGCACTTAAGCTGACAAAAGATAATGTACTCAAAAATGACGTAGATACTTCAAAAACTGGTACTTATCATGTTACTTATAAAGTTACTGACAAAGATGGCGCTTCCACAGAAAAAACAATTCAAGTAACTGTAAAAGAAAAGAAAATTAATAAAACCACAAAGACTGATAAAACGCCAAAAACAGCAGATATGACAAATATAGGATTATTTAGTTCCATGTTTGCAGGTTCTATGGGAACATTATCCATACTGTTTGGAAAAAAACGCAGAAAAAAATAAATAAACAAATAACAAAATAATTTAGAGGCAGTCGCACAAAAATACTCCAATGTTGCGACCGCCTCTCTTTTCATGACGATAGAAAGGCTATATTTTATATATGAATTCTTTACAAAATTCCAATCTTATCCTAATCGGCTTTATGGGAACAGGAAAAAGCGCTGTTTCTCACCAATTAAGTCACCTGTTATCTTTACCTTGTTTCGAAATGGATCAGTTAATTGTAGAAAATGAAAAAAAAGAAATCTCAGAAATATTTGAAGAAAATGGAGAATCTTATTTTCGAGATTTAGAAACTGCACTCTTAAAAAAAATTTTGCTAAAAAACGGAAGCATCATTTCCTGTGGAGGCGGTATCGTACTTCGCAAGGAAAACATTAATTTAATGAAAAACCATGGAACTGTAATTTTACTAACAGCCACACCAGAAACAATTTTAGAAAGAGTAAAACAAAGCCAGTCTCGTCCCATTTTAGACGGCAAAAAAAATATTCATGATATTTCAAAATTAATAGAAGAACGCCAAGACAAATATATGCAAGCAGCTGACATAATTATATCTACTGATTCCAAAAGTCTCTCCCAAATTTGTCACGAAATTTTGGATTCTCTCCATTAATATCAAATAATTAACTTTTCACAAAAATCCGCCCTTGGAAATCAATTCCCAAGGGCGGATAAATCAATCACTTTTTAGAATTTATTTTTTAGGAAGCATTGTTCCTGTGTCACGTGCTCGAATATGCCAATCTCCAAGCTCCTCTAATATTTCAGGAGTATGAGCTCTATTTGGAGCGCATGCTTCTAATGCACGATCATAGTATTCTCTTAACAGAGGTCTGTAGTCAGGATGTGCAATTTTAATCATCTCATCTACTCTCTGTCTAGGAGATTTATTACGTAAATCTGCTACACCATATTCTGTAACAATAATACAAGCTTCATGCTCTGTAATATCAATATGTGAGCAGGAAGGAACAATACATGACATCGTTCCGTTTTTAGCTGTAGATAATGTAAAGTAACATGGTAATGCAGCATTTTGTGCAAAATCTAATGCACCACCGATACCACTGATCATGCTAGTTCCATTTACGTGAGTAGAATTAATATTACCATAAATATCTGCTTCTACAATATTATTCATTCCGATTAATCCAAGTCTACGAAGAACTTCTGGATGATTGGAAATTTCCAGAGGACGCATCATTAATTTGCCTTCGTATTCACGAGGATGTCTCAATACATGCTCTGTTGTAGCACCAGAACAACCAAATCCACAAGTTGAAATAAAATCTATACTACCTTCACGAAGCATTTCCATTGCATCTTCTAATACAGCTTCTGTATACATCTTCATTCCTGTGAAATTTTTGCCCATTTCACGCAATACGGTTCCGGCAACCATACCACCACCTGTCTGAATTGGTGGTAAGTCCTCGCTCATTCTGCCTTCTTCCACTTCTTTTTTAAGGAATTCTACAAAATTCGTTGCAATCTGTTGTACCTCTTGGGGTGCATCACCTGCAGTAAGTGGATGCCACATAGGACTAAGGAATAAAGGTTCATCTGTAACAACAACTCCAAGAACCTTATCTGGATCACAAGTATAAAAATGAGAACCAATTACATCATCTGCTTTTGTAATTGGAATAGGTTGACGATTTGGACGTCCACCTGGTTCATAAACATCATGAAGTAAATACATTTCATCTGAAGATTGAAGATTGATTTCTAAAATAATCTTTTTCGCACAATTTAATACTGTTTGTGTATATCCAGAATCTACAGATGGTTTTAATTTTCCATCTTCTGTAATTCCTGCAACAGAAACAATTGCAACATCAACATCTCCAAGATAACCACTTCTGATATATTCAGGAATAACACTTAAGCGGTAATCCATAAAGTCAATTCCATCTGGAGTATTCGCAGATTTACGAACGCTTGAATTTGCTGATAAATAAGGCATATAGCTTTTAAAAATTCCCGCTTCTGTCCACCCCTGATCTATCGTTGGGCTACAAACAGCTGCTGAAATCATTTTTACCCCTATTTTTTCACCTTTTTTCTGACGCTCTATTAAAGCACGAGCTGTGCTAACAGGATTATCATAACAAATAAAATGTGGAATGGATACGGTCATACCATCTTGAATATAGCTTGCTGCCTGTTCAGCAGAAATTACTTTTTCACGATAAACTGGATTCTCAATTCGACTTAAGTTCATAAAGTGTCCTCCCTTAATTGAATGTAGTCTAATCTTATAATGTTAATAGGCGGACACTTGCGACAGTACACCGTAAGTGTCCATCCAAAATATAGTTTTTACAATACTCTATTTTAAGTTTTCTAACATAGCATTATTTCCTGCTTCAAAAGCTTTTTTATTAAGCTCAAGAAGATCTGGTCTTTTAGAAAGTTGACGAAGCATAAACTCACGAAAATCTTCTTTTTCTGGGAAAATGTCAGTTAATAATTCTACAACTGCACCTAATGCTACAGAACTGATAACTTTTGTATTTCCAAGTTCTGCACATACACCATGCAACGGCACTTTCACCATACGAACTCCTTCATCTGGTTCTTCTGTTTCAGGAACCAATGTACTATTTACAACCATAACTCCACCTGGTTTTACATCATGGCGAAACTGCTGATATGCCTTAGGTTCCATTACAAGAAGAAGGTCTTGTTTTCTTTTACGAGGATTACCAATAGGTTCATCACTAATTGTAACAAAACAAGAAGTTAATCCTCCACGTTTTGAAGTCCCATATTTCGGAGAGTAGGTCACGTACATCCCCTTTTCATTTGCAACTTCTGCAATTGTTTTACCAAGAACCTGAAGTCCCTGTCCGCCAACACCTGCAAAATACATACTTTTTTCCATGTCTGCACCCCCTACAGTCTCTTTCCATCCCGTTTGAATTCTCCAAGCGGGAAATCAGATTTTGTAACTTGTTCAATAAATTCAGGAGACTTTTCAGCCTTAACTCCAGTAGTAGTCACACAAGCACATACCACTTCAATAAAGGAATATTTTCCTTCCATTTGACGTTCAAACGCATGGCGAATTGCCTTTTTACATTGAATAATATGTTTTGGATTATTCACTGCACAACGTGCAACAAAATCTGGTTCATCAAGTGTTGCTATCATTTCTGGAACTTTTAAAGGAACATATTTATTTCCTTCTTTTGATGTAATAGTCCAAGTTCCCACCGGAGTTGTAGGTGCAGCCTGACCTCCAGTCATACCAAATACACCATTATTAACAAAAATAACTGTTACAGGATCACCACGACGGGCAACATGAATGGTTTCTGCTGTACCAATGGCAGCTGCATCTCCATCACCCTGATAACAAATAACAAGGCTTTCTGGACTAAGCATTTTAACTGCAGAACCAGTAGATGGCACACGGCCATGCAAAGAGAAAATCGTATCAAAATTAGATGCCGGAACTGTCATACCGCCACATCCAATAGGTGCAGCTAAAACAGCTTGTTCACGAAGATTCATTTCATCAAGAACTTCAGCAATCAACTTTAATAAAATAGCATGATGACATCCTGGGCAAAACATCATCGGATATGGTGAAAGAGATTCTGGGCGTTTATATACACATTCCATTACTTCTGCACCTCCTTAATCATTTTTTCCATAGCCTCAGCGGCTTCAATTTCATCTACAATATTTCCACCGCAACGATTATAGAATTTACATGGTATATTCTGATCTAAATGTAAACGAACATCATAATGTAGCATTGGCGGCATAGCCATTTCAACTGTCAAAACACCTTTAATTCCTCTATCTTTAAAAGCAGCAATCTGTTTTTCAGGGAATGGAGAAAGTGTAATCAGACGGAATAGTCCAACACGATGTCCTTTTTCTCTTAAAATTTTTATAGCATCGCGACAAATTCTGGCAGAACTACCGTAAGAAACGATAACATATTCAGCATCATCCATCATATATTCTTCAAATAAAACTTCTTCATCAACCCATCTTTGATAATCCTGATATAACTCATTACGAGCACGTTCCAAAGCATCTTCCATGGTTTCTGTCAAAGATCTTGGACGAGGCATGGAACGACTATCCACTTTCTGACGTCCTTTACATCCTGTAGGAGGAATCAATTTTGTAGATATTTTACTTGGTTTGTAAGGTGGAAGTTCTACAGGTTCTTCCATCTGTCCTAACATACCATCCATCATTAAAAGTACTGGACATTCCAATTCCTGACCTTTATCAAGGGCAGTATATGCTAAATCTACTGCTTCCTGTAACGTAGAAGGTGCAAGTGTATATCCACGCTGACCATTATGACCTAATCCTTTTGTAGCATAATTGTAATCTGCCTGTTCAGGTGTAATATTGTTAGCTGCACGCTGAACAACAACAAACAATGCAGTTACACGAGAAAGAATCATATTACTAAGGTTCTCTGTCATCAAAGCAAGACCTGGACCTGAAGTTGTTGTAAAAGCACGTCTACCAATCAACCCCGCTGCAGACAACATTGTTGATGCTGCAAGCTCACTTTCTACCTGAATAAATTTAGCATCAATATCACCCATGTGATCAGAAGCATATTCTAACATTTCACTGGAAGGTGTAATAGGATAACCAGCGAACAAATCCACACCACCGCGTATAACGGCTTCGGCAACAGCTTCGTTGCCTTTCATAAATGCTTTTGTCATATCTTTCCTCCTACTTATAAACTTCAATTGCACCATCCGGACAAATCATGGCACAAAATGCACATCCAACACAATTAGTTGCATCTGGCTGTACGCAGTACATATCACCATTTGCATTAAGCTCTTTACTCATTTCCAAAAGCTTACGGGGACATGTAACAACACAAAGTTTACAGCCTTTACATCTGTTTTGATCTACTTTTATCATTCCCATATAAGAATTCCCTCCTATACTTAAGCTAATCCTAAAGCTTTTTTATTTACACAATTATATGGAACTTCACCTTTACAAAGATTTACAGCAGTCATCAAAGATTTTTTACGAAGATCCAAATTAGCCTCGATTGAAAAATAAGCACAATGAGGAGTTACTATTGCATTATCATCTTTTAAAATTGGATGATCTACAGGAACTGGCTCATTTTCCCAAACATCTATACCAGCAGCACCAATCTTGCCTGACTTCAACCCCTCAGTAACACTTTCAAGATCAAACAATGCACCGCGGGCAGTGTTAACAATAATGACATCATCTTTCATCTTTGCAATGCTATCTTTACCAATCAGATGATATGTTTCATCATTTAACAGCATATATACAGAAAGAATATCTGATTTTGCATAAACATCATCTGGAGTTTCAGCTCTCTCAACATTCATAGATGTAAATACTGATTCTGGCAAATAAGGATCATATGCAATAAATTTCACTCCAAAACCAGCCATCATCTGCGCAACTTTCTGTCCAATACGTCCAAATCCCATAAATCCCATTGTCATTGTAGACAAGCGATGATGTGGTCTGCCACAAACCATAGAACGAGTTTTCCATTTTCCTTCACGAATCGTACGATCATACAAGCAAAGATTTCTCAAGCTAGCAAGAATTAATGTTACAGAATGAAGGGCAACTTCTTCTGTACAATAATCTGGAATATTACATACCATAATACCTCTCTTGTTTGCAGCTGCAACATCAATGTTATCATATCCGATTGATGTAACAACAACACCTTTTACAGAATCAGCAAGAGCATTAATTTCAGCCTCTCTCAATGGGAAAAATGTAATGACTGCTTCATGATCTTTACTATCTTCTGCTAATGCTTCTACTCCATTTGGTTCAACAAGATCATAGCCCACCTCATTTTCATCCAAAATATTTAACAACTCTCCAAAAAACATCTTTGCAATTTGAGCTCCATAGACTAAAACCTTCATAATACTTACCTCCCTATTTTATTTTTATTGGTTATTATGATTATTTTAATGTTTCCTTAATTGATATAAGTTATAAATTTTGCTATAATATAAAACAAATAATCTTTAATATTTTGTAATATATATCAAAACTATGCAAATGAACGGGGGTTCAATCATGACAATAAGTACACTTATAAAATCCACAAGCGAAAATAATCCATTTATATCTAATCAAGATTTAGTTTGTGATGTAATTATTTCCGAAATACTATCTCGCTCTTTAAAATGTGGAGATCATCTTAGTCAGAGTAAACTCAGTACTGAGTTTAATCTTAGCCGCGGTCCAATCAAACAAGCTCTGGAAAAACTGGAATCTGCTGGATATCTGATTCGTGACGAAGCAGGTAGCTTCTATGTTAATAAACCAGATCTTCGTTTTTCCGCAAATGTGTATTCCTTCAAGCGTCAACTAGATTTACTTGCTGCCAATCAAGCAGTTTACGATATTTCTGAGGAACAATTAAAAGCTCTTCATCAACATCTTCTTCGAATGATTGACGCCTTTCAAAGAAAAGATTTTACAGATTTTTGCCGTTGTGATAATGATTTCCACATGACTATTGTTGAGGCTTCCCTTAATTCACTTCTTAAAGAATCGTATCTACATTATCAAAATATATTTCATTTTATGAGTGTCTGTTGTGAAATAGATGAAAGACTTTTCAAGCGTTTGCTATATCAGCATCAAAAAATTTTCATCAGTCTTAAAAACCGCCAACGCGATGCACTTCAAACAGCCATCGATGCACATTACTCAAGTCTTATATTATTCTAAATTTCTTGCCAGCACTCCAGCATCTTATGCAGAGTGCTGGCAGTATTTTTATTTTTCATTTTTATGTTCTGCATAAATCTTGGGTATTAAGAAACAAGCCAAAATCCCTAAAATCACACATACCACTTGAATTAAAGCTGTATGATGGATTGCAACAACATTTGCCTGAAGTACATCTGTTCCAGCCGCAACTGCATTTTTTATCCCATTTGAAAACATTGGTACAAATACTGCAACACCAAACGGTGCCGACATATCACGGAACATGTTATATGTACCAGATCCTACACCTGCCATAGTCGGTGAAAGATCAGATAATACAACTTTCAAAAATATCGTAGCATTTCCTCCAAGACCAAGACCAATTAACAATAATGATAGTCCAAAAATTGCAATTCCTGTGGTTTCTACAAATATCATTTGCATTGCAGCTCCCAAAGCCACAAAAATAAGTGCACCCGCCGCAACATTACGAGGTTCTTTTTTATCAGCCAATGGCCCAATAACAATCGATCCTATAGCCATACCTACATACATTAAAGAAGTAGCAATACCGGATAATGTTGTTGTCTGTTGGGTAGTTAAAACAAATAAAATGGTATTTGTCATACAAGACTGCATAAGTCCCTGTGTTAAGAAAAGAATAACAACCGGAAGAATAAACTGTCTACGTATCATAAACTTTCCATTCAAAATCGGGTTCTTTGCTTTTTTCTCAGCTATCATAAGAAATACAAGTGAAACTAATGCTGCAGCAATGCAAAGAATCGTTGGTTTAGAAAACCAGCCATTGCTCTGTCCAAAAGATGGTATGCACAGAAACAATGAGAAAAACAGCAATACAAAAACAGCACCTACTCCATCAAATCCCTCTAAAGATTTCTTTCCGCTACTTTCTTTTACCAGAATCATGCAACTTATAAATGCAATCACACAAAAAGCAACACATATGTACATTACAGGTCTCCAACCGATTATATGAATGACGATACCACCTAATGTTGGTCCAAAAATAACCATTGCTGATGATAAAAACATATAGATTGAAAATCCTTTTCCTGTTTTGTCTGATGGAAATTCTGTCAGAATATACCCGATTACAACTGGTGCTATAGCTGCCGCTCCGGCTCCAAGTATAAATCTAAAAACTAACAAAAGTGCGAAGCTTCCAGTAGGACAAATACCAATGAGTAGTTCGCCGAGTCCAAAAAGTCCCACACCGATTAAAGTTGCTGTCCGCCGTCCAAAAAGGTCGCCTAATTTTCCCATAATCGGCGCCATGCCAGCAGCGCTTAATGCAAATGCAAGAGTAATCCAAGTAGCCCCATTTCCACCTAAATTCCAATCATTTGCAATTGAAGAAGGTACTGCAGCAGTAAATCCTCCGCACAGACTTAAAACTGCTGCCGCAATAGCAAATGGAATAAAACCTTTCATATAATTCGGTTTCGATGTGGTTGTTACATTTGTTTCCTTCATCATTGTTTCTTCAAATCCCCCTTCCCGTTTTTTCTTTCACAGTACTATGTTGTAATTAGAATTATATCTTATTCTCTATATATTCGCTCAAAATTAACCAAAACTAGGATTTTAGCTAGTCCAAATTCACCATAACCGCTCTTTTAGTTATATTGCACATTACATCATTATATATTTTTGTATTTTTGTTTATTTTATCACAATCATTTTTCATGTTATTATTGTATTTGTTAATTTTAACACAAAGTTTTTGTATTTTTCCTGTTTATATACAACACTTTTTACTATTTTTATTATGTCGCTTCTCAAAAAAGAGCCTTCAGTCTTTATTATAAGTAGAAACACCTTTTTCTATTTCTATTTCCGATTGCTAAAACTTTATCAAAGCGCATTATTACAACAACGTTTTACATTTTTTAATGTGTTTTTTCCACAAAAAAAGAGCTGTACACCAATTTCGTGTAACAGCTCAATTTTCTATTTTTATATACCTTCTGTTTTTTCAAACTGGCTATTATATAGATTTGCATAAAATCCATTGGCAGCCAAAAGAGACTGATGGGTTCCCTGTTCAATAATATCTCCATCTTTCATGACTAAGATTAAGTCCGCATCGCGAATAGTGGAAAGCCTATGAGCAATAACAAAACTTGTTCGACCTTTCATCAAATTATCCATGGCCGACTGAATACGTGCCTCTGTCCTAGTATCTACCGAAGATGTCGCTTCATCTAAAATTAGAATTTTATTATCTGCCAAAATTGCCCTTGCAATTGTAAGTAATTGCTTCTGTCCCTGAGAAATATTGTTGGTTTCTTCATTTAAAACCATTTGGTAGCCTCCTGGCTGCGACATAATAAAATGATGTGCATGAGCTGCTTTTGCAGCTGCAATTACTTCTTCATCAGTTGCATCCAAACGTCCATAACGAATATTTTCCATAATAGTCCCATGAAACAGCCATGTTTCTTGCAGTACCATTCCAAACAATTCTCTTAACTGAATACGATTAAACTCTTTGATATTATGACCATCAATCAATATTTCGCCAGAATTCACATCATAAAAACGCATCAAAAGCTTAATCATAGTCGTCTTTCCTGCACCAGTGGGACCTACAATAGCTACTTTTTGTCCCGCTTTTACAACGCCATTAAAATCATGAATAATCAACTGATCTGTCTGATAGCCAAATGCAACATGGCGAGCCTCTACATCTCCCTCTATTTTAGCAATATCCACAGGATATTCCGCCACTTGGTCTTCTTCCTCTTCATCTAAAAATTCAAATACACGTTCTGCTGCTGCAGCTGATGACTGAAGCATATTCGTAACCTGCGCAATCTGTTGGATAGGCTGTGTAAAATTTCGAATGTACTGAAAAAATGCCTGAATATCACCTACCATAACCTTTTCTTTAATGACTAAAAAGCCACCTAAAAGTGCAACCATAACATATCCCAAATTTCCAACAAACTGCATAATTGGCATCATCATTCCTGAAAAAAATTGAGAACGCCATCCTGTAACATATAGTTTTTCATTGGTTTTCTCAAATTCACGAATAACATCTTCCTCCTTATTGAAAGCTTTAACCACATCATGTCCACTGTAAATTTCTTCTACCTGTCCGTTTACTTCTCCTAAATATTTCTGTTGCTGCTGAAAATATTTTTGAGAATGCTTCATAACCTTTCCGATAATCATCATGGATACAGGTAAAATCAAAATTGCCGCTAGAGTCATATATAGATTAATAGACAACATCATGATAAACACACCAACAATCATGGTAACAGAAGTAATCAACTGTGTAAAACTTTGATTAATACTGGTCTGCAGTGTATCAATATCATTAGTGATTCTAGACAAAATTTCACCATGCGTCCTACTCTCAAAATATTTTAGAGGAATTTTATTAATTTTTATAGAAATATCTTTTCTCAAATTATACGTTACCTGATTAGAAATCCCCGTCATAATAAATCCCTGAACAAACGAAAATGCAGCACTGATTAAATATAATCCTAGTGCAATCAAAAGAATCCGTCCGATTTGTCCAAAATCAATACCTGCTCCTCCATTGATTTTTGAAACTAAACCTTCATATAACGTAGTCGTTGCCCTTCCTAAGACCTTAGGTCCCACAATATTAAAAATTGTACCTCCTACTGCAAAAATCATCATTACAATAAGTTGAAGCCGGTAGCGTTTCATATAAGCTAACAGCCTTCTCATAGCTGTTTTAAAATCCTTTGCTTTTTCTGTGGACATGTGTCCCCCATGTCCTCTTGGTCTTACATTACTCATCGGCTAATTCCTCCTCTGATAACTGTGACATAGCAATTTGACGATATACATCGCAGGATTTCAAAAGCTCTTTATGTGTTCCCTGTCCTACCACACTGCCTTCATCTAAAACTAAAATTTTATCTGCATGAAGAATAGTGCTAATCCTCTGCGCTACAATCAGCGTAGTAGCATCTTTTGTTTCCTTTTTCAATGCTTTTCTCAGCACCACATCTGTTTTATAATCCAACGCAGAAAAACTGTCGTCAAAAATGTAAATCTCTGGATTTTTTGCAATAGCTCTTGCAATAGATAATCTTTGTTTCTGTCCACCAGAAACATTGGTTCCTCCTTGCGAAATAACAGATTGTACACCATCTTCTTTTTCTTCTATAAAATTCCATGCTTGGGCAATTTCAGCCGCTCTTTTTACCTCTGCCTTTGTAGCTTCTTCTTTTCCATATCGAATGTTAGTATCAATAGTTCCTGAAAACAACACCGCTTTTTGAGGTACATATCCAATTTTTTCTCGTAATTCATGCAAGGACATCTGACGAATATCTATGCCATCCACCAGAATTTTTCCTTCTGTCACTTCAAAAAATCGTGGAATCAGATTTACCAATGTACTTTTACCACTTCCTGTACTTCCAATAAACGCTACAGTTTCACCTCGGTGCGCACAAAAGCTGATATCTTTAAGAGATTCTTCATCTGCTCCCGGATAAGAAAAACTTACATGATCAAATACAAGTTCTCCTTTTTGCTCCTTCTTTGATTGTATCGGATTTTCTACATCTTGAATACAAACTTCTGTTTCCATAATTTCATTAATACGTTTTGCTGCCACATTTGCTCTAGGTATCATAATGGACATCATCGTTATCATCAAAAATGCCATAATAATCTGCATTGCATACTGCATAAATGCCATCATATTTCCTACCTGCATATTTCCTTGATTTACTGCATGGGAACCACTCCATACAATTAAAACAGTAATCCCATTCATTAAAAGCATCATAAATGGCATCATAAAAGTCATACAGCGATTTACAAATAAATTTGTTTTCATCAATTTTGCATTAGCATCTTCAAAACGTTGTTCCTCATGTTTCTCCCTACTGAAAGCTCGAATCACCGGCACACCTGTCAAAATTTCTCTTGCCACTAAATTTAGTTCATCAATTAAATATTGAAGTTTTGTAAATTTCGGCATAACAAGCTTAAACACCAAAATAACAAAAAGCGTAATCACAACTACAGCTAACGCCAAAATCCAAGTCATAGACGCATCTGTCTGAAATACTTTATACACACCGCCAATTCCTAAAATCGGCGCATATAGAACAATACGAAACAGCATTGTAAACAACATTTGTACCTGCTGTACGTCATTAGTACTTCTGGTAATCAAAGATGCAATGGAAAAATGATTCAACTCTTCCCCGGAGAAAGAAATAACTTTACGATACACATTATTTCTTAAATTTTTCCCCAATGTAGCTGCAACTTGAGAAGATAAGAAGGTAACCATAATCGCTGCTGACATGGCAAGAAATGCCAACCCCAACATTTTCAATCCACTGAACAAAATATAATTGGTCTGAAACCGATCCATATTTTTTCCCTGTCGCTTGTATTCTTCCTGCACAAATCTAACTGCTTTTTGAGTAATAATAGAATCTGGAATTTCTTTAAATTTTACTTTTCTTTCATCTAGTAAATCTAATCTTTGTTCTTGAGACATCTGAGCTATTATCTGAAGTTCCTCTTCTTTTATAGTTCCAGCAATCAATTCTGGAATACCTAAAATACTATTTAATTTTTCTCTTTCGTTTCTCGTAATTTTCTTTAACCGATACTGATTCTTTTCCAACTCATAAAAATCTAATACAATATCTTGTTCTTTCTTATCCATAAACAACAAAAGTACTTCTAAATTTTTCTGTTCTATGGTATTAGGAACGCCATCCTCCACTCCTTTTTGCTGAATTCCTACATTGACAATTTTCGATGTATAATCCGGCAAAGACAAATCGCAAAATGCCTGAACAAATAAAAGAAAAAGAATCATTACAATGTAATGCCATTTTTCTTTCATATAATGAAACATTTTTAACATAATATCCTCCTTTATTGCCTACATACAGCAATTATGTTTATCATCCCCACCTAAATTTTTTATCATTTGATCAAAAAAACGTTTCATAAGACACATTTCACTTTCTGAAAAACCTGCAAAAACTGTCTTTTCATTATCTTCTACACATTTCTTAGATTTCTCAATAGTTTCTCTTCCCCTTGCAGTAAGATAAATCCTTACCATTCGCTGATCATGTTCATCACTTTTTCTTTCAATAATTCCCGCCTTTTCCATTCGTTTCATGGAAACAGCCACAGTCGGGGCACTAATATGCAATTCTTCTGAAATTTCTCTTTGACTCATTCCATCTTTTTTATCCAACAAAATCAATAATGGAATTTGTTTTGGATGAATACCTATTTCACTTAAATTTCGAAATGTATTTCTATAATACAAGTGAGTGAGTTGCACAAATCTCCCATGCAAACTATCATCATTCTCCATTTTCAACTCTTAGACTCCTTTCTTTTAGTTAGTCGACTAACTTATATTATGGCATAATTCACCAAATAACAAGTATATTTTTAATATTTTACACTTTTTTTAGAAATAAAGCACATAATATTTATTAGGTATCTAATAAATATTATGTGCTTTATACTTAAAAAACTATAAAAACTTTCGATACAAATATAAAGATACTGCACAAGCTAAAATCTCTGTACTCCAAAAAGCATGCCATACTCCTTCTGCTCCCATGTATCGACTTAATAAAAATGCTAAAGGAAGAATAAACACAAGATACCGAAGAACTGAAATTATAAGAGATTCCACACCTTTTCCCAATGCCTCTAACGCACCACAGGTTGTAACTGATATAGCCGAAATCATAAATCCCATACTAATCACTTTCAAGGCCTTCGCTCCATGAAAAATTGTTTCCTTATTTGTTGTAAAAAGGCCCATAAGACCTTGTGAATAAAAAATACAAATTCCCATTCCTAGAAACATAATTATTAACGAAAAACCAAGAGCTGTATGATAAATCTTTTTTACTCGCTGATATTCTTTTGCTCCATAATTAAAGCTGATTAAAGGACGGATTCCCTGAATAATACCATTTGTCGGAAGATAAACAAAGGTTTGAAGCTTATAATAAATTCCCAAAATAACTACATAAATAGGAGAATATACTGATAAAATTCCATTTAAAGCAGAAATCAGAAGAGAAGGCAATGCCATATTTAATGTTGCTGGAATTCCTACATAATAAAGCTTTCCTACTATTTTTTCTTTTTCTAAACTTTTTAAAGATATTTTTACAGGTAATGGTTTTCTTACACAAACTACAATATACAAAATAAAAATCAGACTTTGACCAATACCCGTTGCTAAGGCTGCCCCTGCAATTCCCATAGACGGAATGGGGCCTAATCCAAAGATTAAAATGGGATCTAAAATAATATTGGTCACACAACCTACAATCATGATCATCATACTTGTTTTCATCCGTCCCACTGCCTGAAAAATTTTTTCCAAAGCAATCCCCACATTCACTGAAATAGCAAATGAAAAAGCAACATTGGAATATTTAACTCCCAGCGCAATTACTTCTTTATCTGATGTAAATAGTTTTAAAAACCATGGCATAACCAAAATACAAAATAACGTAAGAAAAATCCCATGAAAGAAACTAAAAAGAACGCCATAAGAAGCTGCTTTGTCTGCTATTTTTTGTTTTTTAGCTCCCATATTTAGAGCAATCAACGCATTAATCCCCACTCCAAACCCTACGCCAATAGAAGTAACCAAATTTTGCATAGGAAAAACAAGGGATAATGCTGTCATAGCTTTTTCACTAATCTTTGCTATAAAAAAACTATCTACAATATTATACATAGAATTTACAAGCATTGATAATACATTTGGCATAGACATAAAAAATACCAATCGCAAAATTGATTTTTCTTTCATTGAAATCTGTTCCATATAAACCTCCTTTAAACAAAAAATGCCACACAATCCTCATACGAGATTGTGTGGCGAAAATATAATTAGATTTGAAAAATCCACACCCCAAAGGGTTTTAGCAATATAAAATTTCGTTTATTAGCATACTGTATATGAAAAGATCTGTCAAGGTCCATCTGTTTATATTTTTTGATGATACGTTGCAAAAAAATCTCTCAATTTCCCTGTAGCTTTTCTTAATTCTTCTACACTTGGTAAATATACAATTCTAAAATGATCTGGTTCTCCCCAATTAAATCCTTTTCCATGGGTAATAAGTACCTTCTTTTCTTTTAAAAGATCTAACGCAAACTTTTCATCATTTAAAATATTAAATTTCTTTGTATCCATTTTAGGAAAAATATAAAATGCTGCCTTAGGCTTTACTGCAGATAATCCCGGAATATCATTAATTGCATTATATATATACTCTCTCTGCTCATAAATTCTGCCGCCAGGCATTAAATATTCATTAACACTTTGATATCCACCTAAGGCAGTCTGAATAATCGCCTGTCCTGGAACATTTGAACATAAACGCATATTGGAAAGCATATTTAATCCCTCAATGTATCCCTTAGCCTTTTCTTTTGCGCCACTTAATACCATCCATCCACATCGAAATCCTGCTATCATATGTGATTTTGAAAGTCCATTTAAGGTAATACAAAATACATCTGGCGCTAAAGAGGCAATAGAAGTATGCTCAATTCCATCAAATACCAATCTATCATAAATCTCATCAGAAAAAATCATCAGTTCATGCTCTCTTGCTATCTCTACAATTTCCTGTAAAATCTCTTTTGGGTACACTGCTCCTGTTGGATTATTGGGATTGATTAGAACAATTGCCTTTGTCTTATCTGTAATTTTACTTTTAATATCTGCCAAATCAGGATACCACTCTGATTGTTCATCACAAATATAATGTACCGGTGTCCCTCCTGCCAAAGACACACAGCCTGTCCACAGTGGATAATCTGGTGAAGGCACCAATATTTCATCACCATTGTCTAAAAGCCCCTGTGTTACCATGTTAATCAGCTCACTTACACCATTTCCCGTATAGATATCATTAATTGTCACATTGGGAATCTTTTTAATCTGACAATATTGCATAATTGCTTTTCTCGCAGAAAAAATCCCCTTGGAATCTGAATAACCCTGTGAATCCCGAAGTGTATAAATCATATCTAAAATCACTTCTTCCGGAGCTGAGAATCCAAATGGCGCAGGATTTCCAATATTTAGTTTTAAAACATCAATACCACTTTCCTGCATACGATTTGCTTCATCTAAAACTGGACCTCTTACGTCATAACATACGTTTTCTAGTTTTGATGATTTCTGAAATGTTCTCATAATTCTGCCTCACTTTATTTTTTATTGGAATGATTTTATCACTTTACTTTAAGAAACTCAACTATTTTGCTTTATTTTTTTGAAATAATCTAAGATTTCTTGTTCATATCCATTCTCTGTAGGATTATAAAATACTCTTCCTTGCAATTCAGAAGGCATATACTGTTGCTTTACATAATGTTGGGGATAATCATGTGCATATTTATATCCCACCCCATGTCCCATTTTTGATGCCCCCTTATAATGAGCATCTTGTAAATGTACCGGTACTGTAGTTTTTGTGTTTTTTACAGCTTCCATTGCCTCTGCAATTGCCATATATGCTGCATTACTCTTTGGTGCAGATGCTACATATGTTACTGCCTGTGCCAATGGAATTTGTGCTTCTGGCATACCAAGGCGCTCCACAGCCTGTGCTGCTGCTACTGCAACTTGCAAAGCCTGTGGGTCTGCATTCCCCACATCTTCTGATGCACAAATGATAATACGACGAGCAATAAATTTAATATCTTCTCCTGCATATAACATCTTTGCCAGATAAAACACTGCTGCATCGGGATCTGAGCCTCTCATACTTTTAATAAAAGCAGAAATAGTATCATAATGATTATCTCCCGTTTTATCATAACGAACAACTCTTTTTTGAATACACTGTGAAGCCGTTTGTAAATTAATATGTATTTTACCATCTTCACTTTTTTGTGTGGTAAGTATCCCCAGTTCGAGAGCATTCAAAGCAGATCTTGCATCTCCTCCTGCAATATCTGCCAAGAAGTCTCTAGCATCTTCATGAAGAACTGCATGATAACTTCCCATTCCCCGTTGGCAATCAAACACTGCTCTGTCTAAAAGTTTACAAATATCTTCTTTTTCCAACGGCTTTAATTCAAAAACAATTGAACGCGATAAGAGAGCTCCATTTACCTCAAAATAAGGATTTTCTGTTGTTGCTCCTATTAGAATTAAAGTTCCATCCTCCACAAATGGTAATAAATAGTCCTGCTGTCCTTTATTAAAACGATGAATTTCATCTACAAAAAGAATCGTTTTCTTTCCATACATCCCCAAATGCTGTTGGGCATCTTTTACCACTTCTTCCATATCTTTTTTTCCTGCTACAGTAGCATTAATTTGCTTAAATCTGGCACTAGTAGTATTAGCAATCACCTTTGCCAATGTAGTTTTCCCTGTTCCCGGTGGTCCATAAAAAATAACGCTACCCAATTTATCTGCCTTAATTGCTCGATAGAGTAACTTATCTTTTCCTATTATGTGTTCTTGCCCCACTATTTCCTCTAAAGTAACAGGACGCATTCTAGATGCCAAAGGCGATTCATTCTCTAGCGTTTGTTCTTTCATGTAATCAAATAAATCCATTTCCGTTTTCTCCTCTATTCTAAAAGTAGTTCATCTACAGTAACAAATTTATATCCTTTTTCCTGCAAAATATCTATAATACGAAATGCTGCCTCTACAGAAGAGGCATAAATATCATGCATTAAAATAATATCACCTTCGTTAACATCTTTCACTACTCTTTTTACAATTTTGTCTACATTTTCTGTTGTCCAGTCCAAAGAATCCACATTCCATGACACTGGTATCATAGTAATATCAAAATCCAAATTTTTTCTCCACGCACCAAAAGGTGGCCTTACAAACGAAGTACGGACTCCTATTGTATCATAAATTTTATTGCAAGTCATTAATACCTCTTCCTGTGCTTTTTTCTCCGAAATTTCTTTTAAATTTACATGATGATATGTGTGATTTCCAATAAGATGTCCCTCTGCTTTCATCCTCTTTACAATTTCTTCTTTTCCTTCTATATTTTGACCAATAAGAAAAAATGTTGCTTGCACTCCCCTCTGTTTTAACCCATCTAAAAGCCTTTCTGTATAAATTTCATGAGGTCCGTCATCAAAAGTTAGTGCAATCTCTGGATGTTCTTGATCAGAAAGCTCATTTACTGTTTCTACTGCTCTCTCCATTCCTTGTTTTCCAACAAAAAATATAGCCAAAAAAAATATCACAAGAATTATTTTTTTCATATTTCACTCTGATTCTCATTACTCTCTGTATCAGTATATTCTTTCTTGACAAAAACATCACACGAACCTTACAATATTTTTAATTTCAACAGATAAGGAGAATTTATGAAAAATAAAAAAATATTATTTTTATTCAGCATTTGCTTACTGCTTATAACCCTTTTGGGATTTGCAGCAGTATATAAGCAAAAACAGAAAACTGATAAACCTATTTCTGCCACTGCTTTTAAATTAAACACAGTTGTCACCGTAAATATTTATGATTCCAAAGATACAGAACTTCTGGATGATGTAATGAAACTATGCGACCAGTACGAAAAACTTTTCAGCAGAACATTAAGTTCCAGCGAAATTTTTCAACTAAACCATCAAACTTTAAAACAAGAAAACGATGCTTTTATCCTCTCTCCTGAGACAGCTCAATTAGTTTTAAAAGGACTATACTATGGAAAACTCTCTAATGGAGCTTTTGATATTACAATTGCACCTGTATCTTCCCTATGGGATTTTACTTCAGAAGAAAAAAAAGTACCCTCTGAAGAAAATATACAGGCAGCCCTTCCTTTTGTAAATTATAAAGATGTGACTGTAGAAGGCAGAAAACTGACCTTTAAGCAAGAAGGTATGGGGCTTGATTTAGGTGCTATCGCAAAGGGATATATTGCCGATAAGATGAAAGAATTTCTAATATCTAAAGGAGTAAAAAGTGCTACCATTAATCTTGGTGGAAATGTACTTTGCATTGGAAGAAAAACAGATAATTCCCCGTTTCGCATTGGAATTCAAAAACCCTTTGCAGACAGAAGTGAAACAATTGCCATTCTGGATATTGAAGACAAATCTGTGGTATCCTCTGGTATCTATGAACGCTATTTTGAGAAAGACGGTACTTTCTATCATCACATTTTAAATCCAGATACTGGCTATCCTTACAAAAATCACCTGGTATCTGTAACTATTATTTCTGACCAGTCTGTAGACGGTGATGGACTTAGTACCTCCTGCTTTGCCCTAGGTTTAGAAAAAGGATTAGAACTAATTAACAGTCTTCCTAATGTTCACGCAGTTTTCATTACAGATGATGGCAAATTACATTATAGCGAAAACTTCCAGAATGAATTAAAAATCACTTATGTAAAATAAAACAAGGAGTATATCAAATCAATCTCTATTGATGCGATATACTCCCATTTTCTAATTATGCATTTCTTACCCATTTCCCAGAAGCATTTACATAATATCCGCCAATCCACTGACTTGTTGCCATACTTCCGTCCGCCTTTACATAATAATCGCCAATCCATTGGCTTGTTGCCATGCTTCCACTTTCATTTAAATAGTACCAAGAGCCATTGATGTAGTTCCAGCCTGTTGCCATACTTCCGCTTTCATTTAAGTAGTACCAAGAGCCATTGATATAGTTCCAACCTGTTGCCATGCTTCCGCTTTCATTTAAGTAGTACCAAGAGCCATTGATATAGTTCCAGCCTGTTGCCATGCTTCCACTTTCATTTAAGTAGTACCAAGAGCCATTGATATAGTTCCAACCTGTTACCATATATCCATTTTCATTAAAATAATACCAATGACCAGAAATTTCTTTCCAACCAACTACCTGATATCCATTTTCATAATACTGCCAACCTTCTGCTGTTTGTTGCCAGCCTTCCTTTTGTGCATTTTTTACTGCTTCTCTTAATTTCGCTGTTACTGCATCGATTTTTTCTTTTGGTGTAATCACTGCTGAAATCAATTGTACTGCCTCATTATATGCTGCCTTTACTTCTGGTACGGCCATCAGTTTTTCTCTATCTTGATTTACTTCTGCCATAAGTTTTGTAAGTTCATCTTTATTACAAATCTCAATCACAGGATCTGGATTACCATATTCATATCCAGTTAGGTCTGTTCCATATCCATACATAGTAAATTGAAATCTCAAAACATCTCCATCTTTTGGCTCATAAGAAGTAATTCCATATCCAACTTCTTCACCATTTACATGGTACATCCAACCTGAATATCTGCTATAATCAAATTCTCCCAAAGCATTATCATCGTTACCCTCTTCTTTTGCAGTTTCTGTTGTAACCTCTCCCTTACTAATCGTTTCAATATAATCTGGTACCACCACCTGATTGCTTCCCAGATCACCACCTACAATCGCTTCTAAATATGCGTCCTGTCCTACAAAATTTTCTGATCCAATTACTTTCTTCAATAATGTAGCTGCATTATCTCCCTCTTCAAACGGTACAAATACAGGTTCATAAATATATCCCTGACCAATTGTAAAACGTTCTACAGAAATAACTACATGACCTGTTTTTTCTGCAGCCTTTACTTTTGTCGGCAATGCAATACCAGTAAACATAAAAATCATTGCAAAAATAAAGCCAACTATCCTGGTTACACCTCGTTTTTTTTGTGTCCTAATTTTTTCATTACTCCAACCTCTCATATATACTTTTCTCCTTTCATTTGTATAAATACAATAAAAAACACCCCTTGCCCTATCAGACAAAAGGTGCTTTATAATTCTATTCCTTTAAACTATTCACAAAAATCACATAGCAAACTTCCGCCTAAAAAGACCTCGAGTACATAATGGCAAGTAAACCGACTTTTCCTTTCATTCACGGTAGCAATGCTGTATCAGAATCCCACTGATTTTCTTTTTAACACTGAAGAAAAACTTTCTTCAGTGACCATTAAATCTATGTAATTATACTTTTTCCTCTTTATATACTACATACACTCTTCTTAGATGTCAAGGTTTTTTCTGCTCTTCTTTTTCTTCTTTCTTTAATTCATATAATCTATCTAAATAATAAAGAACCCCCCATAGCAGAATTGCAATGGAAACAAGAGGGTAAGGCGTTACCAGAAAAACAACAGAAATACTAATTAATATCATATACCCCTTTGAAAATCGACTTCCCTTCATATCTTTTTCGCCTCCACATTATATATTTTCATCTATATATTCTATCTGAAATTCTTTTTCCTTACAATATGCTTCAATCCTACTTCCTTTTCTACAACGGACAATGGTAGTTTTATTAATAATCCATTCGCCTATTTCTTCTGGATCACCAAGAAATTCTACAACTTTTAATTTACCACAACCATGAAAAGACCATTTTCCAATTTTAATTACAGATGCCGGAATCTGAATATACTCCAATAATTTACATTTCAAAAAAGCACTATTCCCTATTTCTATAAGTGTAGATGGAAGCTTTATTCCCTGAATTGCTGTTTGATAAAAAGCTTCATTTCCAATAATCTGAATTCCTTCTGGAAGTTCTATCTTTCTTAAAGAAGTACAGCGATAAAAGGCTCGATTTCCAATCTCCATAAGCCCTTTTGGGAGACAGATTTCTTCAATACTTTCACAATTTTGAAAAACACCTGCCTCAATTCCTTTTAACATAGTGCTATTTTGGAATTTTACGCAGTTTAAACGTTTACATCCAGAAAAAGAACGTCTGCCTAAATAACGGATACCTGAAGACAAGGTAACTTCTTTTAAATGTACACATCCTAGAAAAGACTCCCACCGAATTTGCCTAACATTTTCTAAATTAATATCACGCAAAGCTGTACAATTGTAAAAACTTTGATTTCCTATTTCTTTTATAGAGTCTGCTAATTTTACACTTTTAATCTTTACATTATTTTTCAAAGCCTGATTATCTACACTATGATAAACATCTTCTAAAATTAACAACCTCCCTTTAAACTTTTTTCCTTGCTCACAGTTAAAAATATCTTTTTCTTCTGCATGCCATGTACGTACCTGTCCCATCTTTTATCCCGCCTTTATGCTTCTAAAATTCCATATTTCTTTTTAATTCTATCTAATTTTCTTTCCATGGGAAGTGATAGAAAAAATAAAAAAATTACCGTTGAAACTGCATGAATGACATTAAACGGAAAACCGCTGATATAAACTGCCATAAATGCCTGCCAAGTCAATTTTTGTGATGACATAAATACCGTTGAGGTATCCATTAAAAGTCCATAGATAACTAATGTTGCTATTCCTCCAAAAATACAAAGTGTCAAAACATGGAACCACTCTGCTTCACGGCTTCCTTTTCTATTCTTACTTTTGCTAAAAAGCACTCCTGCCAGAAAACCAATAATTCCAAAAGAAAACATCTGCCATGGGGTCCATGGCCCTTGCCCAAAAAAGAAATTAGAAACAAATCCAGCCATTGCTCCCGTTAAAAATCCTGCTTCAGCACCCAATCCTACACCAGCGATAATCACAATTGCTGTTACCGGTTTAAACTGTGGTATCATAAAAAATGCCATCCTTCCCACTACTGCAATAGCAGCCATAACAGCAATTAAAAGAATTTCTCTTGCCTGAGGATTTCTTCCTTCAAACACCATACAAAAAGGTATCATAGACAACCCAATAATACACATAGAAATAAAAATATCGCTTCTATCATTTAAAAAGAAAATCCCAAAAAAGATGATGAATGGAATGGCTAATAAAATTAAAATTAATGACACTAATGTCCTTTTTCCTATCTTTCTATCTTTTTTCATACTTCTTTCTATATACATCTGTTGCTTTTTCTCTGCTTGAGTATCTAAAAATTTACCGGAAAATAAAACTAGCAATACTGAAATGATCATTTCCCCATACTGCCAAGAGGTCATTTGAATATAACTATGTATAGTAAGATTAATAAAGTTACTAGTTCTACCCATTCTTTCATTGACAAAAAAATTTCCTGCTCCTATTAGCAAAAAAACAAATACAGGAAAAAGTGCAGCAATTAGAAACGCTATTTTTACATACACAGTACCTCTCTTTTTCATTTTATAAGCAATAACACCGCTAATTATCATCAAAATGATTAAGATTACTGCCGCTATTTTCAATCCTTGTCCTATATACTGAAATATTTCCAATTCCCTTTCCGTAAAAACATTCATTTTTAGCTTCCCACCCTCTTGAATGCTTTTCTGTACATTTTGGATACAGTGATCAAATTCCCAAAAGGTATATGTGGTGGGGAATTTTGAATATTTTAACACTGGTATAGAAATCCATGGAAGAAATAGAGTACAAATAATTACAAATATACTCCCATACACCGGAAGCATTGCCCATGTATCTACGCCTGTTGCCTGTTTCTTTTGCATGCTTCAATCACATCCTTTACTGTTACTGCGGTAGGAAAGAGCTGTCTTGCCATACGATTTGCTGCAGTAGTATAAAAGCTATTTCCCGTAAAAAACTCTCTTGCCTCACATGAGGTCACAATACTCCCATTAAAAAACATGGCACAAGTATCTCCATAAGAGGCACAAAATTCAATATCATGAGAAACCATTAGAATCGTAATCCCTTTTTCTTTAAGTTTTTCAAAAATTTTTGCAAGTTTACTTTTATAAAATCCATCAAGACCTTTGGTAGGCTCATCTAAAAGTAAAATCTGCGGTTCTAAAAGCAATACCTTGGCAAGTGCTGCTCTTTGTTGCTCACCTCCACTTAGATCATATGGGTGTGCATGAAGAAGATGACCAATTTCTGTATCTTCCACTACTCTTTCTACTCGTTTTATGTCTTCTGGACGCCGAATGGGGGAAATTCCACCTATCATTTCCCATAAATCTTCCTCAACTGTATTTCCCACAAAAAGACTCTGAGGATTTTGCGGCAAAACACCTAAAAAGTGATGAAATAACTCTTTATCACTGATTTTGCGAATATCTCTGCCACCTAATAAAATTTTTCCTCTATACGGTCTGTGAATACCACTAAGCAAAGACAATGTTGTGCTTTTTCCTGTTCCATTTCCACCTAAAATACAAAAAAGTTCTCCTTTTTTTACTTTTAAAGATAAATCCCGAACAATATCTTTCCCTTCCTTTTCATAACGAAACCAAAGCTCTTTTGCCTGTATCACATACTCTGGCTTTTCTTTTTTTCTTGGAACTCCGGCTATATTCTCTTCCTGCTCCAAAATTTCTGTCTGAGGTGTATAATTTTCAAGCAACCAGTTACGCCCTTCACATACTGTAAGAGGACATTCACCTTCCTGTCCTGTACCATTATAAATTTGTACTGGACTTGGCATTGCTAAAAATAAATCATTATCTGCCAGTGCTTTTCCAACCATACGAGGACTATCAAAGAAAGTCTGCCGTCCATCTTCCAATACCAACACCTTATCTGCCATCGGGAATACTTCTTCCAGTCTATGTTCAATCATAATAACTGTAATACCCAAATCCAAATTAATCTTGCGAATAGTTGACAAAAAATCTCCCGCTGCAATGGGATCTAACTGTGAAGTAGGTTCATCTAGAACCAAAACCTTGGGTTGCATTGCCATAACAGAAGCTAAGTTTAAAAGCTGTTTTTGCCCTCCAGAAAGTTCTTCTACATTTTTAGAAAACCAATTCTGAATGCCAAAAAAACTTGCCATTTCTGCCACTCTTAAACGAATCGTCTGCTGATCATATCCTAAATTTTCCACACCAAAAGCCAATTCATGCCATACCTTGTCTGTCACAATCTGATTATCAGGACTTTGCAACACATACCCAATCTGCGCTGACTGGACACGCATAGAGACATCTTCTAGCCTTTCTCCACAAAATAAAATTTCTCCTTCACGTTTTCCGTAAGGACTCATAACTGTTTTAAAATGACGCATCAATGTGGTCTTTCCACAGCCAGATTTTCCACATATAACCATGAACTCTCCCTGTTCGATGGAAAAATTAATATCCTGAATTGCCGGTTCTTCTGTATCCGGATAAGTAAATGTTAGATTTTTGATTTCAAATAGTGCCATTTTATATCCTCTGCTAAATTTATAATAATTGGAAGGAAGCATAGAACTCCGTAAAAACTATAAACCATAATTGCCCATATAGTATTCTCGTTCATCAATAATGTAGGATAATATAGAAAATAAACTTGCTTTGTTATAATTCCTCCCAAAATTGCGCCTCCAAATATAAGTAAAACTGCAAAAAGAAGCTTATCTCTTGTATCAAAACGATAAATCGAAAAATTATTTCTTCCTCTTAATCCATATCCTCTAGACCGCATAGAATCTGCCGTTTCTACAGAATTTTCTAATGCCCATGTAGTCATAACAGATAAAATTTTCATACCATGCTTTGCCCTTGCCACTATATTCCCATTAGAAACATCACGTCCAATGCATTTCTGTGCATCTGACACTTTTATTATCTGATTTTTAAATTTGGGAACAAATCGAAGCACCATAGAAAAAATCAATGACATTGCTGGAATTGCTTTCCCAAATAAATAGATAAACTTATCTGAGGTCATTACTACTTGATAACAAGAAAACCAGTTCAAAACACTTACCAACATAATACCCGCTGCCAATCCATAAAGAATGGATTCCAACGTAAGAGGATTTCCATTTTTCAAATACATAATCAGTGTAACGCCTTGATGATTGAATAATGGATTAATTGCTGCTGATATAAGAAATACAGGCAACATCATCCATAGAGCTGTCTTCAAAGCTTTCCATTTTTTTAAATAAATATAATATGCCATGCCTCCCATACAGGATAATATTAAAAATACGGGATGCATCATAAACATAGAATATCCGATAATCAATACAAAATAAACAAAATTGATAATCGGATGATAACTAGAAAAATTGTCCTGTTTCATAATTACTCCGGCCAAGTCTGTCCTAAATCACGACCCAAATCACATGTATAGTTCCATTTAATCACATCCCCTGGTTGTACAACATAACGACTACATCCATAGTTAGGATACCAGCCATTCACCTCATACATCCAACCAGACCAACGTCCACAATCAAATTCATATAGATTATTAATCCCTTCCACATAAGCACTGTTATATTTAGGAGTAAAACTAGATTCCATATGAATACGATTATTTTTCATTTCTCTTTGCAACACATCGAATACAGACTCTCCTTCATAAAAAGTCACTTCTCTCTCGCTATAAATTACTCCATCTTTAGGAACTAATGATTCTTTTCCTTCTGTTAAATTTTCCATATTATCCAATATGGTACTGCAAGAAACACTAAGATAACAAGTATATTCCTTATTTTTATTAATTTCCACACTGCCAGGTTCTACTGGTTTTTGTTGTCCTTCTGGTACCGGCTGTGTATCATATTTATCGTTTTCCTGATCGGTTCCATCACTATAAGTCACGCCACCAATTGTACTGTTTTGATTTTTTTGTGTTTCTTTCTTTTCTTCATATTTAGAATAATCAACATTTTCATCATCTGCAGATTCCACGTCTAAATATTCATCTGCATCTGAAGATTCCTTTTCTTCTTCTTGGTCTTCCTCTTTCGATTCTTTCTCCATCCAGTCATCACTTTTTTCCTGCTTTTGACTAGGATTATCCAGCTTTGTTGTGCTACACCCTGACATAGGTATAACCAAAAGTAACGCCATCATCAACAAAGCCAAAACTCTTTTTCCTGTATTTTTCATTTCCTTCACCTTATTTTCTTCTCTTTCTTAAATAATAATACCATACTCCGCCAATAGCACCACATAATAAAATAATAGCAGTAACAACTACAACAACCGAATTTGCCTCTTTTTTTGTTCCAACATCTATAATTTCTTTTGGTTGATCCGAACTTGTTTTTACATCTTTTTTCTCCGTCGTTTCCTTCTTATCATTTAAAGACTTTGTTTTCACTCGTTTATCAATAAAATAATCTCCACCTTCAGATAATAAAAATTTCGTCTTATTATCCTGAATCGTAACCTTCTGAATATAATCAGCTTTTCTCTCCTGTTTATTATATTTCATAAGAAGGTATTCCCCATTTTCTCTTTCAATAGTAATTTCTACCTGCATTTTTCCAGGAAATTCCCCTTCTTGTTCAAAATGAAAGATAAATGGATTTTCCGCTAACTCTTTAATGTCCGCTTCATACTCACTTCCTTCTTTTATACCCACTTTCATATCCTGCGCATTCTTTATATCTTTTCCGTTTATGGTTATAACATAAGGGCTGTCTTTCTTCATCTCTCCCTCTATTCGCAAATTCTTATCTTTCCCCATAATTTCTTCAAATGCCTTTTTTTCTACAATTCCGTCCTTTACTGTGGCTTGAATAGTATTGGAAATCTCAGAAGGACTCGCTGGCTTTGTTGTGTTTGTCACTTTTCCTTTTATAATTTTTTTCTTATCCTTTCCTGTGTCCTTTCTATCTTGTGGTAATACAGTTTCACCTTCTACCTTTGGTTTTTTCACCACATATTTTCCACCTGTTTCTATATCACATTTTAGTACTTTATCATTCACAGATACCCACTGTTTCTCTTGCTGTTTCCCATCTTTTTCATAATATAACATATAGGTGCCTTTTGCCAAAGAAGTTTCTATAGACAGCTGGATTTCCCCTGGAAGTTTTCCCTTTGCCTTTGTTTCAAATTCTAATGAATTCTTTTTTTCTTTTATTTCTATTTCAGCTTCCATATCTGCCGGCTCATACACACTTTTCCCTTTTAAGCAAATCGCATAGTTTTCCCCTTCATATGTATAATCTTGCTTAGAATTTTTCACGTTTTCAAAAATTTCTGTTCCAATTATCTTTTGTTCTAACTTTTTAATAACTCGATCTGCTCTTAAAAGATCTTCGCCATACTGCAAATATTTCCTGTTTATCTCTGGAATTTCATAGAATTCAGCTAAAAGCTCACCTATTGTATCTCTATCCTTTAATGTAATATGTAAAGGATCAATACCTTCCCATATCTTCTTATCTAAAGTATTAACCTGATCTGTCTGACCTTCTAACTCTTTCAACAGCTGGTCTAACTGCATAGCAAATTTCTCCTTTTCAGAGAAATTTCCCATTAAACTTAATTCTACTTTCAAATCATACAAATCATTTAAGCGATCCAACGTTAAATCAGAAGAAAATCCCTCTAATTTTTTTCGAAATGCTTCAATTTTTTCTGGTTTTTCCCCTGCTTCCGGCTGTTCCATGTGAACATCTGTCATATCATACAAATTACTTTTCCCAGTAACAGCCCGATACCATGCTACTAAAGCTAATGTTCCTTGCTCTGTTGCCATCTGATTGGAACCACCATCGATTACATGGCAAAAAGATCCATCCGAAAGCTGAAAACGTAACATTTCATCTAACAATGTTTTCCCATTTTTCTTAAACTTTTCAGAGTCTATCAAAGATACATCTATGGCAGAAAGGGCAATAACTACCTGAGCTGTACTTTCTAAATTCTGACTACTTTCCTCCCCTGCATTACTGACATAGCCCCCCTGCGGAATCTGAAGCTCAGCCAATTTGTTTATTCCTCTGTCAACTGCTTCTTTTACTTCCTGTTGCTGTGTATAAGGTGCTAATGCCTGCAAAGTCATTGCTGTAATATCCGGATCTGGCTGATTCCCCATTAGCGCCCAACCTCCACCAGATATTTCTGCTTCTAAAATAGTCTGAATAAGCCCTTCCCTTGTTGTCTGTTTTCCCGGTCCTTCCAACTGTGGTATCTCATATTGATTAGAATCAAAGGCAATTAATGCAAAAATTGTACCATTGATTCCCTGTCTATTAATTTTTTTCATATTTGCTAAAGGTTGAAGTAAATTATATCCTTCCACCACCGTAGGATTGATTCCTATAGACGTAAGAGCAAGTGTTACTCTAGAATATTCTGTATATTTAGCTGTATGAAGCACACCATTACTTTCCTGTAACTTTTTATAAAGATTTTTTAAATAATTTGTCTTTGCCTCCTCATTCAAATTTCCATTTCTGGCCATTGCCATAACAGCCCATTCACCACCAATAGAATCTACAATCGGATTACCCACCGCCCCTTGTAAATAACTCTCAGCTTGATTTAATCCATCAAATGCAGGTTGATAGACCTGGGTTCGATCACCTTCCTGAGATTTTGTACCGGTAACAACTGCAAATCCATCTTCGACCATATCTGCGGTACCAGAAAGAAATTCTTCCTCTGCAAGTTGATCTGCGGTACCAGACAACATTTCATCTTGTACAAATCTATCTTCTTCTACTCCTAAAACTGCTAAAGGAGACTGTATCGTTAACATTATTGTCATTACAGATGTGGCTATTTTTAAATTTTTTCTTTTCATGTTGAATCCCCTTCTATTACTATTTCTTATAAAACAGGAAAAAAAGTTCTTTCACCATTCCGGCAAAAGAACCTTTTTATTACTTATATATGAAATTTTATCACTGCATATTAGATAAACGCATAACATACTATATAATTTTCTGTACGCAAATAAAATTCCCTCATCCTGGAAATATTCTATATGCATGGCAGGTGTTCTGACTTCGTTTCATTCTCAAAAATGCCTTCTCAAATAATCATTCAATGGTTTACATTTCCTCGTCCACTTCACAGCAGAGGTGACTGTACCGGAATTTCACCGGTTTCCCTTTTAACCTTGAACCTAACGTTCAACGACCACTTAGACTATGCAGTTATATATTCTTATAGTACATAATTGTAGAAAATATGTCAAGTGTGGTTTAAATCTCTCTCTGTTTACTTACAAATTAAAAAACTGTCATCCTTGAGATTTTCACCACAAAGATAACAGTTCTATCCTTAATAAATACTCAGAATCATATAAATGAATCCCATTGCCAGCATCTCTACCGGTAATCCGCGAAATGCCTTTCCTGTTCTTGCAAATTTTAATGTCTTTTTCACAGAAATAAATAAAATTATTGGAACAAGAATTGTCCATATCAAACCAACAATCTCGCCAAAGCTTTCCATATCAAATGGTCGAATAAAAATTGCTAAAGGAAGAACTAACAGCAAACTATTGGTATTTGTAACCTTCTTTTTGATTATCCCATTGGTAAAAGCAATTGCCATACCTGCTGTTAAAAATCCGAAAATGGTTTGTAAAAATACTTTTGACTGCATTTCTGTCTCTACAATCATGTTACCAAAAATCATTCCTGAGCCAAAAAATTCCCTGAAAATACTTAATAGTATCCAGAATCCCCATACAATAGCACATTCCCAGAAAAGTTCTCCATACTCTGCTTCTACATTATCTGCCAGTACATGTTTTGCAGAAAAAAGCCCTAACAGAAAAATCATAATCCAGAGTCCTGTAGTTACTGAAATTCCTAAATAAGTAAATGCCAATAAGAACACAGATGCACTTACAGCTCCAGTTCCAATAAACACACAAAGCTTTAAACTCCAATCAGGTACAAAGTCCTGCAAGAGATTTTTCAGAAACTCGGCAAATACTACGGATAAAATAACAAGAATACCTGCAGTAAAAGCCTCTTTCATTCCTGCTGAAAATAATACAATCCCAAAAGCAAACGCTTCTGCCGGATATCTTAATTTCATGTTGTATCCTCCGTTTTCCTATTTTACTGTCTGTAAAAATTCAAATGCTGTATTAATACCTGTTACAACTGCTGTAGAAGAAATAGTCGCTCCTGATACAGCATCTACCTGTGTTCCATTTTCAGGTACTTCTTCTTTTTCAATACCTGCTGCTTCATTGATACATTGTTCTGCAAGGCTCATAAAATCACCGATAGAAATACTTACCCCTGAAACTGCATCTGTTTTTCCCTGCTCATCTAAGTTTAAGAAATCTAATGACTGATTTTCGATTACTGCTTTGGCAATCGCCTCTGCTTGCTCTTTCCATGTAGGTCCATTTTCCGTCATCACGTATTCGCCATTTTCAGATAACACGCTCTTCTTACTTCCATCTTCTTTTACTGCATCCCAATTAATTTGTGTGATTTTTCCATCTTTTACCGTCATTGTTACCTGACTTATGAAACCACTATTGTCTGCTGATTCTGATTTCGCTTCATAATTTCCATCTTTTAATTCTACATTTTTTACAATTCCCGCTGCTTCTTTTAAACACTCTTCTGCAAGAGCTGTAAAACCACCGATAGAAATACTTACTCCTGAAACTGCATCTGTTTTTCCTTGATCATCTAAGTTTAAAAAACTTAAAGACTGCTTTTCTACTACTGCTTTTGCAAGAGCTTCCGCCTGTTCTTTCCATGTAAGTCCATCTTCTGTCATTACATATTCTCCATTTTCAGACAATACACTCTTTGTATTTCCATCTGCTCCTACTGCTTCCCAGTTTACCTCTGCAATTTTACCATCTTTTACTTTTAATGTAACTTGATCTGTAAATCCATTATTATCTGGAGCTTTTGCCTTTGCTTCATAAGTTCCATCTTTTAATTCCTTTAATAATTCTTCATCGGATACCTTCTCTTCTTTTTCGAGACTCATCCCCGGTAAAAAGACAGGGGCTTCTACACCTTCAAACTGGCTGAGAAATTCTGCATCTGCGACTTTCGCTCCAAGTCCTTCTGTTTCATTCTGTTCTGTTATTTCTACTTTTGTTACTTTTTTCTTTTCTGCATCAAAGGAAACATTCATTATAATGTCGCCTCCATATCCTTTTACTTTTGCAGTTACTCTATAACCATTTTCTGTTTTAACTGCTTTTTCAATACCATCTGCGCCTTTTGTATTAATTTCTTCTTTTACCTGTTCTTCTGCTGCATTAGAAGCACCTGGTCCCATATCTTTTGCAAGGGCTTTAGAACCCATAATCACTCCAAAAGAAAGTGCTGTAACAACTGCCAATGAAATAATTCCTCTTACATTTTTATTTTTCATAGTTTCCTCCACTAAGCTTCTTTTTTCTTCATTCCATATACATGTTTTTTATAAAGCATAGACAATATACCTGCCAAACAATTTGCTGTTAAAATACCGAAACAAATGCCTTCCGGATAAACACTGAAAATTCTAATTGCCGCAGTAATAATTCCTGCTACCGTTGCATAAATCAATTTACCTTTTCTAGATGCAAAAGCATAATCTGTAAGCATATAACAACCACCCATGATTAAACCGCCACCGAAAAGATTTAATAAAATATCTCCGGTAAAAAGACCTTCTGGTCCAAAAATAAATGTTAGAACTAAAACGGTTCCAATATAAGTAATCGCAGCCTCTGCATTTACAATACCTCTATAACACATATAGGCAAACCCTACTAAAAGCAACAACTTACTAGTTTCCCCCATAGCTCCTGGCATTTCCCCCAAAAACATCTGAAGATAACTATAACTTGTCTGTGCACCACTTTTGGCAGTTCCTAATACAGTTGCTGCTGAAATAGCATCTACAGAAACTGTTCTCGGTGCTACATATTGCATCACGGCACCTGGCCAGGCAACCATAACCAAAAGTCGTCCCATAAGAGCAGGATTTACAAAGTTATTTCCAATTCCGCCAAACATCTGTTTTACAACTATAATACTAAACACATCTGCCGCAATGAGTGTCCAGACTGGAACTGTTACAGGCATATTAAATGCTAATAAAAGCCCTGTTACTACAGCACTAAAATCCCCTGCTGTCACTTGCTTTTTTGTAATCTTCTGCCACAAAAATTCTGTCAATACACATACAGCCACTGAAAGAGCAGACAGATATAATGCCTGAATTCCAAAATAATAAATCGCTCCTAACAGTGCAGGGATTAAAGAAATCGTTACATGCATCATAACATTTCTGGTCGTATTTGATGTACGAATATGCGGTCCATTCATTACTTTTGCTTGACTCATTATTTTTTCACCGCCCTTTCTCTCATCCTCTGTTTCACCATATCTCTTGCCATTCTTGTTCTTACAGACAAATCTCTTTTAGCAGGACAGATATAAGAGCAACAACCACAAGCAATACATTCGCTGGCATATAAACTCTCACATAAATCATAATCCTCTTCTAAAAATGCAAATTCAATCTGATAAGGAACCAAACCAGCCGGGCAGACACTTTCGCAACCAGCACAGCGAATACAAGGCTGTTCTTCGTACTGACTATCAGGAAGAACTAAAATTCCAGAAGTATTTTTTGTTATATAAAAAAGTTCACTTTCGCCATTCCAGTTAGAAGCAACACAAGGTCCTGTCATTGGTCCACCTGCAATAACTCTATTCTCTTTTACTGTTACACCTCCACAAAGGTCTATCAGTTCTTTTGCCGAAGTTCCTATAGGAACTAGATAATTACCAGGATTTTTTACACATCCTGTTACAGTAACAATTCTTCTAATAAGGGGTATTTTCCCAAGAAGCATATCTGCAGTTGCTTTAGCTGTTCCCACATTAGAAACAATAGCACCTGCTTCTGCTGGAAGTCCTCCCATAGGTACTTCTCTTCCCATAACAGCTTCAATAAGCTGGCGTTCCCCACCTTGCGGATATTTTGTTGGCAATACCTTAACTTCTATATTTTCAATATCTTTTAAAATTTCTTCAAAAATCTTCGCAGCCTCTGGCTTATTGTCTTCCATGCAAAGATATGCTTTTGGTGCTCCAGAAGCCTTTAAAAGAAGGCAAATACCATTTGCTACTGCATAACTATACTCTAACATCAAACGATAATCACACGTTAAAAAGGGTTCACACTCTGCTGCATTTATGAGTAATGCATCAATTTTTTTATCCGTTTCATATTTTTTATGAGTTGGAAATCCTGCCCCACCCATTCCAGTAAGACCACCTTCACGAATGCCATCTATAATTTCTTCTTTTGTTATATTTTCAAGATCTAGCAATTTGCTTTCATATTCCTGTTCCTGTGCCTCTTGTTTTGAATTTTCTTCTCTCTTTATTACACAAGCTAGAATATTTCTTCCTTGATTCATTACTTCTTCTACACGCAGAACCTCTCCACTTACACTTGCATGTAAAGGAGCTGCCATAAATGCCTCCGGATTTCCAATTTGTTGTCCAGCTTTTACTTGATCCTTTGGCTTAACGAACAGTTGGCATTTCCCACCAAAGGACTGTTCTGATAAAATCGTAACCGTCTTAGGCCAGTATTCATGGACAGGCAGGTCCATGGTCATAGCCTTGTCATAACCATCTGTGGGATGAATTCCGCCAGGGAATTTATTCTGCTTCTTTTTCCACATACTCTGTCTTCCTCCATTACTTCTATTGTTAAATTGTTGACATACTTCAATAAAATAACATATTAGACTGTCTTTGGCAAGATTATTTTTTCACAAAAATATCGCCTCCAATCATTGGATTTTCATCGAATAATTGGAGACGACACACTTCTAAAAAATACTTTATTTTGCATTCATTTATAAAAACAATTCGTTTTTCTTTCTATCTTCACATACTTTTTTCATTTTCATAGATGCGATTTTTAATTTTAGTTTATTTACTGTTCTTGCTTTTTGTGGACAAACTTTCACACATCTCATGCAGGAAATGCATTTACTTTTATCTGTTTTTTTCGGTGACTCAGCGGATATTGCCCCCACCGGACAGACCTGTGCACATAATCCACAACCCTTACAGTCTTTTCCCGCTTTTGGCTTTAACGGCACACCATTATAAGTACGATAAGGTTTCTTTCCTGGTACTGTAATTTCTTTCTCTTCACCGGATTTAATTTTTTGAGCAATTTTCTCAGCAAACTCCTTTAATTCTTTTTTATCCTTTACATCTGGTCTTTTTCTTGCAAACTGATGCATAATAGAATGTTCTGCAACTGCCGATACTGCTGCAATTGCACGAAATCCACATAAATCCACCTGTTCCTTTAATTCTAGCAAGGTATCTTCATAAGCACGATTTCCATACACAGCAACCAAAATAGCTTTTGCTCTGTTTCCCTTCATTTTCTTCATACGCTCCAGTGCTGGCGCCGGTACTCGCCCACCATAAGAAGGCACACCAAAAATGCAAAGATCATCTTCTTTAAAAGCTCTTACATTTTCTCCTGAATTTTGTTTACTTAAATCAATCTCCCCATATGTACCAAATTCTTTTGCTAATAATTTTACAACCTTTTCTGTACTTCTTGTGGGACTAAAATAAATCGCATAAACACTCATATTTTCACTATTCCTTCCTAAAACTATTACTTATAAATAAACAATTATAAATCTTTTTTAACAAAGATGCAATGCAAATCATTTTGCCATTTTCTGAAATTCAAAAGCATATAAAACCAGTACAATAGCCATAATAATCATTTCACCTAAAATCAATATATTTGCAACTTCCCCAGAAATCTTTGGCATAAAAACCAGCACACCTAAAACTACGAATAACGTAGCTGTACATACTTTTCCATACCATTTTGCTCCGTCTAGCTTTTTACCATGGCGCAAATTAATTAATCCCATAACCGCCATAAACCCTTCTTTTACTATCATAAGTATAACTAACCAAAGCATACGTTGATATCTGGTACACAGGCACAATGCTACAGCTCCATGAGTAAGTTTATCTGCAAGAGGATCTACAAATTTTCCCAGTTCTGTTACCATGTTAAATTTTCGTGCTACTTTTCCATCAAAGAAATCGGTTATGGTAGACACTAAAACAATTCCTGCAGCAACATAATAATCTTTCATACTATCTGCCTTCAAATAAACAATACAAAAAATGGGTATTAGTAAAATACGGAAATATCCCATACAATTTGGTATAGACCAAATTTCATCCCTTTTAATTTTTTCCATCATATCATCTCCCTCATTAATTTTAGATAGCCTACTAATGGTATTTCACCATTATACGCCTTTATTCTTTCCAACACGCAATAAAATGTCCTCGTTCTGTTTCTCTTAATACTGGCATTTCTTCTTTGCATTTTTCTATCGCATAAGGGCATCTTTGATAATATGGACATCCATCTTCATAGGGCTTTTCTCTATATGCCTCTTTGGTTTCTTTAAATTGATGACGATAAGAAAAAGATGACATTAAAAGTCTCTGTGTATAAGGATGCCTAAGTTTGTCAAAATCCTCTATTTTCTCAATATGTTCCATAATTTTTCCACCATACATAATCAAAATTTCATCTGATAAATAATAAACTGCTTCTAAATCATGAGAAATCAAAAGATAGGTCAAACTTAATTTCTTCTTTAAATCTACAAATAAATTCAAAATCTGAGCCTGTACAGATACATCTAAACTACTCAAAGGTTCATCTAAAACCAAAAGTTCTGGATTTGATGCCAACATTCTTGCAATACAAATTCTTTGTAACTGTCCTCCTGAAAATTGTCTGGGATATTTCTCTTTCTCACTCAAATCTATTCCCACCCATTCCAAAAGTTCATCAATACGATTTTCCAATTTCTTACCTGATAAATGATAAAAATTTTTTAATGGTTCTGCGATAATATCTTTTGCTTTTGCCTTTGGATTAACCGCTTCAAAGCTATTTTGAAAAACCATCTGAATTTCTCTTCGCATAGAACTTTTTCTTCCAATTTTCTCCACAGGCACATTTTTCCATAAAATACAGCCTTCTGTTGTTTTTTCCAGTCCCGTTAGTAATCTCCCTAAAGTACTTTTTCCACATCCGCTTTCACCTACTAAACCAATACATTTTCCCTTTTTTATGGTAAAACTAACATCATTTACTGCTTTTACTAAAGTATTTTTCTTCCCCTTATATATCTTTTTTACCTTTTCAACTGTTAATAATTCCATATTGTTTTTCTTTCTCCAAACATCTGACTATATGGTTTTCTTCCACAGTACAACAAGAAATTTTCTGTTTTTTACACGATTCTTTTCTCATAGAACATCTCTCATAAAATGCACAACCGTCTTTTCTATTTGCAACACTTACTGCCTGTCCTTTAAGAACTGGTAATCGCTCTTTTGAAAATGCCGGACGTGATAAAAATAAACCATATGTATAAGGATGAACCGGATGCTTTAAAATACTTTGTGCCATACTTTTTTCTACCATTTCTCCCGCATACATAACCATAATCTCATCTGCAATCTCCGAAATAACACCTAAATCATGAGAAACTAAAAGAATTGTTGTATGTAATTCCTTCTGCATCTCCTTTAGCAATTTTATAATCTCATATTGAACAGTCAAATCAAGTGCTGTAGTTGGCTCATCTGCAATCAAAAGTTTAGGTTCTTGCATTAAAGCCAACGCAATCATAACACGTTGGAGCATACCTCCGCTAAGCTGAAAGGGATAACTTTCTAACACTCTTTCCGGTTCATGGATATGCATCCTGTCTAACATTTTTATTGCTTTTTCTCTGTTTTCACGCTGATTTTTATTTCCATGAGAAAAAGCTGTTTCCTGAAAATGATATTCTATCTTAAACAAGGGATTAAATGCGCTCATCGGGTTTTGTGTAATCCATCCAATCTTTTCTCCCCGAAGTTTATTCATCATCTTTCTATCATAATAAGGCATAGGCTGCCCTAAAAATTCTACATTTCCCTCGCACACCCATTTCTTTTCATCTAAAAGGCCCAAAATAGAAAAACACGTCACAGACTTTCCACTTCCACTCTCTCCAATAATCCCAAGGGTTTTTCCTTCTTTTATAGAAAAATTCAAATCATTGACTACAGAAATCTTTTCTTTTCCCTGTCTTATACAAATATTTAGACCTTCTATCTTTAATATTTCTCTTTCATCCATAGTGATCTCCTATAAGCTTTTTTCATCAAGAAAGTCTCGAATCATATCACCCAAAATATTAGCACATAATACAACAATCAGTATCATCATTCCCGGCCAAAACATGAGCATAGGATTGCTATGCATAAAGGCTCTTCCATCACTTATCATCATTCCCCATTCAGGATTTGGTGCCTTTACCCCCAATCCGAGAAAAGAAAAACCTGATATAGACAAAATTGTCTGTCCAAAATCAATGGTCATAATCGCAATCATCTGCGGCATGATATTAGAAAAAATCCCATTCTTCATAATCTGAAACACGGATGACGCAGATAATTTACTAGCCATAATGTAGGTCTTTTCTTTCTCTCTTTTCGTCAAATTTCGTGCAACTCTTGCAAACCATACCCATTGCACTAAAACCATGGCAAGTACAATATTTTTAATTCCTGCACCTAAAATACTTACAATTACAAGAGTCAAGACAAGAGATGGAAACGCATATAAAATATCACAAATTCGCATTAAAATGTAATCAACAAAACCTCCTACATAACCGGCCAGTATACCCAAAAAGATTCCACAAACAGCAGAAATACAGCTTGTCAGTACTGCAAATCCCAATGTTGGGCGAATACCATATAAAATTCTAGAAAAAATACAACGCCCCATATTATCTGTTCCCATAGGATATTTCCATGATGGTGATAAAAATTTTTGCATAAGATCCACTTCTGTTGGACTGTGAGGTGCAAGAATAGGAGCAAAAATTCCCGCTAACGCAATTACAAAGAAAATTCCTATACAAATCCATGCAGATTTTTTTCTAAAAAATTCCTTTACTTCCATTTCTTATATCCATTCCTTTCAATTCACTTAGTACAAAACGCTATCAAAATATTTTTTAATCTTATAAATGAATTCTTGGATCAAGATATGCACATATAGTATCTGCTAACATATTTGTAAATATAAAAATTAATGCAAGTAGCAAAATATAACCTTGAATGAGTGGGTAATCTCTTCCTCCAATAGCTTCTACGATCAATCTTCCTAATCCAGGAAACGAAAATACATTTTCTACAATAACACTTCCTGAAAGTAAACCTCCAAGGTTCATTCCAAAAGAAGTAACCAAGGGTATCATGGAATTCTTTAAAATATGTGTTAGAAATATTCTCTTTTCACTTATGCCCCTTGCTCTGGCATAAATTACATAAGGTGACTTTACATTTTCTAAAATGCTATTACGCAAAATCCTTGTATATGTAGGGATATAGCCCACTGCTATAGTAACTGAAGGCAAAATCAAATTTTCAAATCCCGTTGCTAAAGAGACCGGTAACAGTTTTAATTTAATAGCAAAAATCTGAACAAGCAAAAATCCTAACCAAAAGGAAGGAATAGATGACCCCAGAAAGCCTGTTACTCTGGTTAATCTGTCTATAACACCTCCTGGCTTAGCTGCAGATAAAATCCCCATAGGTATACAAAACAAAATTAACCATAACAAAGCCATGCCGGCAAGGCGCACTGTATAGGAAAATGCCTTTGCCAACTCTGCTGTTACCGATGTTTTCAACATATAAGAAGTCCCTAAATCCAACTGTAGGATATGTCCCAACCAAACAAAATATTGTTTATACAAAGGTTCATTAAGTCCTAACGTTTTCATTGCCATTTCTAAATTTTCTGTTGTCACAGGAACTCTTTTTGCCATTAAATACGCAGTAGCTGCATCTCCCGGCATAGCTCTTACAATTAAAAATGTAACTACTGTTACGCAAAACATAATAGGAATAACCATTAAGATTCTTTTTGCAAAATATTTTTTCATAAATTCCGTTTACTTTCTCTCTATGTCTTCTAAAGGCATATAATATAAACTATCAAATTTAATTCCTGTAATATCCGGATCGCAGGCAACAAGACGTGTCGTATTAGAAATTGGCAAATAGGCTGCTTGATCCTGAATCGTCGTTAAAATATAAGTGTATAATTCTTGTCTTTTTTCGTTATCTGTTTCTACAATAACCTGATGAATTTTTTCGTCCAACTCCTCTTTCATAGGTAACCCTTTCTGAGCCTGATAATCTGCATATTCCTGATTTGCCATATAAGCTACCAATGTATGAGGATCGTACGGATCTCCCCAAGTTTCTGTAATTGTAATATCAAATTCTCCTGATTTTTGCTGGTCAATCAGCACCTGTCTTTCCATAGCTTCTAAGTTCAGTTTGATACCAATTTTCTCCCATTCACTTTGAAGAACTTCACCCAGAGTTTTATAGATTACATTTTCACCATCAAAGTAAAATCCCATTTCTAATTCTTTTCCATCTTTAGTACGATACTTTGCGCCGTCTTTCAACTGCCAGCCTGCTTCTTCTAATAGCTGTTCTGCCTTTTCTTTATCATATGAATATGTATTTAATTGCACATCACAATATGGCACTGCCTTATCAAAAAATGTGTTTGCTGGCTTTTGTAATCCATAAAATACATTTTCTGAAATAATTTCTTTGTTCACACCGTAATTTAAAGCCTGCCTTACCTTTAAATCTTGTGTAGGGCCATAACTACTATTCAAAATTAAAGAAACTGTGCTAAGAGGTTCTGAAACATGTCCCGCAAAGCCACTGGACTCCAACTCCTTAAAAGCATCTGGTGTTAAACGGCTTTCAATATCAAAAATCATATCTACTTCTCCTGCTTTTAAAGCATTTACTGAAGTATCACCATCTGGTGTTACTATAATCTTAACCTCTTTAAATTTTGGTTTTTCCCCCCAATAATCTTCATTTCTTTCAAAAACAGCATACTGATTTTCCACATGCTCTTTCAACTTCCACATACCAGTTCCAATTGGCTCTTTAATACCCTTTCCTGTATCTCCATTTTCTGGAAAAGATGCCTTTGCCATAATACGTACCGGTCTTGATAAAGACAGTTCCTGTAAAATTGGATAATATGCTTCTTTATATGTGATTTTTACAGTATGTTCATCTGCCACAGTAACGTCTTTCATCAAATTAATAGATTCCAAAAAACTGTGATCCTCTTTGTGCATCATCATTGCATCAAAATTCATTTTCACTACTTCTGCAGTCAAAGGTGAACCATCTGTAAACTTAACGTCTTCTCTCAAATGAAATGTATATTCTTTTCCATCTTCTGAAATATCCCAACTCTCTGCTAGACAAGGCTTTACCTCCCCATTTTCGAAAGCTGTCAAGCCTTCATAAACAAAGTCTTGTGCATACATAGGACAATATCCATGAGGACTTAAATCTCCTATATCTTTTGCAGTTGCTACAACAAGTTGTTCACTATTTTTTACTGTTTCCTGTCTTGTTGCTCCATTTTTAGAAATATTTTTTTCAATCCCGCAACCTCCTAAAATACTCCCAAAGGCCATTATCCCCGCTAATAATAACCCTAATAGTACTGTTCGTTTCTTCATGATTTTCCTCCTCCGATTTTAATCAAATATCAGCTTAACATTTTAATGTATTGCGTACAACCCCCCATTAGGGATATTTTTATCCTTTTTCTGGATTGTATACACAAAAAAACAGAAACATATCCTGCCATCGATATGTCTCTGTTTTTTGTCTATGAGGATTCGACATTGCTTCGCACCGTATACCTTTATTTGCGGAGGATGTATACGGCATCTGCATATTCATGCAGTAATTCAGTACCTGTAACAGTAACTGTAGTTGTATCATATACTACATAACCGTTCTTTACAAGCCTCCCTGGGGGTTCATTTTTAAAAAAAATATCTAAAATTTTATTTTTTTCTAATTCTACTTAATAAAGCTGTCAATTCCCTTTTTTAGTTTTCTCAATCCCTCTTTATCTTGAAACTTTAACTCCTCTTCCAGACACTCATCCATATACTGCTTCAAAACTTCCTTTCCTGCACCATTCACAGCTGATTTTACAGCTGCTAACTGAATCAGTACTTCACTGCAATCTCTGTCATCTTCTACCATCTGTTTTACCATCTTCAAATGACCAGTTGCTCTTGCCAAACGGTTGATCATTGCTTTGTCATATTTGGTCTGTTTCTTATCTTCCATTTTTCTTCTCCTAAAAAGATTGACCTAGCAGTAAATATCTTCGTCTGCATTTTCATTCCACTGATATCCCATTTCTTCCGCCACTTTCTCTGCTGCTGAAATATCCAGAATATCCGAAATTGTCCAAAGAGCTGTATCTATACCAGCTATTGTATTTCCGCAGGAATAAAACTTTCCATCAATAGCTACTTTTGCACCTTCTATCCGCTCAATACCTGCAGTAAACATTCTATTCCAATTGGCATCCATAGGAAAATCCGCAATTCTTCGCCTATATAAAAGTCCTGTCTGAGCCAAAATTGCAGAACCATTTCCAATCATCAAACAATAATCCGCATTTTCTGCCGCTTTCTTTATAAGTTTTAATGTTCTTTCATCTTTCCATAAAAGCCGTCTGGCACCTTTTCCACCTGGAATAATAATTATTCCATCAATTTCCTCTGGCACAAGAAAATCTGTCCACACCTTTACTCCATGTACACTATTAATTACATCTCCAGAAACAGAAAGATAACGAATATGAAACTCCTCTGGAAGTTTTCCAAAAACTTCTGCCGGACCAAATACATCTAATGTTTCAAAATCATCAAACAGAACAATATTCACATACATTTTTAGATATTCTCCCTTTTATTGATTTCTGCTAAATTTACCATTCTAGTACACACTTTCTTTGCTAACTCCCCGTTATGAGTAACCATTAAAAGGCCTAAATTTCTTTGCTCTACCTCTTTTAACATCAAATTCCAAATCTGCGCTTGTGTAATTACATCTAACATAGTACTCATTTCATCTGCAAACAAAAAATGAGTCCCCGGAAATAAGGATCGAGCTACGCAAAAACGTTGAAGTTCCCCTCCAGAAAGTTCTCTTGGATATCTCTCCAGCCAATCTTTTTCAATCCCAAGTGCCTCCATAACTTCCTCACGAAACATCCCTGATTCTTGAAGAACCTTCTTCATCTTCCAACGAGGATTAATGGCTTTTTCCGGATGTTGGTAAATAAGTTGAACTGGAGATACTCCTTTTGTAGATAAAGGTTTTCCATCCAGCAACACTTGCCCTTTTGTAGGTTTTAAATAACCTGACATAATCTTCACCAGTGTACTTTTCCCATATCCGCTAGGGCCTACCAATCCCACTCTTTCTCCCTCTTCCACTTTAAGACTTACATCCTGTAAAATCCACGGCTGGCTTTCCCCATACCGAAAACTTACATTTCTTGCTTCAATCTGCATGTATACACCTCACATATCCCCCACGTACTTCTCTCATGGGAATATTTTCTTCACATTCTTTTGTTTTATATGGACATCTTGGAGAAAATAAACATCCCTTAGGCAAATATTTTGCATAGGGCTGAAAGCCTGGGATTGGTTCAAATCCATTTTGAGGAAGTGCTCTCCAAAGTGCCTTAGAGTAAGGATGGCGCAAAGCATTTACTCCTTTAATAAAATCCTTTGCATCTGCCATTTCCACTGTTGTTCCTGCATAAAACACCGCAATTCGATCTGCAATATTAAATGCCAAATCAATATCATGCGTGATTAAAATAACTGCTTTTCCTTCATTAGCCAGTTCTCTAAATACTTTTAATGCTTCTAGTGCCATTTCCAAATCCAATCCTGGAGTAGGCTCATCTGCAATAATCACGTCTGCCCCACTTAATACCGCTGTAGAAACCAGCACTCTTCTTGCCATTCCACCAGAAAGTTGAAACGGGTATAATTTCTCTGTTTTTTCATCTAAATGAAATCTTTGAAAAATTTCTCTTTGAGCTTTTCGTACTTCTTTTCCCACCTGTGTTCCACGCACCTGTGTTCCTACTTGCATCAACGGATCCAGAAAAGATACAGACTGAGGAACTAATGCAATTTCTTTTCCACGCAAAGCTTCCTTTTCTTTCTGGCTAAGTACTTTGCCTTTATATGCAATTTCTCCACTTATAGAAGCATTCTCTGGTAAAAGCCCCATAACTGCATGTGCCAACAAACTTTTTCCAGAACCACTCGAACCTGCAATTGCCACAATCTCTCCTGGTTGCACATCTAAAGTTAAATTAGAAATTACTTTTAAATCATATTTTTCAAGTCCATTATCATACATCTGAAAGGATACGGACAAATCCTTTACTGATAAAATTGGTTCTTTTTTCATTTCTTACTCCTATTCATGAGCACTGTACGGATCAACAATCTTCTTCAGATTTTCCCCCAGTCTATCAAATAATAAAACAATAATTACTAACATCAACCCTGGAAAAAATGCCAGCCACCACATACCAGCAGAAATATATTTCATAGATTCCGATAAAATAATTCCAATTGCAGGCTGCTCTGGTGAAAGTCCGAAGCCTAAAAAAGTCAGTCCTGACTCATGCATAATGGCATGAGGAAACATTAATATTAATCCAATTAAAAACTGAGGAATCATATGGGGTAAAATATGATGCACCGTAATCCACCAACTGGAATGTCCAAGTTTTTTTGAAACTTCTATGTACTGCTGAGAACGAATTTGAAGCACTTCACTTCGGATAATACGGGCTAAACCAGTCCAGTGTGTTACGGCAACGCCAATTAAAACTCCTTTTAATCCTTTTCCACAAGCAAATGAAATTAAAATCAAAAGTACCGTATGAGGAATTCCCATAACTAAATCAATCAACCAGTTCATTAGATGGTCCAACCATGATTTCCCCGTAGCTGCTACTACTCCTACAATTAAAGCAATCACAGCACTAACACTAGAGGCCACTACACCTACTACAATACTTACAGATAAACCTTTTATCGTTCGTACCAACATATCTCTTCCTAACATATCTGTACCAAAAGGATGACTCCAGGAAGGCGATAAACCTTTTTGTGAAAAATCTGCCTGTATCAAATCGTCACTTAAAAGTGTTCCTGACAAATAAACACCAAACAATACCGCAAAAATCAGAATGGCAAAAATAATGGTCTTTTTTCGTCTGTTTAAAATTTTGCTATTCATTTCTATATCCCTCCCTGATTTGCGGATCTACAATTCCATATATCATATTTGCCAGCATATTTCCTACAAAAACAAACAAGGTACTAAATAGTGTTATTCCTAGCAAAAGAGGGATATCTGATCCCATACCGGCTGCAGATGCTGCTGCCCCTAAACCTGGATAAGAAAACACAGTTTCTGCCAGCACAGATCCTCCAAAAAGTTCACTAAAAGAACCAAACTGCATGGTAATGGCCGGAAGCATAATATTTCTAAGTCCATGTCTCTTTAAAATACTCCATTTAGATTCTCCTCTTGCTTTAGCAAACAGTACATAATCACTTTCCAATACATCTACCAATTTTTCTCTTGTATGTAATGCCACATTAGCAAAAGAAAGAAAACTTAAAGTCAACGCAGGTAATATTAAATGATGAATTCTCTGTAAAATAGTAACCTGATCCGTTGGGACCCCTTTTGGCACACTCATCCCCATAGGAAACCAACCAAGCCATACAGAAAACAACATTAAAAATACAATTCCAATCCAAAAAGTAGGAATAGAACACATAATGAGACAGACCTTTTTTAAAATTTTATCTATCCATTTTCCATTAAAAATACCCATAGCGCATCCAATAGCAAATCCAATCACACCTGAAAATATCCATGCCGTCATCATCAATGCTAAGGAAGTTGCAAATTTTTCTTTTATCACATCAATAACTGGTCTTCGATAAATCAAAGATACACCAAAATCACCATGAAGCAAAGATTTTCCCCATGCCAGAAATCTCTCCACAGGAGGATCGTTAAGTCCCCAATATTCTGCTATTTTTGCTCTTTGTTCTACACTCACATTAGGAACAGAACCTACATACTGCTGTACTGGATCCACCGGTGAAAGGCTTACCAATATAAAACTTATGATACTTACTGCAATTAACAGAGTAACCATTCGCAGAAGATACTTTCCTGTAAGCTTCAGATAATACTTACTTTTCATTTGTTTTCTCCGTTTTCTGTTTTTTCATTTTCTCTATAAGCACAATTAGAGTTGTCACATTTAAGATGCATAACAATACGCTTCCCAATGCAACAACTCTGCTTATGCTTTTATACTTTTTTTATTCCCAAGTCCACTCTGCAAGATTTGCGATCAGCGGCCATGCTGCACCATGTGCATGAATTCTCTGTTTTCCAATATTTAATCCATCTTTTGCATAATACAAATGTGTCATATTTACATAAAATGCCCAAGGTGCTTCCCCTTTCATAGAAGTACCAGTAGTTCCATCCCACTGCGCTTTCTGCCACCATTCATAAGAATCTTCAATGGTAAGAGAAGTCATTGCTTTATCTAAATATTCATCTGTTTTAGGATTTATATAAAATTCTGGATTGTACCAATCTGTCTTTCCTGCATTACTGCTATGGAATAACATATAAGATGTCATCGGACTATCAGAGCCCCAACCCATAATCATTGGTTCAGAAAACATTCTTTTAATCGTTTCATCTTCACTGACACCTTCTACATTAATTTCAAATCCCATATTTTCCTTTGCCTGATTGGATACAGACATGGCAACTGCCTGACGCATGGAATCACCTGCAAAATACATCAGATTAAAAGCAAGCTTCTGTCCATCTTTATCACGGATTCCGTCTCCATCTGTATCTTTCCAACCAGATTGCTCTAAAAGTTCTACTGCATAATCTACATCTGTCTCGATAACATCTTCTTTGTTCCACCATGGCATACCATCACATTCTGAGTAAGCTGGTTTTGCAAATCCATTTAATGCTTCATTGATAATTTTATCTCTATCAATTCCGTAGCACATAGCTTTTCTTACATTTACATCAGCAGTAATATTATTTCCAATTTTATAACCATCTTCTGTAGTCTTTCCTTCATCTGGTACTGTTGGCATCGTAATACCTCTGTTATCTACAGATTCTACCCTTTCAACATGCATTCCATCAATCTCTGTTGTTGCAAGTGTTGCAGAAGTCAATGCAATATCTACCTCTCCTGCTTTTGCAGCTACAAATCTGGCATCTTCATCCTGAATTAAAAAGACTGCTCTTTTAATTTCTGGCTGTTTTCCATAATAATCTTCGTTCGCTTCTAAAATAAACTGCTGTCCTTTATCCCACTGAACCATTTTATAAGGACCAGAACCAATAATCTGATCTGCTTCTAATCCAAATTTATCACTATAAGCTTTTTCTGGTACAATTCCCATCTGAGCAACTGTATATATGAAAGTTACACATGGTTTAGAAAGCTTAAATTCTACTGTTTTGTCATCTAAAGCTTTACAGCTTTCTACCATAGTCAAATCCATGTATGTAGCTTTTTCCTTTGTTGTATTAAAAGTAAAAGCAACATCCGATGCTTTTAATGGATCACCATTTGTAAATTTTACATCATCTCTAATTTTAAAAGTCCATGTAAGAGCATCCTCACTAGTTGTATATTCTGTAGCCAAATCGTTTTCAACCTGTTCATTTCCATTTATTTTCACCAAGGTGGAATAAATCGGAGAACCGGTATATCCGAACCCTGTACAAGGGTCAAAAGAATCTCCTTCACTGGAAAAACCAATCGTTACCTCTGTTTTTTCCTTATTGTCTACATCTTTACCAGCTTCTTTTGTTCCTTCTTTCTGTGCATCTGCTTTTGCTGCTTCTGTTCCTGAATTTCCAGAAGCCCCACAACCTGTAATCATAGCAGAGACACACAATAAGGCGGTTAACACCTTCATTCTCCTTTTCATGGAATTATCCTCCTAAATTTTCTTCGTGTTTTAGCTTTTTCATTATATACAGAAATATCCCCTAGGACAAGCCACCCTAGGGGATATATTTTTTTACATCTTCTTTCCTGTTATTATAAATATTTCTATAAGGAGGTAACCCTATCCAGGGGTTTTATTCCTTCTTACTACTAACAATCCCATAATAAGCTCTGGAAGTCACTAAATACATTACCACATAGAAAAGCGTGAAAATTACATAGCATGCTACTGTCACTAAGAAAAGAACTCTCTGATTGTTAATACCAAATAAAACAATGATTTTGCTCATCATAGGAAAAGCAAAGGCGGTATGAATGCCGGCCACAAGCAGCGGCATAAAAAACACAGTAAGTACCTGAGAGTTAATACTCTTTCGAATATCTCTACGACTCATACCAACTTTCTGAAGAATTTCAAATCTCTGCTGATCTTCATATCCCTCTGTCACCTGTTTATAATACATAATGAGAACCATCCCTAATATAAACACAATTCCTAGAATAATTCCTAATATAAATATCCCACCATATAGAGCAAAGAAGTCCACTCTTTTTATTTCCCTACTTTCGACCATAACGTTAAGTCCTTCGATTTGCAGTTGCCTTTGTTCTATACGGTTTTGAATTTCCTGTATTGTCTCAATTTCTTTCTCTTTACCCGCCTTTAAATCCATTCCTAAATAGTAGTCTGCATAAAGTTCCATACCTCCTAATTGTTCGCATTCTTCCCTAATTTCCAAAAGCACGTCTTTATTTTTTACAAAAATAAACATAGATGATATGGTCTGCATAACATCAATTCCATTGTCCACAAACTCAGGAAGATTCTTTTTGACCTTCCATTCTTTCCCATTTTCCAGAGTAAGTGTATCATAATCATAATCTAACTTTGTATTATAAAGAAGAATTTCATCTTCTCTTAAAGTTTCTTCTGTTCCCATAATACGATTATAATCTTCCAGCGAAATAAAAAATAATTGTCTAATGTGATCATATACATTTCTACCATAATTTTCCATCTTTTCCGGACTCATAACAAGTTCATTCTTTTCCAGATAAGCACCAGCATCTACAAATGTGTAAAAGATCTCATCTTTCTTCTCTACTTGTTTTTCCAAAAGGACCTCAGAAACAATCTCTTGAATAGAATTCATAACTTTTTCATCTTCTGTTTGCACATTAATTACCAACTCCTGTGGATAACGGGCATTTAAGAAATCCTCTGCACCTATATAAAGACAGGAAACAGCGGATATCATAACCAACACCATTGTAGATAAAATACAGATAGATGCTAATCCTTCTCCATTTCTTTTCATGCGAAACATCATGGTGGACACTGATATAAAGTGATTTGACTGATAGTAATAACCTTTATTATTTTTTAAAATTTTGCATAAAACCACAGATCCTGCCTCAAACAACAGATATGTAGCTACAATCACCATGATTACAGCCACAAAAAACATACCGATTACCTTCATGGGTTCTTCAATAGACAGGGCAATTATATAAGCCCCTACCAAAATAATGATACCACATACAGCTAAAATCCAGTTTGCCTTTGGGGCTTTTTCTCCTACCTGTGCACTTTTTAACAACTCCACTGGTTTCATTCTGAAAATCTGAAAGAAACATTTTAATAAAATCAAAAGAAAAATAGGAAGAAATACTTTTAAAGTACTGTTTATTGATACTTCTGAAATTGTAAAATGAAAATCTACATCTCCCCCTAACATCTTTATCATGGCAAGTTCTCCTAATTTAGAGAAAAAAATACCTCCTCCAATACCAAAAGCAAGGGAAATCCCTGTAATTTGCATACACTCCCATACCATGACATAAGCCACATTTTTCTTTCCCATACCTAAAATATGATAAAGACCAAATTCATGATATCTTCTTTTCATCAAAAAAGAATTGGTATAAAACAGAAAGATTAAAGCAAAAACACTAATAACCAGACAACCAAAGGACAAGATCATCTGCATGGTTTCTCCCCCCAACATACCTTTTACAATTTTACTTGTACTTAAAAAAGAAATCATGTAAAACATCATAATCACACCTATACAGGCAAAAATATAAGGCACATAAATCTTTTTATTCTTCTTTATTCCTGTCCATGCAAGTTTCGGATAAAATCCAATTTTCATTCTGTTGCACCTCCTCCAGACAAAACAGTTAAGGCGTTAGAAATCTTTTCATACATTTGTTGTCTGGTATTATTTCCTCTATAAATTTGATGAAAGACCTCTCCGTCCTTAATGAAAAGTACACGTTTTGCATGACTTGCCGCCTTTACAGAATGCGTTACCATTAAAATCGTCTGTCTTTCTTCATTTACTGCAGAAAATAATTCTAAAAGTTCATCTGTGGCTTTAGAATCTAACGCTCCCGTAGGCTCATCTGCTAAAATAAGCTTAGGATTAGTAATCAGCCCACGAGCTACTGCTGCTCTTTGCTTCTGCCCTCCTGATACTTCATAAGGATATTTTTCTAAAATCTCTGCAATTCCCAGTTTTTCTACAATAGGAGCCAATCTATATTCCATCTCCTTATATCCTTTCCCACTTAATACCAATGGCAAGAAAATATTATCTTTAATAGAAAAAGTATCTAAAAGATTAAATTCCTGAAACACAAAGCCTAAATTCTCTCTGCGAAAAGAGGAAATCTCAGATTCTTTTATTTGAGACATATCTTTTCCATCCAACCATATTGTTCCCTTCGTAGGCTTATCAAGAGCTGCCAGAATATTCAACAGAGTGGTTTTTCCAGATCCAGACTCTCCCATAATTGCTGTATATTCTCCTTCTTCTACACTGAAATTCACATTTCTCAATGCTTCCACCTGATTATTTCCAAATCGTGTTGTATATATTTTCTTTAAATTCTTTACTTCTAAAATTGCCATCCTGTTTTCCTCCTTGTTTTGTGTTCAAAAGTATTGTATCAAAAAGGGGAAATGCTTCGCCATAACTTCGGCTTACATTTCCCTGTTTTATCTTACATTTTTGAAAGATTGTTATTCTACTTCCAACTTCCTTCTTTTCAAATCAAGGATTATTTCCGTACCCTTATAGATTTCAGACTCTACGTAAATTCCGTATCCCAGCTTTTCACAAATCCTTTTACACAGATACAAACCTATCCCACTGGCCTTTTTATCTTGTCTACCGTTATATCCCGTATATCCTTTCTCAAAAATTCTAGGTAAATCTTCCTCTGCAATACCCATTCCTGTATCTTTTACTACTAAAATCTGATTCGGCTTCCATAACAGAGAAATACTTCCCCCCGGCTTTGTATATTTTAAAGCATTGGATAATAACTGTTCTATTACAAATAATAACCATTTTTCATCTGTAAGAATTACTGCATTTGTTGTTTCATATTCCAGATTTATTTTTTTTCGTATAAACTGAGGTGCAAATCTACGTATTGCCTGCTTTAGAATAGAATCTATTGAATATTCCCGAAAAATATAATCTTTTTCACTACTATCAAGGCGTAAGTAGCAAAGAACCATTTCTACATACTGCTCAATCCGCATTAAATCCATTCCAATTTCTCTAGAAAATTCACTATCCTCTGACTGGATTTTTAAATACATAGATGCAATAGGCGTCTTAATCTGATGAACCCATAACGTATAGTATTCCAACATATCCTGTTCTTTTTCCTTATATGAATTTTCCAGATTCTGTATGTCCTCATATAGTCTTACAATTACCCTCTCGTACTTTTCTTCTAATATCCCTTTTGCTTTCGGTATATTTTCCATTAGAAAATCTTTCTGTTTCAAAACTCTGTCTAACTGAATAAATTTCTTCCGAAACTCAAAAAACTGCATAATTAAAACAACTATGCCCAAAAAACCTCCAATTAAAACAGCATAAAAAGCCGCATGAATGGGGATCTGATATACCCAAAATAAAAAGAAAAAAAGAGCAGAAAAAAAGACATAAAAAGAAATTTTTCCCAGTTGTTTTTTTACATACGCTATAAATATTTCCATGGTTTTTTCTCCACAATCCTAAATTGAAATCATATAACCCATTCCTACTTTTGTAGTAATAAATTCAGTAAGTCCCTCCTGAGCCAACTTTTTCCTCAGACGATTCACATTGACACTTAACGTATTTTCATCTACAAAACTATCATTCTCCCATAACTTTTCCATCAATCGCTCTCTGCTTACAATTTTTCCTTTATTTTCCATTAGTGTCTTCAAAATTCGGTATTCATTTTTCGTTAATTCAATTTTTTTATTTTGATAGAAAAGAACTGCTTCTTGAGTATTTAAAAACACTCCTTTATGCTCTAAAACAGAAATCTGTCCTACATAATCATAACTCCGTCTAAGCAATGCCTGTATCTTAACAGTCAATACTGATAAATCAAATGGTTTCGCTACAAAATCATCCCCACCCATTTGAATCGCCATAACAATATTCATATTATCGGATGCTGATGAAAGAAAGATAACTGGAATTTGAGAAATTTTTCTAATTTCTTGGCACCAATGATAACCATTAAAAAAAGGAAGAGTAATATCCATCAAAACAAGATGCGGTTGATAGGAAAAAAACTCCTTCATGACTTCCGTAAAATTTTCTACGCACTGCACTTGTAAATTCCAAGTTTCCAGATGTTTCTTAATTGCATGTGCAATATCTGCATCATCTTCGACAATTAAAATGCGATACATAAATCTGTCTCCTTAAAGCAAAAAAGAGTTGCCACATACTGATATGTAACAACTCTTTTTAAAGTTTTATTAAGCTAATTTAGATTTTGCTAATTCTGCTAATGTAGCAAATCCTGCTGCATCGTTGATAGCCATGTCAGCTAACACTTTTCTGTTTAAATCAACATTAGCTAATTTTAAACCATACATAAATTTGCTGTAAGATAATCCATTCATTCTTGCAGCAGCGTTGATACGTGCAATCCATAACTGTCTGAACTGACGTTTTCTCTGTTTTCTACCTGCATAGGAACTTGTTAAAGCTCTCATTACAGACTGTTTTGCTACTCTATACTGTTTGGAACGAGCTCCTCTGTAACCTTTAGCCAGTTTCAATACTCTATTATGTCTTTTCTTAGCGTTTAATCCGCCTTTAATTCTTGCCATTCTTAATTTCCTCCTATATTAAACACATACTTACACACAAACGATTAGATGTAAGGTAAGATTTTTTTCATGTTCTTTACATTAGTTGCATCTGTAATAGCTGCTTTTCTAAGATTTCTCTTTCTCTTCTGAGATTTCTTTGTTAAGATATGGCTCTTATAAGCTTTATTTCTTTTTAATTTACCTGTACCTGTTGATTTGAAGCGCTTTGCAGCTGCTTTAGTTGTTTTCATTTTTGGCATGTTTATGTCCTCCTTAAACTCTTTTTCTTATTAACGTTTTTCTGTCAAAAACATAGTCATGCTTCTTCCTTCTACCTTTGGTGCTTTTTCTACAACAGCAACGTCAGATAGGATTTCAGCAAATTTTTCTAAAATATATTTGCTGCTTTGCATGTGTGCCATCTCTCTTCCTCGGAAACGCAGAGTAACTTTTACTTTATTTCCTTTTGTCAAGAACTTTCTGGCATTATTGACTTTCGTGTTCAAATCGTTTTCCTCAATATTTGGGGACAAACGCACTTCTTTAATTTCTATGGTTTTCTGTTTCTTCTTAGCTTCCTTTTCTTTTCTGGCTAATTCATACTTATACTTACCATAATCGATAATTTTACAAACCGGTGGTTTTGCTGTAGGAGCAATTTTAACAAGATCTAACCCTGCCTCTGCCGCATGTTTTTGCGCCTCTCTGGCAGACATGATTCCTAACTGTTCTCCCTCTGCGCCTATAAGACGGACCTCTTTATCTCTGATTTGTTCGTTAATCATTAACTCGCTAATAGTAGTGCACCTCCATAATATTGATAAACCTTAACAGCCATAAAACTGCTTGAACTTAATTAAAGAAAGAATAAGAATTCACAGAGCCGTTTCCTGTTTTATAATAAAAAAAGGATAGTTATACAAACTATCCACTGTTTATCCGCATAAGAAAACGCCTTGCGCCTCATTATCTTCATATAAACCATAGTCACTCATTTGTGCTAAGGTGAGAGTGGATACTCTGCTTTCTTTTTCTTCTTCAGACTCATATAGTCTATCATAAATATATATCTTCGTCAAGTATATTTTGTTTTTTTCATGTGTTTTATTTTTTTTAAATTTTTTTAAGAAAATTCTTGTTTTTTTTACAATCCAGTGGCATAATAGGGGCAATATATTTCAGTCAGTGTACCACTTTAAAGTGTTATTGACCACGATATATTAAGAAATTTAAAAATTTAAGAGGTGATGTTTATGGACAAAAAAAGAGGATCTTTTTCAAACAAAATGGGATTCGTACTTGCCGCTGCTGGTTCAGCTGTAGGTCTTGGTAATCTTTGGCGATTCCCTTATCTTGCTGCGAAATACGGAGGAGGTATTTTCCTACTAGTATATCTAATCCTTGCTGTGACTCTTGGCTTCACTCTTATGATAACAGAAATTGCTATCGGACGTAAAACAGGATTAAGTGCCATAGGTGCTTTTCAAGCCCTTGATCAACGTTTTAAATTTGTAGGTTATCTGGCGTGTATTGTACCTTTTGTTATTACACCTTACTACTGTGTGATTGGTGGATGGGTTGTTAAGTATTTTGTAACATTCTTAACAGGTAATGTTACTGCTGCAGCTGGTGATGAATATTTTAGCAGCTTTATTAGTCAAGCTGGTTCTCCAGTATTCTGGTTTACCTTATACATTGTTCTTACTGCCATTGTAGTCATCTTTGGTGTAGAAAAGGGTATTGAAAAAGCAAGTCGTATTATGATGCCACTTTTAATTGCTTTAATTATAGGTGTTTCCATTTTCTGCGTAACACGTCCTGGTGCTATTGAAGGTGTAAAATACTATCTACTGCCTGATTTTTCTAAATTCTCTGCCACAACTGTACTGGCAGCCATGGGGCAATTATTCTACTCCATGTCACTTGCAATGGGTATTATGATTACTTATGGTTCTTATATGAAGAAAGATTGTAATTTAGAAAAATCTGTACGTCAAATTGAAATCTTTGATACTGCCATCGCTTTTTTGGCTGGTTTAATGATTATTCCTTCTGTTTTTGTTTTTTCAGGAGGTGACGAAGCAGCTCTGGGAAAAGGACCTTCCTTAATGTTTGTTACTCTTCCCAAAGTATTTGATGATATGACTTTTGGAAACGTAATTGGAACAGTATTCTTCCTTCTCGTTCTATTCGCAGCCTTAACATCTTCAATTTCTCTTTTGGAAACCAATGTTTCCATTATTCGAGATAAGTTAGGTTGGAGCAGAAAAAAAGCCACCCTATTTGTTACCATTTATGTACTGATTTTAGGATCTATTGTTTCCTTAGGTTTTGGACCTTTAAGTTTCATCAAGATTATTGGTCTTGGCCTATTAGATTTCTTTGATTTCTTGAGCAATAGTGTATTGATGCCAATCGTTGCTATTCTTACCTGCATCGGAATCGGACATTTTATTGGTTCAAAAGTAGTTTCTGATGAGGTAGAAATAAACGGACCATTTAAGTTTAAAAAATTCTATAATATCATGTTAAAATGGATTGCTCCTATTTGTTTAATTCTAATTTTAGCTTTTGCTGTATCAGAAGCCATGGGCTGGATTAGAGTTTAATAAAAAAATAGCCCCTAAGTATCACTGCCATAAAGATACTAGGGGTTATTTTTTATCCTATTTTTCTATTTATATAATTTTTCAAAAATTCATAAATTTCTTCTTCTGTAGGCGGGCATCCTTTTAGATGATTCTGAAATCCTCTGGTACAGTTTCCTATACCTAATATGCCTTCTTTCCCTCGATACCCTTGCCCAATACAGATTTTTTCTTTCAAGCTTTCTAAAAGTCCTTCCTCTTTTAACTTCCAAAGTGCCGGAAGAAGATAACCATAACAGGCACTACAAGATTCTACTTCCTCCACAGCATCACGGACTTCTACTGCTTTTCTCTCTTTGGGGATATATTCTCCCTTTTTCGGTTTATTTAACTCAAGAAATCTGGCATTCTCCCATTGGGCGCTTCCTGCCCCCAGTGATTCTGCCATTTTAATATAAGGTACTTCTTCCACTTCATATCCCATAAAATGGCACACATAAGCATCACAAAGCACTGGATCTGCAACAGCCATAATGCGATTTAATACCACTGGATTTCCTCCATCTTCAAAATCCCAATCCCCACAAATACTATCAACCACCGTAAAATCAGGTGCAATTTCTGCTGCTAAATGTGCAATCGGCTCATGGAGTCCCATAGCATGAAAATGTCTTTTTTCACAATTTGGTATCAACCCTTTTAAATTTTTAAGTGCACAAGTAATCTTAGTCTGACAATGTCCTTTCATCACTGGCACATTAATAAGAAAATCAAGATTCTTCACTTCATCGCAAATTTTCAGTTCCATTCCTTGACAGTTATAAAGTTTATAAGAATCCTTTTGTAAATCTATAAAAGGAACTTGATATTTCTCTGAAAGATCATAGTAACCACAGACTTCCGCGGATTCTTCTGTTTTATCGCCCACCCATGAGCTTTCTAATATTACAAGATTTAAAAATCCCCGTTCCTGCAAATATTCGATAATTCCTGCCACAATTTCACTATGGGTCGTCGCACCATAAGAAGCTTCTGAAGGTGATACTAAATTTGGTTTAATTCCTATTCTCCACTTTGGATTTGAAATCCTTCCTTCCAAATCAGCTTCCTGTAAAAGTGATTTTGTCATTTCTTTATAATTTGTCCCATAAATTGCCAGAATTTCCTGTTTGTCCACTTGCTTAACTTCCTCCTGTTTTAAAACCTATTAAATATCATAGTATCTTAACTAAGATAAAGTCAATATTTTTCTTACAAATCATCTAAAAGAGCTGTACTCTTCGCATAAGCGGTACTTTTTGCTTCAAAAAAGTCAGTTTTAACCATATTTGCGTTGGAATAATAGTTTACCCATTTCATACTTTCTGGCTCTTTTTCATATTCTGGATATACCACGTCAAAACCTAGTCCTAAAAATCGCAAATTGCCTAAATACTTTATATATTCTGTAATCATCTTTTTAGAAAGTCCGGGAATTTCATCGCCCAAAACGTAATGTCCCCACGCAATTTCTTGCTCCACACCTTCCATAAGCATTTTTTTCAAAATTTCTATATTTTCTTTCGTAAAAAGCTGTGGCTCTTCTTCCTTAAGTTGTAAAATCATATTTCGAAACAACCATAAATGTGTATTCTCATCTCTATTAATATAACGAATCTCCTGAGCGGATCCTGGCATTTTCCCATTTCTACTTAAATTATAAAAAAACATAAATCCACTATAAAAATAAATTCCTTCTAAAATATAATTAGCCATCATAACTTTTAGCAAGGTAAAACTATCCTTTTTATTCTGAAATTCATTATATAATTCCCCAATAAATGTATTTCTCTTTAATAATCTTTTATCTGTTTTCCACTGATACAAAATTTCATTCCGCTTTTCTGGACTACAAATAGTATCTAACATATAGCTATAACTTTGACTGTGTACACACTCCTGAAAAGTTTGAATAGAAAGACATAAATTTATTTCATTTGCAGTAATATATTCCCCAATACAAGGTAAATTTGCAGATTGAATCGAATCTAAAAATACAAGAAAACTTAAAATTTTATCATATGCCTGACGCTCTTTTTCTAAAAGTTGTCCATAATCTTTTCTATCCTGAGAAAGATTAATTTCTTCTGGTATCCAAAAATTATTCATAGCCTGACGATACCAATCTTTCACCCAGTTATATCGCATATTATTGAAATCATTTAGGTTTGTGGTATTTCCACCAATCATTTTACGAAAACGTACATCTGTGTCTCCCTCTGGATTAAACAATGGTTTCTTCTCTAATCTTGTCATCTTATTCTCCTCTCCCCTATGAAGCACAACTTTCACATTCCTCTACTTCCAAAGATTTACTTCTAATATAATAAATAGTTTTTACACCTTCTTCCCAGGCTTGCGTATATAAATCAAAAAGCTGACGTAAAGTATACTCATTTGTAATATACAAATTTAAACTCTGCGCCTGATCAATATGTCTTTGTCTGATTCCGCATACTTTTACGCTAAATTTTTGGTTTATACTATGAGCATTCTGATAATAGTAATACGTATCTACAGACAAATCTGGTGCAACTCTAGGCAACATACTGCCCTTTTTTTCTTCTATAAAGAATTTCTTCATTACTGGATCTAGTCCTGCCGTAGTACCAGCGAGAATACTTGTACTACTGGTTGGTGCTGCTGCTAAAAGATAACCGTTTCTCATGCCTATGTTTCTGACTTTCTCCATAAGTTCCTGCCACTCTTTTGATACATAGTTTCTCTTCTTAAAGTAAGAACCAGTATGCCAATCGCTACCATTAAAAAAATCATATGTTCCTTTTTCTTTTGCCAAATCCGCACTTGCTGAAATAGTCAAGTAATTAATCATCTCAAACAGCTCATCTGCAAATTTTAGATGTTCCTCACTTTCCCAAAGAATATTTTTCTTTGCTAAAAGGTGATGATAGCCACTTACTCCCAGACCAATACCTCTATACTTTTGGTTGGTAATCTCTGCATAAGAAACTGGATAAAAGTTTAAATCAATAACATTATCCAGTGCTCTTACTGCAGCTTTCACAATATTCTTCATGTAAGTCCTATCCTCTACCGGAAGATGCCCCAAAGAAAGACTTGCCAAATTACATACTACAAAATCTCCTGGTTTAGTAGTTGTAACCACTACAACTTCTCCATCTTTTGTCTTGATTTCGTTAGAAACACTCTCCACTTCCTGCATATTCTGTGCAATCTCCGTACACAAATTGGAACAATAAATCATTCCTTTGTGCCCATTGGGATTTGCTCGATTTACCGTATCCCGATTAAACGTAAAAGGTGTCCCTGTCTCTACTGCTGATTTTAGAACCATACGCACAATTTCTTTTATGGTAATACAACGTTTTTGAATTCTTTCATCTTCTATGCACTGTCTATATTTTTCTTCCCATTCTTCTCCATAAGAATCCTCCAAATGCCATCCCTTTACCATAAAAATCTCATGAGGACACATTAGATACCAATTCTGATTTAAATCTTCCTTTGCCATTTTCCAAAATAAGTCTGGATAACATACTGCTGGAAAAATATCATGCGCTCTCATTCTCTCATCACCGTTATTTGTACGAAGCTGCAAAAATTCTGGCAAATCTCTATGCCATACATCTAAGTACACTGCTGCTGCTCCCTGCCTTACACCTAACTGGTCAACTGCAACTGCTGTGTCATTAACAATACGAATCCACCGAACAACTCCTCCTGCTGCACCTTCAAATCCACGAATACTACTTCCTGCTGCTCGTACTTTACCAAAATACATTCCCATACCACCGCCAAATTTACTTACTTTAGCAAAACTATCAATACTTCTATAAATCCCTTCCAAGCTATCAGGAACAACATCGATAAAGCAACTAGAAAGCTGATGATAAGGCTTTCTTGCATTTGACATCGTTGGTGTCGCCATTGTCACCTCCTGCTTACTAAGCATATCGTAAAACTGTTTTACCCATTTCATTTTATCCGCTTCTTTCATTGCTAAATGAAGGGCAATTCCCATATACATTTCCTGCGGTGTTTCCAATTTAATATGGTCATGAGTCTGGATCACATAACGGTTTAACAGCAAATCCAATCCAGAATAGTTAAATAACGCATTACGCTCCTCTTTCATATAACTTTCCGCCTCTAGAATCTCCTCTTTCGAATAATGCTCTAAAATATAACTACCATACAGACCTTCCTGGGTAAGATACTTGATTTTTTCATAGAAACTCCTGATTCCTCTTTTTTCTAGTTCTACTTTCAATTCTTTTTCAAATTTCATATATAAAAAACGTGCAGCAATATACTCCCATTTCGGTTCTGTTTCCTGTGTTAACTCTACAGCTGCTTTGGTCAAGGCCTGTAAAATCTCTTCCTCTGTCATATTTGCTCTTTTTAATCGTTCATACCCCTCTTCTAATTTACATACAGGATATTCTACTTCAGAAAAGTCTTTCATCACCTGGTTGATATAATCTTTCATTTCCTTGCTCCTTTTATTTTCATGTTCCATTTTTCATATATATAGTAATTATTCGAATCAATCTACTACATCTGGTATTTTTCCTGTTACTCATCATAGCACATTTTCTTTGTTAATACTAGATTTTTTTAGTCTATTTTCTTTTTTTATATAAGAAAAAAGAAACCACAGATTTTATCTGTAGTTTCTGCTTCTTTAATATAATTCTTTTTTTGCTGTTTGAAGTGCTACTTCTACCACTTTATCCATATCATAATACTTATAATCACCAAGTCGTCCACCAAAAATTACATTGCTTTCCTTTTTTGCCAACTCTTTATACTTCTCAAACAATGCATTATTTTGTTCATTATTTACAGGATAATACGGCTCCATTCCTATTTTCCACTCAGAAGAGTATTCTTTAGAAATAACCGTTTTTTCCTGTTTTCCAAATTCAAAGTGCTTATGCTCAATGATTCTTGTGTATGGCACTTCTCTATCCGTATAATTTACAACAGCGTTTCCTTGATAATTATCCATTTCTAATACTTCTGTTTCAAAACGTACAGAACGGTATTCTAACGCTCCTAATTGATATTCAAAGTATTCATCAATCATTCCTGTAAATACAACTTTATCTGCAATATTTTTATACTCTTTCCGAAACTCAAAATAATCCGTATTTGTTTTAACTTCAATTCCTTCCAGCATTTTCTCCACAACTGCTGTATAACCACCTTTCGGTATCCCCTGATAAGAATCATTGAAATAATTATTATCATAAGTAAAACGGAATGGAAGTCTTTTGATAATAAAAGTAGGCAGCTCTGTACATGGACGTCCCCATTGCTTTTCTGTGTATCCTTTTATAAGCTTTTCATAAACATCTGTTCCTGCTAAGGAAAGAGCCTGTTCTTCCAGATTTTTAGGCTCTGTAATATGTAATTTTTCAATCTGCTGTGTAATCATTTCTTTTGCTTCTTTTGGTGTTCGAATTCCCCACATTTTGCTAAACGTATTCATATTAAAGGGAAGGTTATATAACTCATCTTTATATATCGCAATAGGAGAATTAATATAATTATTAAACTCCGCAAATTGATTCATATATTCCCATATTTCTTTATTGGATGTATGAAAAATATGTGCCCCATACTTATGCACATGAATTCCTTCTATATTTTCACAGTAGATATTTCCAGCAATATGAGGTCTTTTATCAATAACCAGACATTTCTTTCCTTTTTTCTTTGCCTCATAGGCAAACACTGCACCAAATAAACCTGCACCTACGATTAAATAATCATACCTCATAATTTTCTCCCTTTTTTCTAAACCTTTTACTGTATCTTTCTATGGAGTTTTGTCCCTAAATAATGTAGCATATCAGCATGACTTTTTCAAGAATGTATGATTTTTATACACAAAAAAGACCTTGAAGCTCTGATTTCTCAAAGTTCAAGGTCTCTTTTTACGCTTGGACACTTTCACGCTTTCGCATGAATTATATTATATTAATCTTCACAATTCCAGTGTATTACTTCTGGTTGATAGCTGCCTGAGCTGCTGCTAAACGAGCGATTGGCACACGGAATGGTGAGCAGGAAACGTAGTCTAAACCAATCTTATGGCAGAATTCTACAGAACTTGGGTCACCGCCGTGTTCTCCACAGATACCGATGTGTAAGTTTGGATTTACAGGTTTACCTAATTTAATAGCTGTTTCCATTAATTTACCAACACCGATCTGGTCTAATTTAGCAAATGGATCGTTTTCGAAGATTTTTGCATCATAGTAAGCTTCTAAGAACTTACCAGCATCATCACGAGAGAATCCATAAGTCATCTGTGTTAAGTCGTTTGTACCGAAGCAGAAGAAGTCAGCATCTTTAGCGATGTCATCAGCTGTTAATGCAGCTCTTGGAATTTCAATCATAGTACCAACTTCATATTTTAAGTCAATACCTGCTGCTGCGATTTCAGCATCTGCTGTTTCAACAACGAATTTCTTAACGTATGCTAATTCTTTTGTATCTCCAACAAGTGGAATCATGATTTCTGGGCAAACTTTCCAGTCAGCATGAGCTTTCTGTACATTGATTGCTGCACGGATAACAGCTTTTGTCTGCATCTTAGCAATTTCTGGGTAAGTAACTGCAAGACGGCATCCACGATGTCCCATCATTGGGTTGAATTCATGAAGAGAATCAATGATTGCTTTAATCTGTTCAACTGTTTTACCCTGTGCATCTGCTAATTTCTTAATATCTTCTTCTGTTGTAGGAACGAACTCATGTAATGGTGGATCCAGGAAACGAATAGTAACTGGGTTACCTTCAAGAGCTTCGTATAATTTTTCAAAATCTCCCTGCTGTTCTGGAAGGATTTTTTCAAGAGCTGCTTCTCTTTCTTCTACTGTTTCAGAACAAATCATTTCACGGAATGCATCAATTCTGTCACCTTCAAAGAACATATGCTCTGTACGGCAAAGACCGATACCTTCTGCACCAAGCTCACGAGCTTTGATCGCATCTGCTGGAGTATCAGCATTTGTACGAACTTTCATTGTTCTATATTTATCAGCCCATCCCATGATTCTTCCGAATTCGCCAGCGATTGTAGCGTCTACAGTTGGGATAATTCCATCATAGATAGCTCCTGTAGAACCATCCAGAGAAATGTTATCACCTTCATGGAATTCTTTTCCAGCTAATGTAAATTTCTTGTTAGCTTCGTCCATTGTGATATCACCACAACCAGATACACAGCATGTTCCCATACCACGAGCAACTACAGCAGCGTGAGATGTCATACCACCACGAACTGTTAAGATACCCTGAGCACTCTTCATACCTGTGATATCTTCTGGTGATGTTTCCAAACGAACAAGGATAACTTTTTCGCCTCTTGCAGCCCATTCAACAGCATCGTCTGCTGTAAATACAACTTTACCACAAGCAGCTCCCGGAGATGCTCCAAGTGCTTTAGACATTGGTGTTGCAGCTTTTAAAGCAGCAGCATCAAACTGTGGATGAAGTAATGTATCTAAGTTACGTGGATCGATCATTGCAACTGCTTCTTCTTCTGTTCTCATGCCTTCATCAACAAGGTCACAAGCGATTTTCAGAGCAGCCTGAGCTGTTCTCTTACCATTACGTGTCTGTAACATGTACAGTTTACCATGTTCTACAGTAAATTCCATATCCTGCATATCTCTGTAATGTGTTTCCAGAGTTTTGCAAACATCTTTGAACTGAGCAAATGCTTCTGGGAATTTCTGTTCCATTTCGGAAATGTGCATTGGAGTACGAACTCCGGCAACAACGTCTTCACCCTGTGCATTTGTCAGGAATTCTCCAAACAGACCATTTTCTCCTGTAGCTGGGTCACGAGTAAATGCAACACCTGTACCACAGTCATCACCCATGTTACCAAATGCCATCATCTGTACGTTAACAGCTGTACCCCAAGAATATGGGATATCGTTGTCACGACGATATACGTTAGCACGTGGGTTATCCCAAGAACGGAATACGGCTTTAACAGCACCCATTAACTGCTCTTTTGCATCTGCAGGGAAGTCTTCGCCGATTTTTTCTTTATATTCAGCTTTGAACTGTCCAGCCAAAATTTTCAAATCTTCTGCTGTAAGTTCAACGTCAAGAGTAACACCCTTTTCTTCTTTCATTTTGTCGATAAGTTCTTCAAAGTATTTCTTACCAACTTCCATAACTACGTCAGAGTACATCTGGATAAATCTTCTGTAGCAGTCCCATGCCCAACGAGCATTTCCTGATGCTTCTGCCAAAGTTTCAACAACTTCTTCATTTAAACCAAGATTCAGGATAGTATCCATCATACCAGGCATGGAAGCTCTTGCTCCTGAACGAACAGATACAAGAAGTGGATTTTCTTTATCTCCGAATTTCTTTCCTGTAACTTCTTCCATTTTAACGATTGCTTCCATGATCTGTTCCATGATTTCATCGTTAATTTTTCTTCCATCTTCATAGTACTGAGTACAAGCATCTGTTGTAATTGTGAATCCCTGTGGTACTGGAAGACCTAATTTTGTCATCTCAGCAAGGTTCGCACCTTTACCACCGAGAGTGTTTCTCATGGTTGCGTCACCTTCGGTGAACATATAAACCCATTTTGCCATTTTGAACATTCCTCCTAAATGTAGATACTGGAAAAATAAATTTTAGTTTCTATTTTTCTCAGTGTGGGCGAAATGTACCCACACACAATATATTTTAACATAAGAAGTAAGATAGTCAAGCAAGAATATTCAAAAAATCCGCAAATTTTAACAGGATTTTCCTCGCTTTTGTCAGCATAACTTACAGAACTTCTCTCTTTTTCGAAAACACAAACCATCTTTGACCAAAATAATTCAAAATCATGAATATTCCCATCCCCGCTAGCATAGAAAGATTTCCTTGTACTTTTTCACCCATTTCTGTAAACAAAAATCTTACTGCTGGCTTTGCTATTCCATAAGAAATCACATAACATATTATAATATTCGTTATAAACCGAACAATTTGCTTCCATGACTTTTCTTTATTTTGAAAAGTAAAATATTTATTCAAAAAATAGCTTACAATACTTCCCACTATGTAATTTGCAGCCGATGAAACCCAATAATTGATAGAAAAGAAATTATATAAAAGAAACATCAAGCCCGTTCCCACCAATGTATTGACTATTCCTACCAAAAGAAATTTTATAGTTGTAAAGTCACAATATTTCTTTAAACTTTTCATTCCTTATTGCATCGCTCCTGAGCTACTAAAAGTATACCAAACCCCATCAATATAATGTTCTCCCGTCTGCATTACTCCTGAATGAGCCATATAATACCAAGATCCATCAATATACTCCCAACCTCTTGCCATAGCTCCTGATTCTTTCAAATAGTACCAGCATTCTCCTATGTACTGCCATCCTGTCTGCATTGCTCCTGAGCCGCTTAAGTAATACCAACTTCCTCCGATATACTGCCACCCTGTCTGCATATATCCTGCGTTGTCAAACCAATACCATTGGTTGTCAATAAATTCCCACTGATTATACGGGTATTTTCCATTTCTATACTGATACCACCAACCTCTATCATTTTGCATCCACATATCTTTTCTATAATAACGTTCTAAAGGTTCTGTTCTAGGTGTAACATACTTAGTATAATCTTTATATCCAAAATTAACATCCACATTTCCTTTTACACCATCAATCAAACCAGTATCACAACATTGCCAAATCCCCCTCTCAATTTGGGGATTTATGACAGCATTATATCTGGCAATCCATTTCTCTACATCTCCTAAAAGAGACCAATCTATGTAATTCTGATACCAGTTCTCATTTGCATACACCATAGGAGTATATCCTGCTAATTCAACTTCATCTGCAAAAGCTCTCGCAATTTTCCCTAGTTCTTCTTTGCTTAAATTTTCCTGAACCTTATCCTCCAAATCAATCGCTACCGGATAAGATACTTTATATCCTTTTAAGTTTTCAATTACAAATTTAGCATCACGAATTGCTTCTGCCTCCGTAGTTGCTTTACTATAATAATATACACCTACTGGAATATGAACCTTATCAGCTTCCCTCATATTTCTCTGATAATATTTATCCAAACGTTCTGTATTATACCCTAACCTAATCATAGCAAAATCAATACCATCATTTTTAACTGCCTGCCAGTTAACTTTTTCCTGCCATGCAGACACGTCAATCCCTTTCAAGGTACCTTCCTCATATATATTATTGTCTACCCAATATCCTTCACTGTTAAAATAATACCATTTTTCATTTATTTTTCTCCAAGAAATTTTAGGATATTTTCCATCGTTATATTCATACCACCAACCCTTATCATTTTTCTTCCATTCTCCTTTTATATTTCCTCTTTCTTCATTATAAAACTCAATAGTTTCTTCTACCGTTCTCTCCTCTTTCATAGAAGAACCTGCCGTTTCAGTCTCTACCTCTGCATGCACAGGCATCGTCCAAAAAAAAGTACTTACAAGTGCACCTATTCCCAATGTTCTTATGAATTTTTTCATTTTTCACCTATTACCCTTCTATAAAATATTAAAAGAAGATACTGAAAATCATAATTATAATTTTCAGTATCTTCTTTATTTTTAACTTATATCTTTCATTTGTCAAGTATGTTTATTACGTAT
>JARIAQ010000040.1 GCA_029257775.1 Blautia sp. | reverse complement strand
GGCGTAGCATTTGCAATTTTTATTTGTGATATTAAGAATAAGAAGTGTAAAACAGTTTATCAAAGTGCAATTTTATTACCATTTTTAATGTCAATTGTGATTGTGAGCTATATTACTTTTGCATTTTTTAGTGGAGAAAATGGTATGTTGAATAAAACAATACTGCCTTTATTGGGGAAAGAACCTATCTCATGGTACACAGAACCAAAGTATTGGCCTATTATTCTGGTAATAGTGAATACATGGAAAGGTGTAGGATATGGATGTTTAATTTATATTTCTAGCATATCAGGTATTGATCCTTCTTTCTATGAAGCTGCTGAATTAGATGGAGCTTCAAAATGGAAGCAAATTCGATATATTACATTGCCTTCCATTATGCCTTCTATTATTACATTAACACTTTTAAATATAGGAAGAATTTTTTATTCGGATTTTGGCTTGTTTTATCAGGTAACACAGAATTCAGGACAGCTTTATAGTGCAACAAATGTTATTGATACCTATGTATATAGGGCGCTTCTGCAATCAGGAAATATTGGAATGGCATCAGCTGCAGGATTTTATCAATCTATTATAGGATTTATTTGTGTCATGGGAGCAAATTTATTGGTGAAAAAGTTTAGTCCTGACAATGCAATGTTTTAGGAGGTAAATTATGATTCAGAGTAAAAGTGCAAAAAGATTTGAGATATTAGCACATACAGTAATGATTTTTGTGACAATTTGTATTGTGCTTCCTTTTATTCTTTTATTTATGTCATCCATAACGTCTGAAGCAGCATTAGTAAAAAATGGATATTCCTTTTTTCCGAAAGAGTTTAGCGTAGAGGCATATCGTTTTATTTTGGATAATGCCAAAAATGTATTTAGATCATATGGGATTACAATTTTTGTAACGGTAGTAGGAACAACTATTAATCTGGCTATGTCAGCGCTTTTGGCATATCCGTTGTCATTGAAGAATTTGCCGGGAAGAAAGATTATTAGCTTTTATATCTTTTTTACTATGTTATTTAATGGTGGATTGGTTCCAACATATCTTATGTATACGGGGATTTTTCATATTAATAATACACTTTTAGCGTACATTGTACCGGGATTTCTAATGAGCGCTATGAATGTGATGTTAATTCGGACCTTTTTTTCGAATAGTATTCCAGATGCATTATTTGAAGCGGCACAGATTGATGGTGCAAGTCAGTTTCAAATTTTTAGAAAAATTGTCCTACCTTTAGGCAAACCAATTCTTGTGGCTATGGGTCTACTTTCGGGTCTGGGCTATTGGAATGATTGGACTAATGGTTTGTATTATATTAGGGATACAAAACTTTATGGAATTCAGAATTTGTTAAACAAAATGATTGCAGATCTCACAGCATTAACTCAAAATGCATCTGGTGCATCTACAACTTCACTTGTGGACATTCCTTCTGCATCTGTACGAATGGCGATTGCTTTTGTAGCCATGCTTCCAATTTTATGTTTGTATCCATTTTTACAGAAATATTTTACAAAGGGAATTGCGCTAGGTGCGGTAAAAGGATAAAAGTTATGGATGATTTGTTATGTGCTTTTTCTTGTTTTCTTGTTTCTGGTATGTAATAATATGAAAAGAATAGGAAAATAAGAGAGGTAGATTCATGAACGAATTATACAAAATAATTGAAGATAAAATTAAAGCATCAGGATATTTAAGAGCAATTTCCGGAGAAGAAGTGTATGAGGATATTTGCAATCAGATTGATGATAAGGAAAATGGCACATACATTTTGTTATCCAAGTTTGAAGAAGATGTAGTTTTTGAATATCAGATTACAATTATGGACGAAGAATTTAATTTAGGATCCTTGAAAATCAGTGCACCAGAAGGAGTATATAAGGTGGATTTTGACTGACGGGGATTAAAACAAGAGTTGGAGGGAGATTTTTAAAGTCTTCCTTCAATTTTTGTATTTAGAAAGATCACCGATAAATAGGATTAAAATGTCGTAGACAACCTATTTATTATGGAGTATTATAGAAACACAAATTTGTTTCAATACCTATAGAGTATGAGGAACAGAGGGTAGTGCAGTTAAGCACAAAATAAGATTAGCAAAAGGTAGGTAAAAATTTGCAATTAAATGTTACAACAGATTATGGAATTCGTGTGCTTTTGGCACTACACCAGAGTAATGGAATGGCTACTGCAGATGAAATTTCAGACATGATGGGTATTTCTCATCGATACCTTATTAAAGTGACACGTAAATTAAAGAAATCTGGTCTTATAAATTCCATACCGGGCCCTACAGGGGGATATCAGCTTGTAATTCCTATTTCTAAAATTACTGTAGGACAAGTTTGTTTAAGCATGGAACGGACAATGAAAATTAATCGCTGTATGGATGAAACAGGGGAGTGCAGTCGAAATGCCCAGGTATGTTGTCCAGTTAGGAAGTTTTATTTCGATTTGCAAAGTCATTTAGAGCAACACTGGTTTAGTATGAGCTTACAAGATATACTAGATACCTATTAAGAGGTGTAGGAGTTGTAGTTTAGAATATAGTGATTTAAGAAAGGGAGATGTAGGGGTGGAGAGTAGTGGAAAGATTTTGATTGTGGATGATGACTCGGAAATACGTTCCGTCATTCGTATTCTGTTAACAAGTGAAAATTATGATGTGATAGAGGCAAAGTCTGGTGATGAGGCACTGGCAGTGCTGACGCCAGAATTTTCCCTTGTAATATTAGATATTATGCTACCAGGTCTTTCTGGGTATGAAACCTGTCAAAAAATTCGTGAAACTTATAATGTACCTATTTTATTTTTGTCTGCTAAAAGTCAAAGTTCAGATTTGGTCATGGGTTATTCTTCTGGGGGAGATGATTACTTATGTAAACCATTCTCTTATCCGGAATTAATTGCACGAGTTAAAGGACTTATTCGTCGTTATGCTATTTATCAGGGAAAGAATATTCCTGTTGAAAAGGCTGAATATATAGAATGTAGTGGTATAAGACTGGATAAAAGGCAAAATAGTGTCTATAAATATGATGTAAAACTTAATTTTACGGATACAGAATATCGAATTTTAAAGTTATTAATGGCATATCCCGGTAGACTGTTTTCTATTGAAAGTATTTATGAGCAAGTTTGGAACGAGCCATATATGGCTGATGCAAGGAATACGGTTATGGTTTTTATTCGTAAAATAAGAGAAAAGATTGAGGATGATCCCAAACATCCAGAAATCCTTTTGACAGAGTGGGGGAAGGGGTATCGGATTGTTTAAAGTAATCAAAGATAAATTATCTAGACATCTTATATTGCAGTATGTGGTAACCTCTATTATTTCATGGATTGTCTTTTTTGTATTGGAGTTTATGATTACTACAGTGCTGCCTATATGGGTATTTGAAAGTGATTTGTTTACTTCGTTTTGGCAAGAAAAATCTGAAAGTGTTGCTTTAGAGATTCAACAAGTTGTTGAAGAAAATCATATGACAGTAGAAGAAGTAAGGGAATATATTACAAACGATATTGGACGTAAGAGTGTGATATTTTATTCCTATATAAACTATCAGCCAGAAATTTGTGGAAGATCTACAAATGTAGAGGTGATTTGTTCAGATGGTATTTTTTATCCGAAGGGATATGTTCCATCAAATGATTATTGGGATGGTTGGAACTATGTTGGAATTTTTATTGCATTTGTTTTTTCAGAACTTGTTATTTTGAGTTACGTCTATAGACTGGTTTGTCGAATGAAAAAATTATATAATCAGATTGTCAGCAGTGATGTAAAGAAGAAAGATTCTGTTATTGGTATTAGAGGAAGAGATGAGTTGTCGTTATTAGGAGAAAAAGTAGAAAATATGCGTACAATGCTAATTCAATATCTGGATGAAGAGATGAAGCAGAAACAACAACAAAAAGAACTTATAGCTTCTCTTTCGCATGATATTCGAACACCTTTGACAAAAATTATTACGTGCTTGGATATTTTAAATTACAAAATTGCAAAGACAGAAGAAGAAAAAGAACACTGTATTGATATGATAACAAATAAAGCAAATCAACTTAAGGCGTTAACAGATACCCTTTTAAATTCCGTTTCTTATGGGAACGAGTATAGTATTTATCACCTGGAATTTTATGATGGACCTTCTATGCTAAGCCAATTAATGTTCGAGGGGAGCTATTATTTAGAGGAAGTGGGATTTGAAGTACATATGCCAGAAACAATCACAGGAGACTATCAATTATATGTAGATATGGTGTCAATGAGGAGGGTTGCAGATAACTTACATTCTAATATTCAGAAATATGCAGACGAAAAGTTTCCAATTGAGATTTGGATAGAGGAAAGTGACAAAGAAGTTATTGTGTATGTTCAGAATCATAAAAAACAAGAGTCCTGTGAGGCACAACAAGAGAGTTATGGAATAGGACTAGCAACCATTACACAGATTATGAATGAAATGGGTGGAAAAATTGAAAAGGAAAATACCGATGAGCTTTTTACTATAAAGTTAAGATTACCAAAACATAACAGTGTAATGTGAATAAATAAAACAGTCGTCTTTTGATGGCTGTTTTATTTTTTATTTCAAATAAATCTAAGGGATAAAATTAATCTATCTTAAGAATTATTAAGAAATTTGATAGATGCATTTTAAGAATTATAGGATATTATTCCATAAGGTCGGGCTTTGAAGTGTAAGATTATCTTTAAGGCCTTAATTTATGGAATATAGAATGAAATATATGTATATTGTATTGTTTACCTTCGAGGTGATGGATTTGAGAAAGGAAATTGGATACAGTAAATATGGACATGAAAAAAACATTAAAAAAGATGTCTAAACTGGAGTTGGTTGAGTTGCTGGCGGAACAAGAACGAGAAATTCAATCATTAAGACAGCAGTTAGAAGAAAAAGAGAAACTTATTGAAGAGCGAACACTTAGATTTGAAGAATTTGGAAATCTTGCACAGGCTGCATTGGCAGTAAATGAAGTATTTGAAGCGGCACAAAGAGCAGCAGATCAGTATGTAGATAGTATTAAAACCATGGTTGAGGAGCGATTACAACAAGATGAAGAATGGAATGGAAGAGAAATTGATTCGACCAACACTTGAGGAGATGGATCAGGAAATTGAAAGATTGCGGCATCAAAAACGTATCCATGGCGCAGTGAAATGGACACTATATTCTTTAGCAGTTGTAGCGGCAATGGCGGTATTGATTGCAACACTTTGGATGCCGGTACTTAAGATTACAGGATCTAGTATGAGCCCTACCTTAAAGAATGATGAAATGGTAGTTGCAATTCGCACGAAACATTTTAAATCTGGAGATGTGATTGCATTTTATTATGATAATAAGATTTTAATTAAACGAGTCATTGCTACGGCAGGACAGTATGTTGACATTCAGGAAGATGGTACAGTTCTTGTTGACGGCGAGGTGTTGGATGAGCCTTATATCGAAGAAAAGAGCAAAGGAGAATGTAATATACAGCTGCCATATCAGGTTGGAGATGGACAAATTTTTGTTATGGGTGATGATCGACCAATCTCTTTGGATAGTCGAACATCAGCAGTAGGAACCATTGGAAAAGAAAAGATTTTGGGACGGGTTATTTTTAGAGTTTGGCCATGGTCGGGCTTCGGACACGTTCAATAATATGCAGGGAAGGAGAAACAAAACCTATGGCAGAAACCATAAGAAATAGGATTGCGAAGTTTAAAGAACAACGCAATTATAAAAAGAAGCTTTATGCCTGCTTTACAATGTTGGCATTAGTTATTGGTCTGGGTACTTTGTGGGTATTGGTACAGCCGGCAAATACAATTAGCGGCCAGCTTATCTGCGGGATAGAAGAACATACCCACACAGCGACTTGTTATGAACGCCAGTTGGTTTGTGATGAGGAAGAAGGAGAAGAGCATACCCATAAGGAAGAATGTTGGGAAAATGTATTGGTCTGTTCAAAATCGGAACATACTCATATTGCAGAGTGCTATGATGTAAAAAAATCAAAAGATGAGTCAGAAGTTAAATTGGAGGAAACTGTGCAAGGCGAGGCAGCTCAGATGCCTGCTGTGCCTAGTCAGTTATCGGAAGAGTTACGTAAAGGAGTACCAACAGATTATACGGATGTGCGGACAGTTCAATTTCCAGAAGGAGGAGCTGTGTATCTGTTCTCACAACCTGAGGTAATACCCAAACAGGTGGAGTTAAAGGCAGAGTTGTTAAAGGAAACCAGTGCTATGTTTTCGCAAGCAGAAAAGCGAGTTCAGGACGCTGGTGTGACCTATGAATATCTGAAAGCCTTAGATATTTCTCTAGTGGATGAAACAGGTGCGGAAGTTGAGCCAACTGCTCCGGTTTATGTGTCTATTGATTATGGTGAGCTTTTACCAGAGGAGGCAGATCCCAGAAGTATTCAGATTCAGCATCATAAAGAAATTTTACCATCTGGAGATGATGAGCTGCTACATAATGAAACAGCTTATAAATCTGAAAATGCGGAAGTGATATTAGAGTCTGTGTTGGATAAGGAAAAAGGTGTCTTAAGACAAATGGAAGATGAGCAGTCGCATATTGCTACTTTTTCTACAGATAGTTTTTCTATTTATACCATTACATCAGCTGGATGGCCAGAGTTAAAAATTAAAATTCAGTGTGTAGATGAATTTGGACATGAGCTACGTGTAGATCATAAGCCGGAAGACATCCATTGGAATGAGAAATATACTTCTGGCGCAAATTTCAGTAAGTTCTTTATGACTAAGGATAATCAATATGATAAAATTTCCGGTTATAAGTATGATGGAAAAGCCTATTTCATGCGAAATGGGGAATACGAAAGACAGATTTATGGAATAAGACGGGAAAATAATGCTTGGTATTATTATACAGAAGACGGAAATCTGGATAGAAAAACAAAGTTTTCAGAACCCCCTAATTTTACCATGGTAAATCAGCAAGAACCTTCTGACTTTATTCGTTTAGTCTATCGTAAAGTTACGGATATTGATGTGCAGTATATGGATGCTGCGGGAATCTTTGGTCAAAGTGAGATTCCATTGAGTAATCAGGATTCACCCAATGGAAAAAATCCAGGTGTCATAGAATATATAGGGACAGAGTTGGAGATTGGAAATGTAGATGTGATGCCAAAGAGTCAAACCTATTTCTATGTGGGAAACGCTTATGTTGGTGAACCTACATACAATCATCAGGTAGTGAAAGTTATTCGTCAAGATGGAAAACCCTATGGTGTCACATTAGAGGGAAATGAAATTTTAATATCAAAAGATCAGCCATTAAAGCTAGTGTATCGGAAAACAAATACAGAGACACCGGAGAAAGCCGATACCGTACCATTAAGAGAGAAAGGGTTAAAAATCAATCTGTTTAACTACAATACAAGTATTAATGATGGGCGTAAGTTGCAATTTCGACCTCAAGGGACTTCACAAGAACCATACAATAATTGGACTGGTAAAGATGGGGGAATTTATACAGGTATTGTAGGAGATAAACTTGAAAATGGTTATCCTACGATAAAGGAAAATGGAGAGTCTTTGAATTATCTTTTTGATCCTGAATTATGTAAACAGCAGAC
>JARIAQ010000046.1 GCA_029257775.1 Blautia sp. | reverse complement strand
TATGTCACTTTGGCAGGAAGAAGACTTTAAGGAATCTGATGGTTTAATGCCATGTGCCTTCCTAACCATATGGAATGTAAGAGGGGAATATTTAGATATGGCATTAATTCAAAGGAGTGGGGATATGTTAGCCGCTTCTGGAGCAGGTGGAATCAATGAAGTCCAGTATGCAGCTTTGCAAATGATGGTTGCGAAAACTACAGGGTATATACCTGGAGTGTTCACCCATTTTGTTGCCAATGAACAAATTTACGACAGACACGTAGAACAAGCGGATGAATTGTTAAATAGGGCAGAATCTCAATTAAAAATTCGAGAAGATAAATCTCCATACTGCTATTACGATATTCAAAATTCAAAATTAGAGTTTCACCCTGAAACAGAAGATTTCTATAAATTTTCTATAAACGATTTTGAAATGACAAACTATGAGCCTATTAAACCTCAATTGACATTTGATTTAGGTATTTAGGAGGCACCAATGGCTAATAACATTTCTAATTATTCTTCTTACATTTCTGGAATGGACAAATCTTACTTAGATAAGCTATTTTTCCTTGATAAAATAAAAGATATTAATACAATATTAGATTTTGGCTGCGCTCAAGGCGACATGCTAAAACATATTCATGAAACATCGCCTGAACTAAGTTTATTTGGTTACGACAATGATCAGCCCATGATTGAACGAGCTAAAGTAAAATATTCAGATATTGCAACTTTCTCATCAAATTTTGAACTTATTTTAAGTGGTGGCATATTAAATCCATCAGATAGTTTATTAAACTTGTCTAGTGTAATCCATGAGGTTTATTCCTATAGTAAAACAGAAGAGATCAAAGAATTTTGGAAAAGAGTTTTTGACTCTGGATTTAAATATATTGCCATAAGAGATTTATGTATGAGTAAAACTGCTGATAGAGAAACAGATATGAACGACTATGTAAAGGCGATGATAAAATCTGATCCTACCATGCTATCTGAATTTGAAAAAATTTGGGGTAAAATAAGGAATAATAAACAACTCATTCATTATTTAATGAAATATCGTTATGTAGATAATTGGAATCGTGAAGTGCATGAAAACTATTTCCCTATACCTACAGAAGAACTTTTGAGTAAAATACCGGTAGATAAATATGAAATTGTTTATTTTGAAGATTACGTATTATCGTATACGCACCAAAAAGTTAAGGAAGATTTTGATATTGATATAAAAGATAATACGCATGTAAAAATATTATTAAAAAAGAAAGCAGGCTAAAAGATGGAGGATTGTTACGAAGACAAGTATGACTATTGCTATGAGTGCGAGGGGTACGGGGATGATTATTTTGAAAATGATAATGGAGAGCTAGAATGTTATTGTTCGCAGTGTAATATGAATCCATTTTTAGATGATTGGGACGACTGGGAGGGTAAGGCAATACTATTATGATCAAACTTTATGCAATTATTTCTATACTCTGGCTATTAAGTGGAATACTGGCTTTTAGAATGATAAGTAGGAAACTTAGCATAGAGAATGATGCATTTATTAAATTAGATAGCGGATTAGACATATGTTTTATCATATGCACTTTGGGGGGATTTATTATGTTTATTATGGCAATTATTCCTTATACTGTTTTCTACATTACTCATAGTGCAAAAATAAAAGTCATTAAAAGGAAATTTTATAGATTTATATTAGGAAAGGATATTATTGAATGATATGGTTAATCAATCATTTGTTAGCTGGAATTTATGCTTATTTATTATATGTCAAAAAACAATCTAAGAGTGTAGACATAACTATTTATGTTGTAGAACTTATACCATATCTTTGTGCAGGTTGGTATGCATTAGGATATGTTATTGGAAAATATTATAAATAACAGGGAGAGAAAATAATGTATAAGATAGTAGGAATATATAATAAAGATAAAATACGTACACCTAAAACAGAGGGAAGATATCCTTTAAGAATTGGTAGATGTGTAAGCGATAAAACAGTATTATTTGCAATTGTTGGTAGTCCATTAGTGCTCCAATATGAATTAGATGAGTGGGGAAATGACTATCATAACTATTACCTGCGATGTTCAAAATTATGTCGTAAAAGTCAAATAGATAATTTGACAGTAGAGCTTGAAACTAAAAATACAATTTATGTTTTGAAGAAGGTGGTACAATGAAAAAAATATTTTGTATTATGGGACGTAGCGCTTCGGGAAAATCTTCTCTTACAAAAGCTGTTGCTGATGAAATTGGATTAAAAGTAGTTAAATCCTATACAACTCGACCAATGCGTCCAGGAGAAACAGAAAAAGATTCGGATCATTATTTTATTTCGGAAGATGAAGTTTCAATTTATAAAAATCAAATGATTGCCTATACAGAAATAAATGGATATAAATATTTCACAACAATTGATATATTAAAACATTCTGATATATATGTCATTGATCCTGAAGGATATCAATACCTGTCTGACAATCTAAAAAAACATTATATCAAAATCGAACTTATCCCTATATATATTAGACTAACAAAAGATGAATTATTTGCAAGAGCATGTAAAAGAGGTGACGCAATGAGTGTCTATCAAGAAAGATATAATAGCGAAAGTCCACAGTTTGAGGCTTTTGAAAAGGCTTTATGGCACTCAGGTACAACTATTATACATAATACAAACTATGAAAGAAGTGTAGAAAAATTACGTGATATAGTCCTACACAAATTACCATTTTGGAAAATGATAAAATATAAAACTAAAAATTTATTAAAGAAAAATAGCAGATGATTTTAAAACTGATTGTAATATAGAGCCTAGTGCTGTATTTTGAAATCCTATACCGCATGCAGTTGAATTCACCTCTCTGTTATGCTATACTTATGTTGTACGATGGAATATAAGTATAAAATAATTATGCCGTACATACATTAAGCGTAAAATGTTATTGTTCGTAAAAGCTAGTATTTACAAGACATAAAAAAAATGTTGTTTACACAGATGATGATGTGACAGATGTGTGGCACAACTGGGAAGAATAAAATTAAAGATACTACACATAATACCTCCAGAAAAAAGAACTGGAGGTATTTTCATGTCTGAGGAAAAAAAAGAAAAGCTTGATAAAATTCAAGCGGAAAATAACCAAATTGAAGAAACAGGACAAGTATTACTTGAAGACAATGATAGGCAGTATCATATCCAACTTTTATCTATTATTGGAGAAGTAGAAGGACATGAGTGTATGCCCAATAATAGTAAGACTACAAAGTACGAACATGTACTCCCTAAGCTTGCAATGATTGAAGATAGTAAGGAGACAGATGGCCTATTAATTTTACTAAATACTGTGGGGGGAGATGTGGAGGCGGGACTTGCTATTGCAGAAATGATTGCATCTTTAAGTAAACCCACGGTTTCCCTTGTATTAGGAGGAGGTCACTCCATTGGTGTCCCAATGGCAGTTTCTGCGGACTATTCTTATATTGTTCCCAGTGCAACTATGGTTATCCACCCGGTACGAAGTAATGGCATGTTTATCGGAGTGATGCAGACCTATCGAAATATGGAGAAAATTCAGGATCGAATTACTCGGTTTATTGCAGGCCATTCTAAAATGCCTCAAAAACGGATAGAAGAATTAATGCTAGATACGTCTCAGTTAGTAAAAGATGTAGGAACTATGTTAGAAGGGGAAGAAGCAGTAAAAGAAGGATTGATTGATGAAACAGGAGGGATTTGCCAGGCTCTTCACAAGTTATATGAATTGATTGAAAATGAGAAAGCAAAGAAATCTTAAGAAATTAAGTTGTATGAAGTTAAAATTTATGATAAAATAAACATTTGATAAAACCATAAAATACGAATGATGAGGTTAATAAAATGTCATTGATACAGGCACTCTTATTAGGTGTAATTCAAGGAATTACGGAGTTTCTTCCAGTGAGTAGCTCTGGACATCTGGCGATTATCGAGAATTTATTTAAAATAGAAACGCATACGGGACTTTTATTTAATACAGTTCTTCATTTGGGAACTCTTGCTGTGATTTTTGTAGTCTTTCGCCAAGATCTTAAAAAACTGTTATTAGAAGGATGTAAAAGTTTTTACGAACTTTATGGGAATATACGAATCTATTTCCACAATCGGAATCAACAGGACGCAAAGCGATATAAAAAAATTATTTCTAATAATTATAGAAAGCTACTTTTACTGCTTTTTGTATCTACTATTCCAACAGCTTTTTTAGGTTTTTTGTTTCAGGATTTTGTAGCACAGGCAGGAAAAAATTTGTTAGCGCCGGCTATGGGGCTTTTCATAACGGGAATTTTATTATTAGTTGTAGATTTTTTTCCGGCGGGGGGAAAAATACCTAAGGATGTTACTTATTCTATGGCATTTTTAATAGGAGTCTGTCAAGGGATGGCTGTTTTTCCCGGCATTTCTAGAACCGGGATTACTATAGCTGTTTGCCTTTTGTGTGGATTTAATAGAAAATTTGCAGTTAAGTATTCCTTTTTAATGGCAATACCATCTATATTAGGGGCGGTACTTTTAGAACTGTTTCAGTTTCCTTATACAGGAGAAAACACAGAGATTTTAATATTTGCTTTCTTTGCAGCCATAATAGCAGGTATAGTAGGATATTTTTGTGTTAAAGGAATGTTAGTGTTGATGAGAAAAAAGCGTTTTCGTATTTTCTCTATATATTGTTTTTTATTGGGGATAGTAGCAATTATTTGCAATTTTGTATAAATAACAGGGGAATTGATTAAGGGGAGAAAAGAAATATGGCAACAACTAAGAAAAAAAGTGCGGGAAAAAGAAGCAAATCTTCCGGAAAAAAGAAAAAACAGGTACAGGCAGGAATCTCTATAGAGTCAGAAATTCTTTTGTGGATTGTTTTGGCTATTTCTGTTGTACTTTTAATTAGTAATTTCGGAGTAGGAGGTTCTGTTGGTAATGCAATCAGCAGTTTCTTTTTTGGACTAGTGGGTTTGGTGTGCTACGTTCTTCCTATATTTTTGTTCCTTGGAATTGCATTTGTTATTGCAAATAGAAAAAATCCGAGAGCTTATAGAAAAATGGCAGGATTTATCCTGCTATTTCTTGCTACTTGCCTATTTTTGCAGCTTATTACAGAAGGAGCTGTATATGAAAAAAATTTAATGGCCTATTATCATGTATCAGCAGAATATAAAACGGGAGGAGGTCTTTTGGGAGGCCTTTTATGTCGTTTTTCTATACAAGCATTTGGAACAGTAGGGGCTTATGTGATTGCAGTTACGGCGATGATGATTTCCTATGTTTTGATTACACAAAAATCAATGTTTGATATGATTCGGAAATATAGTCGTAGGATGTATCAACATGCAGCAGTAAGAAAAGCAGAACGACGAGAGTTATTGAAAAAATGCCAGGAAGAACAAAAAGAAAATCAGCAACAACAAGCACGGAAAAAGAAACGTAAGGAAAGAACAGAGGAGTTTGTAAAAGAACAAATAGAAAATACTGGAAAGTTGGAAAAAGAAGAAGTAGCAGCAAAAGCTGGACTTTTAGAAAAACCTTTCATTCCAGAAAATGCCTTTCCAATTCATAGGGCAGAGGAACTTGTGCAGGATATAGAAGAAGTTGTTCCAGTGACAACGGAAGAAAAAGAGGTATCCAGGAAAAATCCACGTTCTTCGAAGGCGGAAATCGAACAAGGAATCCATGAAGTAAGCGAAGAAATTGCTCTAAAAGAAACAGAGTCAAAAAAAGTTTATGAATTTCCTCCAATAGAACTTTTGAAAAAAGGAAAGCAGACGGGAGGAGATTCGGATGCTCATTTAAGAGAAACAGCAGGAAAATTGCAAGAAACGTTACATAATTTTGGGGTAAACGTAAGTATTACCAATATAAGTTGTGGTCCTACTGTTACCAGATATGAGTTACAACCAGAGCAAGGCGTAAAAGTAAGTAAGATTGTTGGCTTAGCTGATGATATAAAACTGAATTTAGCCGCAACAGATATTCGAATTGAAGCCCCGATACCAGGAAAAGCTGCTATTGGAATTGAAGTTCCAAACGAAAATAATAGCACAGTAATGTTGAGAGATTTATTGCAATCAGAGGCGTTTGTAAATTGTAAATCGAAGCTTGCTTTTGCAGCAGGAAAAGATATTGCAGGGAAACCGGTTATTACAGATATTGGAAAGATGCCGCATCTTCTTATAGCAGGTGCTACAGGTTCTGGTAAGTCAGTATGTATCAATACAATTATTATCAGCCTTATTTACAAAGCGTCTCCAGATGATATAAAATTAATTATGATTGATCCAAAAGTGGTAGAACTTAGTGTATACAATGGAATTCCACATTTATTTATTCCTGTTGTTACAGATCCTAAAAAGGCGGCAGGGGCATTAAACTGGGCGGTAGCTGAGATGACAGATCGTTATAATAAATTTGCCCAATACAATGTGCGTGATTTAAAAGGTTATAATAAAAAAGTAGAAAGTATTTCTGATATTGAAGATGAAAACAAGCCTAAAAAATTACCGCAGATTGTAATTATTGTAGATGAACTTGCGGATCTTATGATGGTAGCACCTGGGGAAGTGGAAGATTCTATCTGCCGTCTTGCACAGCTTGCCAGAGCAGCGGGCATTCATTTAATTATTGCTACACAGAGACCATCGGTTAATGTTATTACAGGATTGATTAAGGCAAATATGCCTTCCAGAATTGCTTTTTCTGTATCATCTGGTGTGGATTCCAGAACAATTTTAGATATGAATGGTGCTGAGAAACTTCTTGGCAAAGGAGATATGCTTTTTTATCCGCAGGGATATCAAAAACCTGCGAGAGTACAGGGAGCCTTTGTTAGCGATCAAGAAGTTGGTGCAGTAGTAGATTTCTTAGCAAAACAAAATCCAACAATGGAGTATGATAAAGAAATACAAGAAAAAATTGAAGCAGGAAAAGAGATAACGACTGGAGGCGTAGATGCTTTAAATGAGAGAGATGTTTATTTTGCAGATGCTGGAAAGTTTATTATTGAAAAGGAAAAAGCATCTATAGGAATGCTTCAGAGAGTTTTTAAAATCGGTTTTAATAGAGCTGCCCGTATTATGGACCAACTATATGAAGCTGGTGTAGTAGGTGCAGAAGAAGGGACAAAGCCAAGAAAAGTGCTGATGTCCATGGAAGAATTTGAACAGTATATTGATGAGTATTTATAGAAAATGAGGATAAAGTGGCATGAAATGTATAAAATGTGGTACAAATCTTGAAGAAGGAACCTTATTTTGTCCGAAATGTGGGAAGGAGGTTCAATGGGTTCCGGAGTATAATACGTTGGAAACTATAATTAAGCAAAAAGAATTAAAAGAACAGGAAAAAAGAAAAAAAGAGTTAGAATTGCAGAAAGAACAGGAACGTCTGCAACGAAAAGCAGAATATGAAAAAAAGAAAAAAAAGAAAAGGAGAATTATATTGGCAGGTTCTTTTACTGCAGTTGTTGTAGCAGTAGGGCTTGGAATATTTTTTGTATATCAGTCTCAACATAATTCTTTTGATTTTCAAATGGCGCAGGCAGAAACTAAATTTAGCAATAAAGATTATGAAAGTGCATTAAAATATATAGAAAGAGCTTTATCTTTAAATCCTAAAAGTGCAGAGGCGAATATTTTAGAGGCGAAAGTTTATTTAAAGGAGAATAATGAAGCGGCAGCTTTGTCTATTTTGACTTCAGTTGTAAATGAACACGGGGATAGTGTAAATGCCTATGGTGAGCTTTTAAGACTTTATGAAAAAAATAAAGAATTCGACAAGATTGCAGAGCTGATGAGTAATGCCAGTGATACTATGAAAGATAAATATAAGGATTATGTATCTGAAAAACCGCAGCCCTCAAACCTAGGTGGAGCATATTCCACAGATATTACTGTAGAATTTCAAAATGTTCCAGAAGGAACAGAAATTTTTTATACTTTAAATGGAAAGGTACCAGATAAACATAGTAAAAAATACGAAAAGCCTATTGTGTTTGATCAGGAAGAAACGGTAACTTTAAAATATATTGCTTATAATAAAAAAGGAATTTCAAGTGAAGTAGGAGAAGAAACGTATACCTTGAAATTTGAAGCACCAGAAAAACCACAGATTTCTCCAAACTCTGATAAGTATGATTATGCAGCAGATATTATAGTAACAGCAGAAGAAAATTGTGATATTTATTATGCTTTTGACGAAGAACCTACAGTAAATAGTCAGAAATATGTAGGCCCTATTGCTATGCCAGAAGGGGAACATACTTTCTCAGCTATTGCTGTAGATAAAAAAGGAAAAGTAAGTCCTATTAGTAGTGCTATATATGTTTATTATGGGTAATAAGTTAAAAAAAAAGAAATAAATAACAGCAATATGCACAAAAATGAATTTTATGCAGCAAATGCAGATTGAAATTTTATCTTATTTGTCTTATACTGAAAGGTAGGAATTATAACAATATATCGACATAAGATAATTTCAAAGAGATTTATCGCAAAAACTGCTATGCGGGCAGAGAGGCCGGTATTTTGTAAGAAATATTGAGGAGGACATTATGTATAAAATTCTAAAAGCAGAAAAGCTGAATGAGATTGTATATCTCATGGAAGTAGAAGCGCCTATGGTTGCAAAACATTGTCAGCCAGGTCAGTTTATTATTGTAAAATTAGATGATGAGGGAGAAAGAGTTCCTTTGACTATCTGTGATTATAACAGAGAAGCAGGAACAGTTACAATTGTATTTCAGCCAATTGGAGCATCTACAGAGAAATTTGCAAAATTACAAACAGGAGATGCTTTTGAAGACTTTGTTGGTCCATTAGGATGTCCATCTGAATTTGTAAATGAAGATATTGAAGAATTAAAGAAAGAGAAAATTCTTTTTGTAGCTGGTGGAGTAGGTACTGCCCCTGTTTATCCTCAGGTTAAATGGCTTCATGAACATGGTATTGATGCAGATGTTATCGTAGGAGCAAAGACAAAAGATTTAGTTATTCTTGAAAAAGAAATGGAAGCTGTAGCAGGAAACTTATATGTTACAACAGATGACGGCTCTTACGGACGTAGTGGTATGGTAACAAAAGTAATTGATGATTTAGTTGCAGAAGGAAAAACTTACACAAAGTGTGTTGCCATCGGTCCTATGATTATGATGAAATTCTGTTGTTTAACAACTAAAAAATATGACATTCCAACTATTGTATCTATGAATCCAATTATGGTTGATGGAACAGGTATGTGCGGAGCCTGTCGTGTAATCGTTGGTGGAGAAGTGAAATTTGCGTGTGTAGATGGTCCTGAATTTGATGGACATTTAATTGACTGGGATTTAGCTATGAAGAGACAACAGATGTATAAGACAGCAGAAGGTCGTGCAATATTAAAAGAGCGTGAAGGTGATACACACCATGGTGGATGTGGAAACTGCGGAGGTGAAGAATAATGGGTAATGTATTAGAAAAAATTCCTGTAAGAGAGCAGGATCCACAGGTAAGAGCAACAAATTTTGAAGAAGTTTGTCTTGGTTATAATAAAGAAGAAGCAATGGAAGAAGCAGCTCGTTGCTTAAATTGTAAAAATGCAAAATGTGTAAAAGGATGTCCTGTATCCATTAATATTCCTGCATTTATTCATGAAGTAAAAGAAGGAAATTTTGAAGAGGCATATAAAATCATTGGACAATCCAGTGCTTTACCAGCTGTCTGCGGTCGTGTCTGTCCTCAGGAGTCACAGTGTGAAGGCGTATGTATCAGAGGAATTAAAGGGGAAGCTGTTTCTATTGGTAAACTGGAACGTTTTGTTGCAGACTGGGCAAAAGAAAATGGTATTAAACCAGAAGCTCCTGCTGAGAAAAATGGACACAAAGTAGCGGTAATCGGTTCTGGCCCTTCCGGACTTACCTGTGCAGGTGATTTGGCAAAAATGGGTTATGATGTAACTATTTTTGAGGCACTACATCAGCCAGGAGGAGTATTAGTATATGGTATTCCTGAGTTCCGTCTTCCAAAAGATAAAGTTGTAAAAGAAGAAGTGGAAAATGTAAAGGCTTTAGGTGTTAAAATTGAAACTAACGTTATTATTGGTAAGTCTACAACTATAGATGAATTACTAGAAAACGAAGGCTTTGAAGCCGTATTTATTGGTTCAGGTGCAGGTCTTCCAATGTTTATGGGAATTCCTGGTGAAGTATCTAATGGCGTATTTTCTGCAAACGAATATTTAACAAGAAGTAACTTAATGAAAGCTTTCCGTGATGATTACGATACTCCAATTGTAACAGGTAAAAAGGTAGTAGTAGTAGGTGGCGGAAATGTTGCTATGGATGCTGCAAGAACAGCACTTCGTCTTGGTGCAGAAGTACACGTTGTATATAGAAGAAGTGAAGATGAACTTCCAGCAAGAAAAGAAGAAGTTCATCATGCAAAAGAAGAAGGTATTATTTTTGATCTTCTTACTAATCCTGTAGAAATTTTAGCTGATGAAAACGGATGGGTAAAAGGTATAAAATGTGTCCGTATGGAACTGGGAGAGCCAGATGCGTCAGGAAGAAGACGTCCTGTAGTAATTGAAGGATCTGAATTTGAAATGGAAGTAGATACGGTTATTATGTCCTTAGGAACTTCTCCAAATCCATTAATTTCTTCTACAACAGTGGGACTTGATATTAATAGAAGAAAATGTATCATTGCAGATGAGGAAAATGGAAAAACTTCTAAAGAAGGTGTTTACGCCGGCGGCGATGCTGTAACAGGCGCAGCTACTGTTATTCTGGCTATGGGTGCTGGTAAAGCAGCTGCAAAAGGTATTGATGAATTTATTAAAAATAAAGAAAAATAAAAATTGGTTAAATTGTATTTTCAATTAACAACGAAAGGGTCCGTAGGTAATCATGCGGACCTTTTTCTGTAGAAACATGGGGAGAAAAATGTCAGATATTATACAATGGGTTAGAAATGAATTGCGCGAAAATAGTGATAATTCCTATAAAGATTTTCATAGTTCTCTAGTTCCAGGAATTTCAAATATCATGGGTGTTAGAGTACCCAAATTGAGAGAAATTGCAAAAAAGGTGGCAAAGGATGATTACAAAATCTTTATAGAAGCGGTTAACATTCAAGTTTATGAAGAACTTATGATCTGGGGAATGGTTTTAGGATATATAAGAGTTTCGTGTGAAGAAAGAAAAAAAGAGTTGGAACAATTTATTCCACATATTAATAATTGGGCGATTTGTGATAGTAGTTGTTCTACTTATAAATTTATGAAAGAATCTTCTGGAACATGGTTCTCTTTTGTAAAAAGTTATTTAACCAGTGTGCAGGAGTATGAAGTTCGGTTTGCAGTAGTATGCCTTTTAGATTTTTTTATAAATGAAAAATATATTGATCAAGTATTAGAACTACTTTTACAGGTTCATCATAATGCATATTATGTTAAAATGGCTGTTGCATGGGCAATATCTATTTGTTATATAAAATTTCCAGAAAAAACAGAAAAACTTTTTGAAGAAAACTTATTAGATGATTTTGTTCATAATAAATCTATACAAAAAATTAGAGAGTCCTGTCGAGTCCCTAAAGAGAGTAAAGAACGTTTACAGAAAATAAGGAGGAAATAAATGAAGGCAGTAAAAGGAGACAAAGTAAAAATTATAAAGAAGATGAATGATTGGTCGTCTGACTATGAAGAAGGTGATATTTTTATCGTAGAAAGTACCTGGTATGGAGGTATCAATGTAACCAGTAGTACAGGAATTCCTTTATCAATTGATGAAGTAGAATATGAGATTTTAAAAAATGAAAATCAGGAAATTATAATTCAAAAAGTGATTTTTCATGCAGATAGCAGTCAAGGAGTGAAATTGGCTATAAATTATGCAGAAGAATTGTGTAAAAAAAGTGGTAACTGGAATATAGAAATTTTAGCTACTCATCAAGCCGTAAAAAGTTTTTTATTAACAGAAGATTCAAAAGATATTTATGATCTTCATTCAAAAGGGGTTAAATTTTTGCTATGTGGAAAATCGATAGAAGTATTTAATATAAAACCAATGGAACTTTTATCTTTTGTAGAAGTAGTACCATTTGGAGTTCTAACTTTGGTTGAAAAACAATCAGCGGGATATGCTTATATTAAAATGTAAAGATATAAGGTGGGAATAAAATGAAAAATATGAATGGTTATTATGATTTTTCCGGACAGAAATTTGGATATCCGTTAAGTCTTAGCATTAATGGTTTTTCTCAAAATATATTTGCAAGACAAAGTAGTTTAGAAATATCTTATGTGCTTCAGGGAACTTATGAAGCAGTAACAGAACATTTTTCTTGTACACTTAAAGAGCATGAAATGATTGTAATTGCTCCGTATGATATTCATATGGTAAGTATAAAAGACGAAGAAGATAAAGGATTGATTTTGACCATACATATAGATTTTAGCCGGATGGCAGAGGCTATGGTGGGAGATCCTGCTATGAGTTTTTGTTCCAGTATTTTTACAAAAGATAAGAATAGTAAAATCTATTTTTCCTTAAAAAGAAAAATAGGAGAACTTATAAAAATGTTGATGAAAGAAAAAAGTAACCTATTACAGTTAAATGTGTTAATGGCGGAGTTGGTTTTTTTATCAGCAGTTAAAGAACAGCCTTCTATGGAAGAACTCCCGCTTCAATCAGAACAACAAGAAAATTATATGAAAGCAATTCGCTATATAGATGAACATTGTAAAGAACCGCTATCCCTAGGAGATGTAGCACAGCAACTCTCATTTAGTCCTTCTTATACATCAAAATTGCTGAAAAAATATACAGGGATTCCATTTATTAAATATCTATCCTATGTTCGAGTGCGTAATTCTTTAGAATCACTATTAGAAGGAAAAGAACAGATTGAAGAAATTGCCTTAGATTGTGGAATGGCAAATGGAAAAGCATATACCACAACATTTAAGGAATTGTATGGAATTCTTCCTAGCGCTTATCGGAAGCAGTTTCAACATAATCTTCGATATAATGAACATAGAAATGATCAAAAAATGGAATTAAGTGAAGAACAAACACAGTTTTTAATGCATTTATTTGAAGAACATAGAGAAATTCTTTATGAAGATGAGAAGATATTAATTTGGAAAGAAAATAATATGTTATGTTGTGAATCAAAAGAAACGTGGAAGAAAGTTGAATGGGAACCAGAAGGTAAATTTAAGATTCATTTTGATGAAAAAAGAATTTATAATGAGGGATAAAATCAGACCAATTTTTTGATTCATGACAACAAAAATATAGAAAAAAGAATAAAATATGACTATCATTGTACTGATGAAAACAGGTAGAAAGAAAAAATATATGGTAGAATTAAAGAAAACAAGAAATAAAAGGAGAAGATACCATGAATTCTTATGAACATTTACTTTCACCTATTAAAATCGGGGAAACAATGGTAAAAAATCGTGTATTTATGCCGCCAATTTCAACAAACTTAGCCAAGGATGGTTATGTAACAGATGAATTAGTGGAACATTATGCTGCCCGGGCAAAAGGTGGTGTAGGTCTAATTGTTACAGAAGTAACAACTGTTGAACCAACTTATGTCTATCTTCCAGGAGATATGTCTATAGCAGATGATTCCTTTATTCCAGGATGGAAAAAATTAACAGATGCTGTTCATCAGTATGGATCAAAAATTTTACCTCAGTTGTTTCATCCTGCATATATGGCATTTCCTATACCGGGAACACCTCAGTTAATTGCTCCTTCTAATGTTGGACCATATTATGCAAAAGAAGCACCGAGAGCTGTTACTGTTGACGAATTGAAAATTATTATTCAGCAGTTTGGTCAAGCTGCTTATCGTGTAAAGCAGGCGGGAGGAGATGGAGTTGAGATTCATGCAGCACATGCTCATGGACTTTTAGGCGGATTTCTTTCTCCTTTATATAATAAAAGAACGGATGCGTACGGCGGGGATATTCATGGTCGTCTCCGTCTTACATTGGAAGTAATCGAGGAAGTAAGAAAAACCTGTGGAAAAGATTTTATTATTGACGTACGTATTTCAGGTGATGAGTACACAGATGGTGGTCAAAATTTAAATGATGCAATTTATGTAGCAAAGCAGCTAGAGAAAGCAGGCGTTGATTTTCTACATGTGTCTGGTGGTACGACCATTATGAGGGGAAGCTCCATTCCTGCACCAGGAACACCTATGGGATCACATAGCAGAGTGGGAGAAGAAATCAAAAAACATGTGTCTATTCCAGTGGCTACAGTAGGAAGAATTACAGAGCCATGGTTTGCAGATGAAATGATTGCAAATGGAAAAGCTGATATTTGTATGATTGGAAGGGCAAATTTGTGTGATTCAGAATTTGTACATAAAGCGGAAGAAGGAAGAGAGGATGAAATCCGTCCTTGTATTGGCTGTTTACGTTGTTTAAATGGTATTATGTTTGGAAAGCGTGTAGCATGCACAGTAAATCCATCTTTGGAACTGGAAAATGAAGATACAATTTTACAGGCAGAAACAAAGAAAAAGGTTCTTGTTATTGGTGGGGGACCTGCAGGTATGGAAGCGGCGTTTGTAGCAAAAAAACGTGGACACGATGTTGTTTTATGTGAAAAAGAGGATACTCTTGGAGGACAGGTAAAACGTGCTGCTGTTCCTATTGCAAAGCAGGAATTGACAAAATTAATTCAGTATATGGAAAGAAAACTGAATCGTGAAGGTGTTCAAATTCGATTGAATTGTGAAGTTACAGAAAAAATGTTAAAAACGGAATTTTCAGATTATGAAGTTATTGCTAGTACAGGAGCAGAGCCTTTAGTTATTAATAGCTTTACAAAATTTAAACAGTGTGTTACTGCAGATGATGTTTTGGCAGGAAAAGCTTTTCCAGGTAGAAAAGTTGTTGTTATTGGAGGTGGATCTGTAGGATGCGAAACTGCTGACTATCTTGCTCCATTAGTAAATGATTTATTTCCTAGAAACAGAGAAATTATTCTTCTTGAAATGGCAGATGGAATTATGTTACAAGAATCTGGACCAGGAAGAAGTCTTTTAGCTCAAAGAATGATGAAAAAAGGTGTGCAGATTTTCTGTAAGGCTAAAGTAGAAAATGTAGAAACAGATAAAATTTATTATACTCAAAATAATATACAACATTGTATTGATGATGCAGATACACTTGTTCTTGCCATGGGATATCGTTCTAACCCGAAAGTAGAAGAAGTATTAAAAGAGAGTGGATTAACCTACCATCTTTTAGGTGATGCTCAACAAGTAGGCAATATTAAAGATGCGATTACTCAGGCTTACCAGTTAGCGAAAGAAATCTAAGTTAATACATTTATAGAAAATCACATGAATTTATAAATGAAGTTATATTAAAAAAAGTCCCTGTAGTGGCTGTGTTCACTATAGGGATTTTTTGACTGTACAAGCCATGAGGCTTAGGATATAATAATAGAAGTAATATTTTTAAATGGAGGAAAAATAAATGACAAAAAAAGAGTTAGCTATGGAATATCATAAAAAAGGATATAATTGTGCACAAGCAGTAGCATGTGCCTTTTGTAAAGAAGTAGGTATTGGGGAAGAAGAAATATACAAAATCGCAGAAGGATTTGGATTTGGAATGGGCAGAATGGACACTTGTGGAGCTTTAAGTGGATTGTTTATGATTATTGGAATGAAAAATAGTGGAGGAATAGAGTTTGCAGGTAAGACAAAAGCAGATACCTATAAAAAAACAAAAGAATATGCAAAAAAATTTCATGAAATTAACGGATCTGTTTATTGTAGAGAATTGAAAGGTACAGACGCACAAAAAGATATAGTTCCGTGTGATAAATGTATTTGTGATGCTGTTGAGCTTGCGGAACAATTCTTGAAGGAGAACTAGCATGGAAAAAATGAAGGCAAAACAGATCATTTCCGTAATGCTGACATTATTTGCAGTGTTTTTTGGTGCGGGAAATATGATTTTTCCTCCAGCGATGGGGCAACTTGCAGGGGAAAATTATATAAAAGCACTTGCGGGATTTATTTTTACAGATGCAGGAATTGCGCTACTTGGTATGACTGCAGTAGTTTTAATTGGGACAGAAGTAAGTGACTTAGGAAACCTTGTAAGTAAGAGATTTGCAATTATTTTGTCTGTCTGCATTTATCTTTTAATTGGACCATTGTTTGCGTTACCACGAACTGGAAGCGTGTCATTTGAATTAGCAGTAAGGCCATATTTAACAGAAGAAAACATATGGTGGGTTTCTTTGATTGTAACGGGCATTTTCTTTTTGTTGACTTATTACTTTAGTGAGAATCCAAAGCAAGTTGTTAATTTAATTGGAAAATACTTAACTCCTGTACTTTTGGTTTGTATTGCTTTGATTTTTTTTGCATGCATTTTTATGAAAAAGTCATCTTATGGTCCAGTGCAATATGGTAGTATAGGAAAAGCACAAGGAGTATATGAAGACATTCCTTTTTTTCAAGGGATGATAGAGGGCTATTATGCTTTAGATGGTCCAGCAGGACTGGTATTCGCCATTATTATTATTAATGCTATTCGTGGATATGAAGTAAAGACTAAAAAAAATATTGTAAAATATACGCTCATATGCGGAGTAGGTGCAGCACTTATACTTTCTGTGGTTTATTATATGCTCACTTATATAGGAGCTGTGACAGTAACTCCTTTCGCCAATGGTGGAGTATTGCTTCATGCAGTAGCCAGTGATCTTTTAGGCAACGGAGGAGGCCTTGTGCTGGGTGTTGCTGTATTTTTTGCTTGTATGACTACATCCATAGGATTAACCACTTCTTTTGCTGATTATTTTCATGGATTATTGCCAAGTATATCTTATAAAAAAATCACAGCAATTGTATGTATATTTAGTTTTATTATCAGCAATGTAGGTTTAAATATGTTAGTAAAAGTGTCACTTCCTGTTTTAATGATTATTTATCCAGTAACAGTAGTGCTTGTAGTATTATCTTTTTTTAGAAGATATATTGGTGATAAGAGAATGGTATACATATTAGGGATGTTTTTTGCTTTTTGTGTAGCTTTTGTAGATGGTATGCAAAGTGTTGGCATTTTTTTGGGCCCATTAACAGAATTATGTAGTCATTTTCCATTTTATAATTTGCGATTGGGATGGATTGTTCCAGCGGTAGTAGGTGCTTTTTTAGGTATGTTGCCAATTTGGAAGGGTTATAGAAATGAGTAATTCATCAATTTTATAACTTTATAACAAAGGAGAATAAGACAATATATGAAAATTACAATAATTACAGTTGGAAAAATAAAAGAAAAATATTTAAAAGATGCAATTGCAGAATATTCAAAACGTTTAAGTAAATATTGCAAATTAGAAATTATAGAAGTAGCGGATGAAAAAACACCAGATCAAGCAAGTGAAGTGGTAGAAGATGGAATTCGTAAAAAAGAGGCAGAAAAAATTTTAAAATATATTAAAGATGATATGTATGTGATTACATTAGAAATTGCAGGTAAAATGCTGACCTCAGAAGAACTGGCTCAAAAAATCGAAACACTGGGAATTCAAGGGAAAAGTAACGTGGCATTTATCATTGGCGGCTCTATCGGACTGGGAAAAGAAGTGATGAAGCGTTCAGATTACCCATTGAGTTTTTCAAAGATGACATTTCCACATCAGTTAATGAGGGTAATTTTGTTGGAACAGATATATCGAAGCTATAGAATTATTAGTGGAGAACCGTATCATAAATAAGGTATATTTTGAAAAATTGAAAATGGAATGATAATATGAGGTGAGGTAAAATGAAAATATTAACTTTTGGAGAGATAATGCTTCGTTTAAAAACGCCGGAACATCTGAGAATTATGCAGTCACAAAGTTTTGAGGCGAGTTATGGAGGCGCAGAAGCCAATGTTGCAGTATCTCTGGCAATGCTGGAGGATAACGTTTCTTTTCTTACAAAAGTTCCAGACAATCCAGTGGGTATGGCTGCGTTAAAAGAAATACGTAGTTATGGCGTGAATACAGACCTTGTTTTAAAGGGAGGCAAACGTCTAGGTATTTATTATTTTGAAAAAGGAAGTAATATTCGTCAGACAAATGTTGTTTATGATAGGGAATATAGTGCATTATCTTTAGCAAAACCCGAAGAATTTTCTTGGGAAAGTCTTCTTCAGGATGTGGATATTTTTTATTTTTCCGGTGTTACTCCGGCAATTAGTGAGAATATTGAAATTGCAGTTATGGAAGCTTTAAAGTACTGTAAAGAACATAAAATTCAAGTGGTTTGTGATTTGAATTATCGTGGAAAAATGTGGAGCACCCAAAAAGCACAAAGTGTTATGAAAAAGTTAATGCATTATGTAGACTTATGTATTGCTAATGATGAAGATTTTGAAGCTAGTTTGGGAATTCACGCTTTTGATGGAAATATGGCTCATGGAATTGATCAGATTAAAACTTATAAACAGGGTATGCTGGAAATTATAAAGCAGTATCCCAATTGTAAAGCTGTTGCAAGTGTGTTGAGAAATATTGAAACAGTAGAAGATGGACAATGGATGGGGATTTATTTATATAAGGAGAAATTTTATGAAAGTCCTATCCATACCGTACATAGCCTGGAAGGGGTAGGCGCTGGTGACGCATTTGCAGCAGGATTATTGCATGCCTTGGTAAATCAATTTCCTGCACAGAAGCTGATTGATTTTTCTATTACAGCTAGTGTAATTAAATTAATGATTCAACATGATTTTAATGTGGTAACAGAAGATGAAATCTTAAAAATCATGAAATCAAAGGAAGTTAATCTTTCAAGATAGGAGTAAAGTATGGAACAGCAAGAACAACAACATAAAAGACGAGTTCGCTATAAAGGTACACATCCTAGAAATTACAAGGAAAAATATAAAGAACTGCAACCGGAAAAATATGCAGATACCATTAAAAAGGTCATTCAAAAAGGTGGAACACCGGCGGGAATGCATATTTCTATTTGTGTACAGGAAATTCTAGATTTCCTTCAAATACAGCCAGGACAAACAGGTCTTGATGCAACTTTAGGATATGGAGGACATTCCTCTAAAATGTTAAGTTGTTTGGAAGGAAAGGGACATCTCTATGCATTAGATATAGATCCAATAGAGATAAAAAAGACAAAAAATCGCTTGGAAAAGATGGGGTATGGAGAAAATATTTTAACAATTAAACAAATGAATTTTGCAGACGTTGATAGTTTAAAAGCCGAAGTGGATGGCTTTGATTTCGTTTTGGCAGATTTAGGTGTTTCTTCCATGCAAATTGATAATCCAGAGAGGGGATTTACCTATAAATTTGATGGCCCATTGGATTTACGTTTAAATCCAGAAAAGGGAATTTCAGCAGCAGAGCGTTTGAAAGACATTTCACAGCCAGAACTGGAAGGAATGCTTATTGAAAATTCAGATGAACCTTATGCGAGGGAAATTTCTAACACAATTATTTCTGAAATTAGAAGAGGAAATAATATTACAACTACGAGTCAGCTTCAAAAAGCTGTTGAAAAGGCATTAATTCGTGTGCCGGAAAAAGACCGAAAAGAAATGGTTAAAAAGTCTTGCGCAAGAACTTTTCAAGCTTTGCGCATTGATGTGAATAATGAATTTGAAGTATTGGAAGCATTTTTGGAAAAACTTCCTACTGTTTTAAATAAAGGAGCCCGTGTTGCCATTTTAACTTTTCATTCAGGTGAAGATCGATTAGTAAAAAAAGCATTCCAACGTTTGTATAGAGAGGGAGTTTATAGTGAAATTTCAAAAGATGTTATTAGACCTTCTGCCGAAGAATGTGCAAGAAACAGTCGTTCTCGATCCACGAAGATGAGATGGGCAATAAAAGCTTAAAGGAGATTATAAATTCATGAAAAGAATAACGCAAATACTGGTAGCAGTTAGTGTACTGGGATTGGTTTTAACTGGATGCAGTGAAAAAGACAATAAGGATAATAAGCAAAATCCTGAGATTGAAATTACAATTAAAGATTATGGTACAATCAAGGCGGAATTAGAACCTGAGCAAGCACCTATTACAGTTGAAAACTTTATTTCATTGGCAGAAGATGGTTTTTATGATGGATTGACTTTTCATCGAATTATAGATGGATTTATGATGCAAGGGGGAGATCCTTTGGGAAATGGAACAGGTGGTTCTGAAAAGACCATTAAAGGAGAATTTTCTCAAAATGGTGTAGATAATAAGATTTCACACAAAAAGGGAACTTTGTCTATGGCTCGTTCTCAGGCTCCAGATAGTGCTAGTTCACAATTTTTTATTGTAGATGAAGATAGTACTTATTTAGACGGACAGTATGCTGCCTTTGGACATGTAACAGAGGGAATTGAAATTGTAGATAAGATTTGTAGTGATGCAAAAGTGGTAGATGGAAATGGTACTGTATTACCGGAAAATCAGCCAGTAATTGAAAGTATTAAAGTGGTAAAATAGGGAAATATCCAGTTAGAAAATCGTTGACAATGTGAAGTGGCAAAGTTAAAATAAACCTATATTTAGTGGTTATAAGGAGGGTACATCATGGTACATCATATCGTTATGTGGAAATTTAAACCGGAAATTCAGGAGTCTGAAAAGCCAAATTTAAAAAAAGAAATGGCTAAGAATTTGAAAAATTTAGTAGGAAAAGTACCAGGGCTTTTAACAGTAGAATTTGTAGATGAACCATTATCATCTAGTACACATGATATAGCATTAGTAACAACTCTTGAAAAAGCTGAAGATGTAGCCGTATATGGCTCACATCCAGAACATGTAAAGGTGGCAGATCTTTATGTTCGCCCTTATGTAACAGAAAGAGCATGTTTAGATTATGAATAAGAAAAAGGAGTTATTCCCTATGTTTTAGTGGAGTAGCTCCTTTTTTATGAAAATAATTAAGACAAGCAGATGACGTACTTTCTATCCTGTGTTATAATAATGCTTTTAAAGAATTAGAAATACGGAGAACAGCTATGAGTGAGGGAACAGAATTTTTAGAGCTTATTAACGAAAAATTGAAGTATAGAATTCAAGAAGTTAACAATACTCTTTTTGAAGGACAAAAAGAAATTGAAAATATGCACACCTATTATTGGGATAACTACACAGAGATGGATCAGTATGGGTATGAAAATTTTGATAACCAGCAGATACTTTTTCAACAATTAAATGCCAATCAGGAACAACTTCTTTATCGTCAACGTTTAGAAAAAATGTTGGATTCTCCTTTTTTTGGAAGAGTTGATTTTTGTTACGAAGGAGATGATGAGTCAGAATCATTTTATATTGGTATTGGAAATTTTTCTGAAAAAACTGGTCAGGTTCCTTTAATCTACGATTGGAGGGCGCCAGTAAGTGGTTTATTTTACGATTATGATAAGGGAGCTGCTAGTTATATTGCACCAGCAGGTGTTTTATATGGAGAAATCACTTCCAAATGGCAGTATAAAATCCGCCATAGAAAAATGGTTTATGAATTCGAAAGTGATGTCAAAATTGATGATGACATTTTAAAAGCAGAGTTAGGAAATAATGGGGATGTACAACTTAAAAATATTGTACGTACTATTCAGAAAGAGCAAAATGCGATTATTCGAAATACAAAAGATAAAATTATGGTAATCCAAGGGGCTGCAGGAAGTGGAAAAACTTCTGTGGCACTACACCGAATTGCTTATCTTTTGTATCATGATCGAGAACATTTAAAATCTTCTAATATTTTAGTATTGTCCCCGAATAGTGTTTTTTCGGATTATATTTCTCATATTTTGCCGGAACTGGGAGAAGAAAATATTCAAGAAATAAGCTTTGATTTATATGCTTATAAAGAACTAAAACCATATGTCTATGACTGTGAGGATCGCTATTGTCAGATTGAAAGAGAAATTGCTTTTGGAGATGAAAATCAGATTAGAAGAATGCGTTGGAAGCAATCAAAAGATTTTCTTGATGAAGCGGAGGCATTTCTATTGGAATTAGAAGATGAGCTTATGAATTTTCGTTCTATCACATATAGAGGATTTGAAAAGACAGAACAAGAAATTTTAACTTTATTTTATTATAAATTCCAGGATATTCCTCTTCTTTCTAGAATGGAAGCGGTGTTGGAATATTTTATAGATGAGTATGAAACTTTAAAAGATTGTACTTTGCCAGAAGAAGAACGAGATATGCTTTACGGCAAATTTATGAAAATGTATGAAGTAAAAGATCTATACATTTTATACAACCGTTTTTTAAAACGTACGGGGCTTAAGACATTGCCTGCTTGTTCCTATGAAAAGCGTATACTTTCCTATGAAGATGTATATCCCATGCTTTATTTAAAATATCGTTTATTTTCTTCTGTACCCCAAAAAAACGTTAAACATTTAGTTATTGATGAAATGCAGGATTATTCTTATTTGCAGTATACAATTTTAAAAGAATTGTTTCATTGTCCTATGACTATTTTAGGAGATAAAGCCCAAACGATGGAAGCAGAAGTGCAAAATGTTTTAGAATTTTTGCCAGAAATTTACGGAAAGCAGATACGTATGATTTATATGAATAAAAGTTATCGTAATACCATGGAAATTGCAACTTATGCTAATAGTATTACCCACGTGGAGGGGGTAGAGTTATTTGAACGTCATGGAAAAGCAGTAGAAGAAAAGAATTTTACTGTTGTGGAGGAAATGTTAGATGAGGCCCTTAAAAATTTAAAACTACAAGATCAAGAATATGAAACTGCTGCAATTATTACTATGACAGAGGAAGATGCGATTTTTGCATATCAATATTTAAAAGAAAAATTTCCACAAACTTTTTATATTGACAAAGATAGTTCTGCTTTTAAAAAGGGACTTACTGTTACTACGTTTTACTTAGCAAAAGGTTTGGAATTTGATCAAGTATTCAGTATTGGTAAAGAAAAAACTACACCTTTATTAAAACAGGCAGCTTATATTTGTGCAACAAGAGCGCTTCATGAGTTATATATGTATCAATGGAAGGAGTAAAGCGATGATAAGAGATCTTGATTTATCAGAAATTTCTGATGGTAAGCGATATGGATATAATGATATGGTAAAAGCTGGATGCAATGACTGTAAAGGTTGTTCTAAATGTTGTCAAGGTATGGGCCATTCCATTGTATTAGATCCCTATGATGTATTTTTCCTTTCTAAGAATATGCAACAAAGCTTTGAACAATTATTGTCTTATGCAGTGGAATTACACGTTGTAGAGGGAATCATTCTCCCTAATCTAAAAATGAATGGTCTGGAAGAAAAATGCAGTTTTTTAAATGAGCAGGGAAGATGTTCTATTCATGAATTTCGTCCTGGATTTTGTCGTATGTTTCCTTTGGGAAGAATTTATGAAGAAAATAATTTTCAATATTTCCTTCAAGTTAAGGAATGTCCTCAGGAACCTAAGACAAAAGTAAAGGTACAAAAGTGGTTGGGAATAAGGGAAATCCAAAAATATGAAACTTTTATTAAGAACTGGCATTACTTTTTGAAGGCAATACAGGAAACTTTAGAAAAAGCTCAAAATGAAGATTTATGGAAACAATTTTCGATCAAACTGTTACAAATTTTTTATATGACACCATATAAGATAGAAGATGATTTTTATTCTCAGTTTGATTTTCGATTGAAAGAAATGAAAAGAATATTTTTATAAAAAAGAAGGAGATAATCGAGAATTTCGATAAATCTCCTTTTCTTTTATGCGTCTTCTTTTTTGTCACTTTTGGTATTTTTAAAAATTTTCTTTCTAAAAAATAGAAGAAATGCAAGTAGCACAATACCAATGGAAATAAACTGAGAAGTGGATAACATTCCTACCATTCCCCTATCATCACTTCTTAAAAATTCTATGAGAAATCTGCCAATGCCATAGAGTATCATATAAAGAATTCCCACGTTTCCAGAGTGTTTATTATTTTTACTATATAAGAGCAAAATACCTGCAATTATAAAGTCGCCTGCGGAAGAAATAAGCTGTGTAGGAATAAGAGGAATGCCGGCTGGTGCAAAACTTTTTTCTGGAAATGTGATACCCCAAAAAGCGTCTGTTGGTCTGCCATAGCAACAGCCTGCAAGGAAGCAGCCAATACGTCCAAATCCTTGAGCAATGGCAATGGACGGAGCCAGTAAATCAAAGTATTCCCAGAAAGGTAGTTTTTTTACACGGCAATATATTACTCCTGCTAAAGCACCTACAATAATTCCTCCATAGACAACAAATCCTTCTGAACCTAGTACGTTCATGGGATTGGCCAAAAAACTTTTAAATTCTACAAGAACGTATAAAAGTTTTGCTCCAATAAAACCACTTAAAATACCAAAAATAGCGATGTCTAAAACAGCTTCATCTTGATAACCATGTTTTTTTGCACGATACATTCCCATGAAAACACAGACTAAGATACCTAAAGCAATCATCAAACCATAGCTATGTATGGTAAGGGGTCCTATAGAAAATAAATCATTTTTCATTTTTGCATCTCACTTTCTTATATCAATTTTTGTTTCACCATTATAACATCTTTTTTGAAAAAAATCATTATTCTCTTTTTTTCCTTTATGGCAAATGTTAAAATAAGAATAGAATATAAATAGAAAGCAGCAGGTTTTATTTTATGAGAATATTACATACCGCAGACTGGCATATTGGAAAGCTTCTTGAAGGAAAAAGTAGATTGGAAGAACAAAGAATCGTGTTAGAACAGTTTGTTACCATTGCAGATACTACAGATGCTGATGTGATTTGTATTGCTGGAGATGTGTTTGATAACGGTCATCCTTCTGCCAAAGCAGAAATGCTTTTATACCATATATTAAAAAAATTGAGTAAACAAGGACAGCGTCTTGTTGTTTTAATTGCAGGTAATCATGATCAACCTTCTCGTTTAGAGGCTATTGTTCCCTTAGCTGGGGAGCATGGCATTATTATTTATGGAACACCACATACCAAAATCCCTTCAGGAAAATATGGGGATTTTGAAATAGAGTCTTTAGACGAAGGTGTATTTTCATTTTCGTGCAAAGGTGAAAAAGCTATTTTTGCCTGCGTTCCTTATGTCAGTGAAAAGACATTAAATGAGGTTTTATATCAGGAAGAGGATAGTGTTGAAAAACGTGCAGCTGATTATGCAGAAAAAATAAGAACTTTGTTTCAAAAAAGAGCTTTTTGGTATGAGGAAGATGCGATTAATGTGCTGATTAGTCATGTTTTTACTTTGGGTTGCAAAAAAGATGGTTCAGAACAGGGGATGATGTTGGGGAATAGCTATTTGCTTCCGCCAGATGTGTTTCCTGAAAAAGCCCAGTATGTAGCTCTGGGTCACGTACATAGACCGCAAAAAGTCATAGGAAGTCATGGCAAAATTCGATATAGCGGTTCTCCATTGCCTTATCGTCTGCAGGAAACGGTTATTGCAAAGCAGTGTTCCTTGGTTATACTACATCCTCATAAAGATTTAGTCGTACAGGAATTTTATTTTGATAATCCTAAACCCATCGAAAAATGGATTTGTAAAAATTATGAAGAAGCATTGAAAAAATGTAAGGAAAATCAAAATCGTTCCTGCTATGTGTATCTACAAATTCATACAGATACTTATATTCGGGAAGAACAATTAAAAGAATTAAAAAGCTACAAAGAAGATATTTTGGAAGTCATTCCCATTTTTCCTGAAATAGAAGAAAAAAGAACAAAAACTATTTTTACAGAGAAAACTTTTCAGGAATTATTCTTAGATTATTATCAGGAAAAAAAAGGTGTTCTGCCAGAAGAAGAAATATTAGAAACTCTACAGGAAATTTTAAAAAAGGAGGATGAAAATGAAACCAATTTCTATGAAAATGAAGGGATTAAATAGTTTTTTAGAAGTTCAGGAAATTGATTTTGAGAGATTAACCAGACAAGGACTCTTTGGGATTTTTGGTCCTACAGGAAGTGGAAAAACTAGTATTTTAGATGGTATGACGCTGGCGCTTTATGGAACAACCTCTAGAAATAGTACTAACTATATTAATGTAAATACAGACAAAGCTTATGTAGAATATATTTTTTCCATACAAGAGAAGGATTTACATAAATATTTGGTAACTCGCAGTTTTAAAAGAACAAAAGATGGTGGTATTCGTAGCGATAGCGCTAAATTTCTTGATATTACAGAAACAGAACCAGTGGTTTTGGCAGATAGAGTAGGAACAGTAAATGGAAAATGTCAGGAAGTTCTGGGACTTTCTAAAGATGATTTTTTTCGTACAGTGGTTTTGCCCCAAGGGAAATTTTCTGAATTTCTAAAATTAGAAGGTATGGAAAGAAATAAAATGTTGGAACGACTTTTCCATCTAGAAAAATATGGAGAACGTCTTGCTTTTTTGGTGAAGGAGCAGGCAGGGCAGTGGGAAGGAAAGCGAAGAGAACAAGAAGGAGCTCTGTCTCGTTATGAAACTATTACACCAGAGGCAATGGAAAATCTGGAACAAAAAAAAGCAGCATTAGAACAGGATTTAATAAAAAAAGAAAGTATTTTAAGAAAAATGCGTCAAGAGTTAGAGAGGCGTAAAGGGCAAATTTTATTGTGGGACGAATACGATACCATTTATGCAAGAGAACTTGTTCTTTCTCAAGAACAAAAAGAAATAGACACTTTACAGGAAGATTTAAAAAAAGCAGAAATTGCCAATATGCTTTTGCCATATTTTTCTGATTATCGGGAAAGTATTGTGAAAGAAAAGAACTATGGAGAAAAAGCAGGTATCCTTACAGATGCATGGGAGGAAAAAAAGAGGGTATTTACATCTGTACAAAGAGAACTTCAAAAAATAGAGGAGGATAAACAGGAAAAGAAACCTGTGTGGGAACAGGAAAAAAATAATCTGTTGGATGCATTAAAACTGGAAGAGGAAAAGGATAGACAAAAACAGTATTTCGAGGCAAAGACAAAAACTGGTGAGGAAATAAAGGAACAACTTTTCAATGCGCAGAATAAAATGAATACGTTGCTTCAAGATATTGAAATGCGAAAACAGCAAAAAACGGAATTGCAACAAGAAATTATAAAAACTGCAATTTCATCAGAAACACAGCAAATGATCATTGATGGTTTTCAGAAAGTCAGAGATTTAAAGCAATTAAAAATGCGAAGAAATACTATAAAAAAGGCCATGGAAATAGCTGAAAAAAGTTTAGCTGAAAAAGAAACAGAAAAGCAGAGTGTTATACAACATTTAAAGGAAAAAGAAGCTGAAAAAACAGCATATCTCCAAGAAGCATGGGAACACCAAAAAAGGATATGCCAAAAACTATCTGATGAATTAGAAATAGCTCAAAAAGAGCAAGTACAAATTCAAGCAAGGAAAGAACAGCTAGAACAGCTTTATGTAGAAAATATGGCTTCTACTCTGGCTGCCTCTTTGGAAGAGGGGAAACCTTGCCCTGTATGTGGAAGTATTCATCATGAAAAAGCACAGATATTGCCACAAAAAGAAAATATTTTGGCATTGCAAAAGAAGAAAGAAACATTAGAAAAAGAAATGAGGACAATCCAGGAGACGATTGTTGAAGTAAAGACAAGATTACAGCAAGAAAAACAAGTGATTTTTGAAAATCTTCCAGTTAGTCCGAAACTTCTAGAAGAACTTCAAAATCTGCAAACAGAAGTTGTAAAAAAAGAGACTGAGATAAAAGCATTGCAAAAACACTATGCGGAAAGAAGAGTGGAATGGGAAGAAGAAAACAACGAAATTATTCAAAAAGAAAAAGAATTGGAGTTTCTTCAGCAGACTGTAAATATCTTTGATTTTCAAGCAGAATACGAAGCAATGCAGGAAAAAAGTAAGAAAAGAGAAGAAATGCAAAAGCACTTGCAGATTTTGGAGCAAAGGTTAGATGCTCGTATAGAAAATCGAGAAAAGGGAGAGAACATTATTCAGCAACTGAAAACACAGCAGACAGAAAATTTCCTTTTGCAAAAACAAATAGAAGAAAAGATTTTAGAAATAAACGAAAAGATTTTAGATAAAGTAGGAACAGAAAAAAATCTTTCCCAAAAATTAAAAAGTGTGAAAGAGTTAATCGAAATTCTGGAAAAGCAATATGAAACTACAAAATTGATTTTTGATAAAGCTGCTATAGAAGAAAAGGAGTATTCAGAGCAGTTGGCTGCTGTAAAAGCGTTAGCTGAGGCTTCTACAAAAGAACGTATTCAAAAAAATGAAATTTTAAAAGGAAAAATGGAAAGCGTTTTTGTCAAAGAAGAAGCCTATATCGAAAGATACTACAAAGAAGAAGAGGAATTATTGTATATAAGAAGAAAAATAGAAAATTTCCAAAATGAGAAAATTCGTATTCAAGAACAGCTTCAGCAGATTAAGAATAAATTATCAAAAGAGCGGGTTGATAAGGAAGAATTTGCATTGCTGGAAAAAGAAGTGCAAACATTGGAATCAGAAACTGCAGAGGAAAACAAATGCTTTGGAGCAGTGAGAAAAGAATTGGAGCAAATGAAAATTGCATGGGAAGAAAAAGCGAAGGTCTATGTTTTGTTAGAAAAAATTCGTCATAAATTAGACATTCTTTCGGAATTAGAAGGTCTATTTAGGGGCAAGCGCTTTGTTGAATATATTTCCCGTTATTATCTGGAACATATTGCAAGAGAAGCTGATGTAAGTTTAAAAGAGATGACAGGGAATACTTATGGAATGGAAATTGATGAAAATACTGCTTTTATTATTCGTGATTATAAAAATGGCGGTGTATCCAGACCCGCATCTACTTTATCTGGAGGAGAAACTTTTATGGCTTCTTTAGCTCTGGCTCTCGCCTTATCTTCTCAAATACAAATGAAGGGAGCCGCGCCTTTGGAACTGTTTTTCTTAGATGAAGGATTTGGAACATTAGATGAAACTTGTTTAGAAGTAGTTATGGAGGCTTTAGAAAAGATAAGAAATAAAAAACGAAGTGTAGGAGTTATTACCCATGTAGAAGAAATTAAATCTCGCATCCCTGTGCATCTTCTTATTGAACCTGCAAAAGCAGGAGAAGGGGGAAGTAAAATTTCTATAGAAGAACTGTAAAAGAAAAAGAAGAAGGAGTAAAAACATGATTTCTCATGAAGAGTTAGAAGAATTTATTTGTCAGTTTCCTGTATATCAATATGCTTTTTTTAAACCGGAGGAAATTGAATTTTCTTTTCGTGTACGTTGGATATGTGAAAAGGAATGTGAACGCTATCATTCCACATGGGCTTGCCCTCCTGCAGTAGGTACAGTGGAAGAATGTAGAAAGCGCTGCCTTTCTTATAAGGAATGTTTTCTATTTTCTACAATTGCTGAGGTTTCGGATGTAATTAATTTTAAGGAAACTTTGGAAACTAGAAAAGAACATGAAAAGATTACCGCAGCCATTGAAGAATTTATTCGCAAAAACGGAACGGAATGTATGGCCCTTTCAACAGAATCTTGTGATATCTGTGAAGTTTGCACTTATCCGGATGCGCCCTGTCGTTTTCCAGAAAAAATGCACCCTTGTGTAGAGAGTCATGGAATTATTGTCTGTGAACTGGCAGAAAAATATAATATGGAGTTTACTTTAAGTGCAAATCAAATTTTATGGTTTGGTATTCTTTTTTTGAAATAATTGCATGATTTTCAAATTTATTTCATAAATTAGATTAAGAACCTATATAGGAGGCTTTTGGTGAAAAGAACATTAGGAGATTTTTCAGGGAAATTAGGAGACTCCTTACAAATTCCAAAAGATTTATCTTATAAAGAAGCAGTCCTTACACTCACCGGTTCTCGAGAACTGTATATTGAAAATTATAAATGTATACGCCAATATCAAGATACTTGTATCATACTTCTTTCGAAAAGAAATAAAATTCAAATTGAGGGAAAAAATCTCCTTATTCTTTATTATACAGATGTAGAAATGAAAATAAGTGGAACTATCAGTAAAATTTTATTTTTATAAGGAGGATAGTGTGTGCAGCATTGGAATTATTATGGAAAGGGATATGTACGCATAAAAGCGTGTACCCAAAGTCCAGAACGTTTTTTGAATTTATGTGCTTATCATAAAATTATTTTATGGAATTTAGTTCATAAAAATGGAGTCTACGAAATGAATTTAAGCATTAAAGACTTCTTTCGTTTGAAAAATATTTGTAAAAAAACAGGCACAAGAATTCTGATTATAGGTAAATATGGATTGCCTTTCTTTTTTTATCGAAATAAAAAGAGGAAGGCATTTTTCATCGGTATTTTTATGAGTTTTCTGATTATGTTTTTTCTATCTAATTATATATGGAATATTCATGTGGAAGGAAACATACATAACAGTACTCAAAGTATTCTTGGTTATTTAGAGAAAATTGATGTGCGTCATGGATCATTAAAAAAAGACCTAGATTGTTCGTTGATTGCAGAAAAGTTGCGCGGAGAATTTCCTAATATTACTTGGGTTTCTGCGAAAATTACAGGAAGTCGTCTTTTTTTGGAGGTTAAGGAAAATGACAATATTTACAGGGAAAGTACACCACAAAAAGGAGCCTATGATTTGGTATCAAATAAAACAGGAGAAATTGTTTCTATGATTACCAGAAAAGGCACACCTCTGAAGAAAACGGGAGATTGTTGTAAACAGGGGGAAATTTTAGTAAGTGGTCGTTTGGATATTTTAAATGACAGCAAAGAAGTAGAAAAATATGCATATACCGATGCAGATGCGGATATTTATGTGGAATATCCGTTGGAATATTTTCAACAGTTCTCTATGATTTATCAAAAGCCTGTTTATACAGGTGCCCAAAAAAGAGGATATCTTCTACAAATAGGAGACTATTATTTTGATTTTAAAAGAAAGCCATCTTGGGAAACTTTTGATACTACCACAAGTTTAAAACAATTTAGGTTAACAGAAAATTTTAAACTACCTCTTTTCTATGGGATTAGTACAGATTATGAATATAAATCACAGAAGACTATTTATACGGAAAAAGAGGCAAAAGAAAAAGCATTGTATCAGTTGAATGTGCTTATAAAAAATTTAGAAGAAAAAGGGGTTCAAATATCTCAAAATCATGTTAAAATAAATATACAAAAAAATGTCTGTACAGCTAGTGGAACACTTTTGGCTGTGGAAAAAGTAGGGAAAAAAGTTCCTACAGACATTCTTCCGCAACATACAGAAAGGAATTTTGACGTTAATGAGTAATATTTGTGAAGAAAAATTAGAATTGCCTGCCGAGCATGAAAGAAATGTGTTCGGACAGTTTGATGAACATATAAAAAAGATTGAAAAAACATTAGGTGTTACTGTGATTTCAAGAGATGGTCAGCTTCGTATTTTAGGTCCTATGACAGCCTGTCAGCAGGCAGTAAAAATCATACGGGAATTTCTTGCATTGTCTCAGAGAGGAAATACAATCACCCAACAAAATGTAAATTACGCACTAGCTCTTGCTGCCGAAGAAAAAACTTCTGTAATTACAGAAATTGATAAAGAGTGTATTTGTCACACCTTAAATGGACGTCCTATCAAACCAAAGACTTTGGGACAAAAATCCTATATTGATGCAATAAGGAAAAAAATGATTGTATTTGGTCTGGGACCTGCAGGAACAGGAAAAACATATCTTGCCATGGCCATGGCAATTACTGCATTTAAAAACGATGAAGTGGGGAGAATTATTTTAACAAGGCCTGCGATTGAGGCAGGAGAAAAACTTGGATTCCTGCCGGGTGACTTGCAAAGTAAAATTGACCCTTATCTTCGTCCTCTTTATGATGCTCTTTATGAGATTATGGGAGCGGAAAGTTTTGCTAAAAACATGGAAAAGGGATTAATTGAAGTGGCACCCCTTGCTTATATGAGAGGGCGAACATTAGATAATGCTTTCATTATTTTAGATGAAGCACAAAATACAACACCGGCCCAGATGAAAATGTTCCTTACGCGTATTGGATTTGGTTCAAAAGTTATTGTAACTGGAGACCTTTCCCAAAAGGATTTGCCGTCTGGTACAAAATCAGGATTAGACGTTGCCCTGCGTGTACTGAAAAAGGTAGAGGATATTGCCTTTTGTGAATTGACCAATAAAGATGTGGTACGTCATCCGTTGGTGCAGAAAATTGTTCAGGCTTATGACGCCTATGAGAAAAAGGAAGGAAACGAAAAAAGAGAAAAAAAAGCTCACAAGGATAGGAGAAAAGAACGATGACACTTAATCTGGAAATGGAATATGAAGGAAATCTAGATTTTGATTATGAAGAACTAGCAAAAAAAGTAATGGTAGCAGCTCTTGACTATGAAGGCTGTCCCTATGAAACAGAAGTGAATCTTGTTTTAACTGGTAATGAAGAAATTCAACAGACGAATAAAGAGTTTCGCAATATAGATCGTATTACAGATGTGCTGTCTTTTCCCATGTTGGATTTTACAACTCCGGCAGATTTTTCTTTTGCGGAAGCAGATGATACTTGCTTCCATCCAGAAAGTGGAGAGTTGATTTTGGGAGATATTATGATTTGTATTCCTAGAATGCAGGAGCAAGCGGAGAACTATGGACATGGGCAGATACGGGAATTTGCCTTTTTAGTTGCTCATAGTATGTTACATCTTATGGGATATGATCACATGGAGCCTGAAGAAGCAAAAGAGATGGAAAGAAAACAGGAAGAAATTCTGTCAAATCTTGGAATTACACGTTTGTAAAAGTGAATAGAACGAAAAAAATCAGCCGATACTATATATATTCAAAAATAAGGAGGTTCTTATGAATGAAAAGAATAATCTGTGGTATCGGCTGTTTTTTCGTTGTAATTTTTTTTAGTGTATGTTTTCTCGTTACTTATCAAATTTCTGATTTAAAAGAGCGGATTTATGTTCTGGAAAAGACCGATACCTCTATGAAACAGCAGGTTTCTGTGCCCATAAATAATAAAAATAAGACTTTTATTCTGGAACATTATAAAAATGGAATATTAGAGAAAGAGTCTTTTAAAATCAGTTCCTATGGAGCGGATAAAGTAGTTTTTCGCCAAGAAGAATCCGACTTAAAAGAAAAAGGTTATAAGCTTTATGTAGAGGATGGTTATATTGTTGTGTATGGAAACTCTGATAATCAAGTTTTTGAATACACTGATATTCCTTTAGAAAGTTTACCAAAAGAACTTCAAAGTGAAGTTTTACTGGGAAAACAGATTGAAACTATTGATGAACTTTATAATTTTTTGGAAAATTATTCTAGTTGAAATCGATCAGAATCCCTGTCTGGACTTATAGACAAAAATAGTGTAATATAAAATGATGTAAAAATGACCAAAGAAGGAAAATACATGAATATCAGAGAAAAATTAAAAGACAAAAAGAGAATTGTAATTAAAATCGGTTCTTCGTCACTGACGCATAAAGAAACAGGACGATTAGATTTAATTAAACTGGAAATACTGGTTCGGGAGCTGGCAGATTTACACAATCAGGGGAAAGAAGTTATTGTGGTGTCTTCTGGTGCTATTGCCGTAGGACGCGCTGCTATGGGAATACAGGAGAAACCATCTCGCCTCTCTGAAAAACAGGCATGTGCAGCCATAGGACAGGCCAGACTTATGATGATTTATCAGAAACTGTTTGCAGAATACAGTCAGACAGCAGCACAGGTGCTGATTACGAAATATACTATGGTAAATCATACTACCAGAGATAATGCCCGAAACACCTTTCAGAGTCTTCTGGATATGGGAACCATTCCAGTTGTAAATGAAAATGATACTGTTTCTACCGATGAAATTGAGTTTGTCAATACTTTTGGTGACAATGATACTCTATCGGCTTTAGTTGCAGCTTTGGTAAATGCGGATATGCTTATTCTTTTATCTGACATTGACGGGCTGTTTACAGATGATCCCAATATTAATCCAAATGCAACATTTATTGATGTGGTGGAAAAATTGGATGATCATTTAATGGAGATGGGAAAAGATTCCACAGGAAGCGGTGTGGGAACAGGGGGAATGGCGACAAAGCTTTCTGCTGCTCGAATCGCAACCAGTGCAGGTGCTGACATGGTTATTGCTAATGGAGCAGACTTTCATGTCATACATAAAATCATGCAAGGTAGAAAGTATGGAACGCTTTTTCTCTCTGATAAAAAAGAACCCCATATTTTACAAGAAATATTTGAAAATTTATAGAAACAAAGGAGAGGAATAAGAACTATGGATCAAAATACCATTAATCGTATTAATGAATTAGCAAGAAAATCAAAAGGAGAAGGTCTGACTCCGGAAGAAAAAGAAGAACAGAGAAAACTGCGTGCAGAGTATATTGCTGCAATCCGTATGAATATGCGTGCACAATTAGATAATATTGACATTCAAGAAAAAGATGGAACGATTATCAATTTAGGTGAGAAATATGGTAGAAAAAAAGGAAATTAGAAAATACATTTTTGGAAAACGTAAAGAATTTACACAAAAAGAAGCTGTACAATATAGTGAAAAAATCTGTAAAACATTAATCTCCCTTCCTGAATTTCAAGAAGCACATTGTATTTACGCTTATGTAGATTACAACAAAGAAGTAATCACAAGGGGAATGATTGAAGCAGCTTGGAAAGCAGGAAAACGTGTGGCAGTTCCAAAAGTAACCGGTGCTCATGAAATGAAATATTATTATCTGGAGAGCTTTGATCAATTAGAACCAGGGTATTTCCAGATACCGGAGCCAGCATGGGGGGAAGAAGCAGCAGAAGAAGATGCATTTTTAATTGTCCCTGGTGTTGCCTTTGATGAGAATCGTCACAGAGCTGGCTATGGTCAGGGATTTTACGACCGTTATTTATCCGTACATAGAAAACACAAAACAGTAGCAGTAGCATTTGAGTTTCAAATTGTGGAGGAAGTCCCTGCGGAAGATACGGATATTTTCCCGGATAAAGTTATTACAGAAACAAGAATAATTAATTAAAGGATGAAGCCAATGGAAAATACAACACTTTTATTTAATGATGATATAGAAAAAATAATTGATGCAATGGATTTAAATCAGGAAGCTCCTGTGGAAGAGCCTCAACGTCAGTATTGGTTTATGAAAAAAGCGCGTCAACTTGTAAAAGAACAGTCTGAAAAACTGGGAAGACCGCTTACTGCCAATATTACAACTTTCGGCTGCCAGATGAATGCAAGAGATTCTGAAAAGTTGGTAGGAATTTTAGAACGTATAGGATATGTGGAAGTTGCCGATGAAAATGCGGATTTTGTAATCTATAATACTTGTACCGTAAGAGAAAACGCGAATCTTCGTGTATACGGACGTCTAGGTTATCTGCACAGCTTAAAAAAGAAAAACCCTCACATGATGATTGGATTGTGCGGATGTATGATGCAAGAACCTCAAGTAGTAGAAAAGCTGAAAAAGAGCTATTCCTTTGTCAATCTAATTTTCGGAACACATAATATTTATAAGTTTGCAGAGCTGGTAGTTTCCTCTCTGCTCTCTAAACGTATGATTATTGATATTTGGAAAGATACAGATAAAATCGTGGAGGATCTTCCTGTAGAGAGAAAATATCCTTTCAAATCCGGGGTAAATATTATGTTTGGCTGTAATAATTTCTGCAGTTATTGTATTGTACCTTATGTGCGTGGAAGAGAGCGCAGTAGAAATCCAAAAGATATTGTAAGAGAAATTGAACGTTTGGTAAAAGACGGGGTAGTAGAAGTTATGCTTTTGGGGCAGAATGTAAACTCCTATGGAAAGAATTTGGAAGAGCCTATGACATTTGCTCAGCTTCTCACAGAAATTGAGAAAATCGAAGGTTTAGAGAGAATCCGATTTATGACTTCTCATCCAAAGGACTTATCAGACGAGCTAATTGAAGTTATGAAAAATAGCAAGAAAATCTGTAAACATCTGCACCTTCCTTTACAATCTGGAAGCAGTGACATTCTGCAGAAAATGAATCGCAGATATGATAAAGAAAAATATTTAAATCTGGTAGAGAAAATCAGAACAGCCATTCCAGATATTTCTCTTACTACTGATATTATTGTAGGATTTCCAGGTGAAACAGAAGAAGATTTTCTTGAGACTGTTGACGTAGTAGAAAAAGTTCGCTATGACAGTGCCTTTACTTTTATCTACTCTAAACGTACTGGTACACCTGCTGCAGTTATGGAAAATCAAATTCCAGAAGATGTGGTAAAAGATCGTTTTAACCGCCTTTTGGAAAAGGTACAGACCATTGGTAGAGAAATGTCTGCAAGAGATACTGGAAAAGTTATGGAAGTTCTGGTAGAGGAACAGAACAGTCAGGATAAGCACCTGATGACAGGACGTCTTTCCAACAATCTGCTGGTTCATTTTGAAGGAGATCCTTCTTTAATCGGACAGCTTTGCCAGGTACGTTTAGATGAATGTCGCGGCTTTTATTATATGGGAACGAAAGTAGAATAAAAATTAACATGGGAATTTCGATAAAAGACATAAATATCCCATCAATTTCACCCATAATACAACATTTATTTTACAGCAAAGCTAA
>JARIAQ010000030.1 GCA_029257775.1 Blautia sp. | reverse complement strand
TGAAAAATGAACTAACGAATTTACATTACTATCACAATGATGATGAATTAAATAAAGCAGTATCGGAGTTTGCATATATCTGGTACAACCATGTAAGACCACATTCTTATAATGATTACCGGACACCCTTTGAAGCCCGGTATGGAATACGAAATTATTAGGCACAAGTGTTACAAAAATGCTTGACCACTACAATAGCGTGTTATAGGAAGATCGCAAATAGGACAGAAACAAGTATTGCAACCACGTCTGCAATAGGTACCGAAAAGAAAATAGAAGTCGATTGGTTAGGGAATACCATAGGTAGGAAATAAACCAGAGGAATCATCAAAAGTATCTGTCGAGTTAGAATTAATCCAACGGCCTTCAACTCATGGCCTGTTACTTCAAGAAGAGTCATGATGGTATAGAAAATACCTATCAGGGGAAAAGTAACAAAGATGATTTTTAAGACGTTTTTTGCAATTTGTAAAAAGCTTCCGGCTTCTATAAAAACAGAGAGAAGTGTATCGCCAAATAGAAAGATACAAATAGTGGACAGTAAGCCATATAGGATAGTTCCTGTTATTGTAGATCCAATGGCCTGTTTCTTTTCCTTCTCTTTTTCTTGACCACTGAAATAGGCAATGATGGTTTGGACTCCTTGTGTGATACCCACAGTTGGCATCAGGAACAGGGTATAAATATTCTGTACCACATTCCATACGGCCACATAGGTGGAAGCTGTATGTAGTATCAAACTATTGTTTACAAAAAATCCTGTGAATCCGCCCATAGCTTGAATAATAGTCTGGGCAATTCCCAGCTTTGCCAGGTGGGCAGTGCAGTTTTTGAATTTGCTAAGAGAAAGTTGTGGGATTTTGCGTAGCATCTGACGATTAGATAGCCAGATCCAGGCACTGACAGCACAGAATATTTCGCTCATTAGTGTGCCATAAGCCAGCCCTGCAAAACCCAAATGAAGCCCAAATACTAAAAAAGCATTAAATAAGATATTTACAAGGACAGCCAGACTGGTGAGAATCATTTCAATTTTGGGATAACCGAAGGCACGAATACAGCTGGTTAGCGTATATCCCATAGAACTGAACAGATTACTGAACAGTTGAATTTGTAAATAGGTTTTGGCTAATGTAAATACCTGTTCCTTTGCACCTAGCAGTTTTAAAATAGGTTCTAACCAGAAATAGAATGAAATTGACAAAAGCGTAGATACAATGAGAGTCATTATAATTCCGCAGAAAAAATACTCGCTGCATTGTTCTTTCTGATTCAGATATTTTGCAACGAAAACAGAAGTTGAAACGGCAAACAGAGATTGTACTGCAGTAAAAAAGTTGAGAACAGGAGTTAGTAAGCCCATAGCGGTCAGGGCATCTACAGAAATACTGCCGAGGTGTCCGGCAAAGGCAGTATCCACTACGGAAGCCATAATTTCTACAATTAGTGATAGAATAGCTGGCAGTGAAAAGTATAAGATTAATTTGTTTACGGATTTTTTTTCATAAATATTATCTTTCATTAAAATTTACCTCCGAAAGATAATATATCAAAAGGAAGGTGACAGGTTGTGTCATCTTCCTTTTGATTCAGAGATATTTTTGAAATTGTTCACGGTCAAATTCTAAAGTTGTTGTGGTACAGGATGTGATTTGCTGGATAGGGAAAAGTAATTTTTTCTGTCCATCACTGCCACAAAGCGAGATGCCATTAGCCCCAATAGCATAATAAAGTGGTACGATTTCAAAAAAATGGTTTTCATAGGTGATTTTCAGCCAGACTTCATCGTCTAAAGCACGATTGATATTCTGAATTACAGGGTCATTCAAATCAAAATCTTGCAAAAGAGGATCCACTTTCACATATTCATAGAAATCATGTTCTTTTGCCAGTGTTAATTCCGGAAGTAGCAACTCCAGTTTTTTTAAAATAGGGTTTTTATGATTGCACAAGCTTAAACAGTCTGCAATATGCAGAGCCAGCACCAGATCTCCAACTTCTTGGGGCGTAAAGAAACTTTGGTCAAATTTATAATTTTCATCTAGATAGACACCTCCGCCATAACCAGGGCGAGTATATACAGGGACACCTAAAGAGGAAATGAAATCTAAATCCCGCATAACGGTCCGTTTGCTGATTTCAAATTTTTTCGAAAGCTCTGAAAGAGTACTGCTTTTTCTTTGGTTTAAATATAAAATTATTTCTAGTTGTCGATTTTTGATTAGGTTCACTTCCTTTTTAGAATATTTGAACTATATTTAATATGTTGTGTAGTTTTGATATTGTTATAAGAAAAAGTTCTCCTATAATTTTTATTAAGTTATATTATTTAACTGGGTTTTGCTTTAGGAAATTCCAAAATAAAAACTGTTCCATCCGAAGAATCATCTAACTGAATATTTCCATTTAGCTGATTCATAATTCTTTGACAGATAGGAAGACCTAAGCCACTGCCTTGTGAACTGCCTTTAACAAAGGGTTTGAAAAGTTCTGGCTGTATTTCTTTTGGTATTTTTGGACCATCATTATAAAATTTAATAATATGATGTGTTTTCGACTCTGATTGAGAAATAATCGAAACAGAATCTCCATATTTTATTTGATTAGAAATAAGATTTTCCAATAAAATCATGATATGTTCATGACTTCCGTATACAATAAGGTCATTTTTTACATCTATGTGCCAGTTCTGAATGTGAGAATCTTTACCCAAAAGAGTTACAGTTTCTTGGATACAGGGGAGTATAGCAATTTCTTGTAAGTCTTCAGACGTATCTAAAGAAGTTAAATGAACAATCGTAAGAAGATCCTGAACTCGATTTTTTATCCGATCAGATTGGGTAAGGATCGTATTTAGAGAGTCCTCAAGAGTTCCTTTTGGATAGTATCCATCTAAAGCAGAACTTGCATATCCTTCAATGATCATCAGGGGTGTTTTTAATTCATGGGATATATATTGTAGAACTTGTTGCCGATTTTCATTATTTTTTTCTAATGTACATCTCATAGTTTCTAAATCTTTAGCAAGAGCCTGAAATTCTTGATCACAAGTTTTAATGTCAATGGGTTCAATATGTTTCCCTTGGGCAATTTTTTTTGAATATCCACGTAAACGGTGAACACCATTATAGAAATCATGGCTGAGAATATTAGAATATAAACTGGATATTCCAATGATAACAATTGCAAGTATAGATAAAGAAACAGCTATTTGGGGAAAGGTTTCAGCATAGATGTCTTTAATAATAGAATATTTATAAAGCATTTCTCCATTTTGAGTATTCAATTCTATAGTGTACAGAAGATGTTTTCCATCAATGGTTTCACGGTATAGTTCTGTATTTTCTTGTTGTTTCTGTGCATGATTTTGTAGATGTTGAGCCACTTTTGGACCATGAATTCCTTCTACTACATCAATACTATCTGTGGTAACACCTAAAATCCATTCATTTTTGATTCCCATATCTTGATTTTTTTGAAAGGTATATTGATCAATGACGCGATCTTCAAATAAATATTTGAAGTGAAAAAATGACCAATAATATACTGCTCCAAGGCATAAAATTGTAATAATAAATATGAAAAACACGGTGCTAATAAGCATCCGCTTGCGAAATCCTTGTATTTTTTTCATTGGTTATAACGGTATCCGTAGCCGTAGACGGTTTCAATTTGTAGTTTCGGTAACTTTCGTCGAATGTTTTTTATATAATTATCCACAACACGGTCGCTTCCAAAGTATTCATCGGACCAGACATCATGAAGAATTTGCTCACGAGAAATGGCTTGTCCTTTGTGATGAAAGAAGAAGAGGATAATATCAAATTCTCTGCTGGTAATATCCGCTTTTTCTCCTGAATTTAAAATAATTCGACGAGATAAATTCATCTCATAACAGCCAAGGGAGAGAATAGTATCATTTGTTTTTTCTTCAGTTTGTGTTTGATGTAAAAGTTTTTTTATACGAAAAACTAATTCTGCAGGAAGAAATGGTTTTGAAATGTAGTCATCGCAACCTAGTTCAAATCCTGTAACACGGTCGAATCGATCTCCTTTAGCCGATATGATAATTACGAAAGCATTGGAATTTTGCAATTTTAATGCTTTTAAAATATCAAGTCCATTCCCATCTGGAAGCATAATATCCACAACCCAAACAGAAATATCACAATGCAATTGTTTTTGTGCCTCTGAAAAAGTGTGGCAGGTTATTACAGAATATCCTTCTTTTTCAAGATAAAACTGCATTAATCGGTTTAAGTCAAGTTCGTCTTCTACGATACAAATCTGTTTCATATATTTAACCACCTTATGTCAATCTGTATTATACATTTTAACATAATTCCATACAAAATTACAGAAAATATGCATATTTCTCACAAAACTTTTCCGTATACTAACACTATAAGGAGGTCAGAGTTATGAACGAAAAGAAAAAACGTAAAAAGTTTCAAATGCCTACCTCATTTACGACCATTATTATACTGACTATTGTGGTTGCAGTCCTAACATTTATAATACCAGCTGGTCAGTATGAATATAAGGACGGAATGCCTGTGGCAGGAACTTACAAAGTTGTAGAGTCAAATCCCCAGGGAATATGGGATGTATTAAATGCGCCAATAGAAGGATTTAGAGGTGCTATTGATATTATTCTGTTTGTATTGGTTTTAGGTGGATGTTTAGGTGTTTTATTTGAAACGAAAGCCATTGATGCAGCTCTTTCTAAAGTAGTTGTAAGGCTGAAAGGAAGGGAAAAAGTATTAATACCAATTGTAATGGGAATTTGTGCAATTGGTGGAACAACCTATGGTATGGCAGAAGAAACCATTGCATTTTATCCCATACTAATCCCTGTTCTTTTAGCGGCGGGTTATGATGTTGTAACAGGTATTATGGTGGTATTTTTAGGAGCTGGAGTTGGAATCGTAGGAGGTATTTCTAATCCATTTTCTGTGGGAATTGGGTCAAATCTTGCAGATATTTCATTAGGAGACGGTATTCTTACAAGAAGTGTTTTATTTTTAGCATGTTTTGCATTTGCAGTTTTTTTTGTTATGCGATATGCAGAAAAAGTTCGAAAAGATCCTACCAAATCAATTGTGTATGATATTAGGCATATTACAAATGCGCCCTTTGAAAAAAATAATGATGATGAAATTGTAGAGTTTACTTCGAAACGAAAAAAAGTAATTGCAATTTTTGGAGGTATGTTTTTATTGATGATTATTGCAATTATTCCATGGGGAAGTAAGTTTGGCATTCATATTTTTGAGAATTTTCATGAATTCTTATTAGGTATTCCTGTTGTAGGTAGTATTTTAGGACATACGGTTCCGCTGGGAGATTGGTTCTTTACCGAAATGACCATGTTATTTTTAGTGGGTGCAATTTTGATAGGAATTGTTTATGGATTTAATGAGAAAAAAATTGTAAATCTTTTTATTTATGGGGCAAAAGATATTTTAAGTGTGGCATTGATTTTGGGAGTTGCAAAAGGATTATCCGTTATTATGAGTGGAGGATTAATTATAGATACGATTTTGCATTATGGAGAAATACTATTGTCTAATATTTCAGGTGTTGTATTTCCTGCAATTGCATATATCTTATATATTCCCATGTCATTGTTAATCCCGTCTTCTTCAGGATTACATACTGCAACGATTCCAATTTTAGCGCCATTAGGAGATTTTTTGAATGTAGGACGTGAATTTATTGTCATGGCATGTCAGGCGGGAAGTGAAACCATGAATTTTATTTCTCCTACACAGGCTGTGTTGATTGGAGCTTTAACACTTGCCAATATCCCATACGAAAGATGGTTAAAACATATATTACCGTTTTTCTTTGGAATTATTGTGATTACTTGCATTGTTCTTACGGTTGGATGTGCATTTTTATAATTATTTAAAAGAAATGGAGGAAATGAAAGATGAGAATTACTGTGATTGGAGCTGGAAATGGTGGTCTTACTGCAGCGTATGTTTTAGCAGGTAGTGGAAATGAGGTTTGTATTTATGATTCACCGAAATTTCCTGCACAGGTAAATGCAATTAAAGAAAAGGGTGGAATTAAGGCCCTGCCAGAGGATAATGGGGCTAAGATGCTGTTTCCTGGATTTGAAGCAATTAGTTTAGCTACAACGGATATTGAAGAAGCCATGGGATTTGCGGATACTTTTATGATGGTATGTCCGTCTTTTGCACAAGAAATTATGTTTTCTACCATGCTTCCCTATATTAAAGATGGAATGAAAATTTTTATTGTTCCTGGAAATTATGGCGGACTTGTATTGAATAAAATGGTACAAAATTCAGATAAACGTGGAACCGATATTACTTTTATTGATACCATTAGTTTGCCATGGGCTACTCGTGCTGTGGATGCTGGAGTTATTTCTATTATGGGTGCGAAAGAGTTTATGCCTTTAAGCATTTTTCCAAAAGTGAAACGCACAGAAGAGATGATTAAATTTGTGAAAGAAATTTTCCCTATTCCTGTTGAAATTTTGGACAATCCTTTAGTGGCAGCTTTAGAAAATATTAATTTTGGAGCACATCCCCTCTTTACAATTTTAAATATGGGATTATTAGAAAACTTTGAAGGTGGATATAATTTCTATCGTGATTGTTGTTCGCCATCAATTGCAAAAGTAGAAGATATTCTAGATCAAGAACGTTTAGCAGTTGGAGAAAGTTTACATTTGCATTTACGCACAGAATTAGAAGCGATGAACGCCCTTTATGCAAGTGATTGTTCTTCTATTTATGAATTTAATCGAGGTTCTAGTGCTCATGGAAAAATAAAAAATGCCCCTGCAAATGCAAAAACAAGATACATTACAGAAGATATTCCATATTTGTTTGTTCCATTTTGTGAACTGGCTAAAATTTGTGGTGTTGAAGTTCCAGCGGCAGAAGCATTGATTACTCTGGCAAGTATGTATAATAATGAAGATTATCGTAAAACAGGACGTACTTTAGCTAAAATGGGATTTAATCATTGGACAAAGCAGGAAATTCTTGAATTTCTCGGTGTATAATTTTTCAAGCTCATAAAAATCTTAATTATAAAAATTAGAAAAGCGAGAACCAGTAAATGATTGAAACTGGTTCTCGCTTTTCTGTTGTGTTAATTAAAATTCTGCAGAAGTTTCTCCAAAATTTTCATTATCATCTTCGAAGTGTTTATCTACACAGTGGCGATATAAAAGTATAAAGGCATATCCAAATAATACACCCATAAAATTATTTAAAATACGTAGAAGCACTGCACCTTCAATTCCATACAAGCCAGCTGCTAAAGCCAGTGCACCAAAGCAGTTCAAAGCAGTTTTAACTCGATAATCAGAGGCAAATCCCAGACAAAATCCTCCTAAAGGACCTAATAATGTATGGTAGGATTCAGGGGTTATTTTGTAAACAACTAAAAATAGGAGAGAACCTGTAATTACACCAATCATACGATGAAAAAGACGTTCTTTTACGTTTACAGCATATGGATAAGTTGACAGCAAGGAAGCACAGGCAAATCCTGCCCACATAAAACGTTGTATATGAAAAAAGTTCCCCAGAGTTAGTACAAGGCTGACACCAATTGCCATTCGAAGTTGCCAGCGACTTTTTTCATTAGATAAGTCAAAATTTTTAATAATGTCTTGGAAACGAACGTTGGTATGTTTTGCATGATGCTTTACATAAAAAATAATACTATATAATAGAAATAAGAATAGAGTTAAAAGACAACGCTTTAGGAAACTTTCTCCTGTTACCGGATTTCCAGTAAGATATACATAAGAAAATCCACATAGTCCACCATTTCCCAATTCTGGTTTATCACTGGTCATGAGAAGAAGTGTTAAAAATGCAGCAAAATGAATGATAATTGCCAAGACAGGATTGGCAAAAGAGGCTACTACTGGAGCTACAAGTAAAATTAGAAATACTACAGCTAGGTTTACAAGAGAATCTTTAATACAGTAGCCAAAGTCAACAAATCGGAGTCCAAGTAATATACAAAACATTGCTACACACATTGGTGTATTTTCTGTACCAAATACTTTAGAAAGAGAGGAAATAAATAAGATAGCAAATGCAACGATTAATGTAGATCTTAATACTAATGCGATTTGAAGTTTCCTCTTTTCAGATGAAGTTTCAGCAGTGCGTATTTGTGGTTTTAAAACTGCTGGATCTAGTTGTAATGCATCATAAAAACGCATAAATTAAATACCTCCTTTATAATCATCATCTGTCTGTTTATTTGCTTTACAGATCAGATGTAAAAGTGTTTCAAATTCATCTCCCATATTTCGCCATAAATCATAAAGCGGCTGGAGAATTGCCTCGTAATCTTTTCGAAGTTCCATTTCACCCAGTGAGGTAAGAGAAAGAATGTAACTACGTTCATCTTGAGGATGTTTTGTTTTTTGAATGCAATTTTTTTCACACAATTTTTTTAAGCATCGACTTACTGCTTCCTTTTTCATTCCACTACTTCGGCTTAAAGCCAAAGGTGTATTGTCCAGAGGTTCTAAATAAAGTCGAGCCAAAAGTTCCCGCTCACTGGAAGTTAAAGACGGGGTTTGTTCTTGAGTTAATAATGTTCGCGAAAAGCGATGTAATTCTTGATGGTATACAATCATTTGCAACCAGTCTATTTCTTTCATAAATAAAAATCTCCTTAACAAATTAACAGGGTTAATTATATGGCATCTTATTTTGATTGTCAACATAAAAATTTTTCGAAGATACCATTAAAAAGTGTTATTGTAAAAGGCCTTAAAGAATATTGACATATGTTTAAAATCAGAGTATGTTAAAACCATAGAAATGACATAGCTATTAGTTTCAATTAATAGAAGAAAGGAGGACCAATGGCCCGGCCTCAGAAACTCAGATGTATCTGTTCAAAACCAAAAATCACTGGATTTTTGCCACAGGGATGTCCCGAAGCTGGAACTTTAAATCTTACTTATGATGAGTACGAAGTAATTCGTCTTTTAGATTATGTAAAGTTGACACAGGAACAGTGTGCGGCAAAAATGAACATTTCCCGTCCGACAGTGACTCGAATTTACGATGGAGCTAGACAGAAAATGGCAGATGCGCTGGTAAATGGATATAGACTGACAATCAGTGGAGGTGATGTAATTGTATGTGAAAAGATGCGTCCCGAATGTGTAGGAGAGGAACATTGCTGCCACAAAAGGATGGAAAATGGAGCAGAGAAACTTTGATAATTTAGAATACCAGTTAAAAGAAGAATGGGAGAAATAAATATGAGAGTATTAATTATTGGAGGAGTTGCTGCAGGAACAAAGACAGCAGCTAAATTAAAAAGAGAAGATAGAAGTGTAGAAGTTACTGTAATTACAAAAGATAAAGATATTTCTTATGCGGGCTGCGGACTTCCTTATTATGTAGGGGGATTAATTGAAAGTCGTGATGAATTGATTGTAAATACACCAGAAAAATATTCAGGACTTACAGGTGTTGAAGTAAAGACAGGAAAAGAAGCCATTGCTCTTGATGCAGATAAAAAAGAAGTTAAGGTAAAAGATACCGTATCAGGGGAAGAAGAAGTGTATACCTACGATAAGCTGGTAATAGCTGTAGGTGCATCTCCTGCAAAACTTCCAATCGAGGGCGTAAATCAGAAAGGTGTTTTTCAAATGCGTACACCGGATGATGCTACCAGTATTCGTGCTTATGCAGAAGAAAATCAGGTAAAAAAAGCAGTTGTTATTGGTGCTGGATTTATAGGCTTAGAAGTTGCAGAAAACTTGAAAGCAAAGGGAATTCAGGTAACTGTAATTGATTTTGCAAATCAAGTTTTACCAAACATTTTGGATAAAGAAATGGCAAATTATGCAAAGAAACATCTTCTTAAAGAAGGAATTCGTGTTATAACTGGAACAAAAGCAGAAGCTGTACTTGGTGATGGAAAAGTGACAGGAGTAAAGACTTCAGCAGGATTGTTAACATGTGATTTGTTGATTACAGCAGCAGGAATTCGTCCAAATACAGATTTCCTTAAAGATACAGGAATGGAAATGTTTAAAGGTACTATTATGGTAGATAATACCATGAAGACAAATTTAGAAGATGTATATGCAGCAGGTGACTGTGTAATGGTTAGAAGCCGTATTACAGGAAAGCCACAGTGGTCTCCAATGGGATCTTCAGCTAATATGGAAGGAAGAACATTGGCTCAGATTCTGACAGGAACTAAGAAAACATATCCGGGGGTATTAGGAACAGGAGTTGTAAAATTACCTGGATTAAATGTAGGACGTACTGGTTTGACAGAAGAACAGGCCAAAGCAGCAGGATACAATGTTGTTACAGTTCTTGCTCCAACAGATGATAAAGCACATTATTATCCAGATTCTGAATTTTTTATCACAAAACTGATTGCAGATAGAGAAACACATAAGTTGCTTGGAATGCAGGTTTTCGGACCAGGAGCAGTAGATAAAATGGTTGATATTGCAGCTATGGGAATTAATATGGGAGCTGTTTTAGAAGATTTTGAAAATGCAGATTTTGCTTATGCACCACCATTCTCTACATCCATCCATCCATTGGTACAGGTTGTATATATCTTACTTAATAAAATTAACGGAGATATTGTCAGCATGACACCGGCAGAATATGCAGAAGGAAAAGCAAAAGACTATAAAGTAGTTGATGTTGGATTGAAACCATCTATTAGAGGTGCAGTTTATGTGGATCTGTCTAAAGTCCAGGGTGAAATTGAAGGATTAGATAAAGAGGATAAAATTCTTCTTGTATGTGCAAAAGGAAAACGTGGATATTTCCTTCAGAACCGTATGCGTTTCTACGGATACAAACACACAGAAGTATTGGAAGGTGCGTTGTTCTTCAATGATGTAAAAGTTGAAAATGTAGAAAGTGCAGTGTCTCCAGAAGAAGAAACAAGAGTAAAAGCATGGGGATTTTTAAAAGATAAAACTACATTAGATAAATTCAATGGTCGTGTAATTACAAGAAATGGAAAAATCACAGCAGAGGAAGCAAAAACAATCGGAGAAGCAGCAGAACTTTTTGGAAGTGGTGAAGTTACCATGACTTCTCGATTGACAATGGAAATCCAAGGAGTACCATTTGATAATATTGAACCATTACGAGAATATTTGATGCAGGCAGGACTGGAGACAGGTGGAACCGGATCAAAAGTTCGTCCAGTTGTATCTTGTAAAGGTACAACATGTCAATATGGTTTGATTGATACTTTTGCTTTGTCAGAAGAAATACATGAGAGATTTTTCCATGGTTATGCAGATGTAAAATTACCACATAAATTCAAAATTGCTGTAGGTGGATGTCCAAATAACTGTGTGAAACCAGACTTAAATGATTTGGGTATTATCGGACAGAGAATTCCTCAAATAGATATGGAAAAATGCCATGGATGTGCAATTTGCCGTGTAGAAAAGAACTGTCCAATTAATGTTGCAAAAGTTGTAGATGGCAAAATTTCTATTGATGAAGATATGTGTAACCACTGTGGTCGTTGTATAGGCAAATGTCCATTTCATGCATTTGAAAGTTATACAAATGGATATCGTATCTATATTGGCGGACGTTGGGGCAAAAAAGTTGCTCAGGGACATTATTTAGAAAAAATCTTCACAGACAAAGAAGAAGTACTTTCCATTGTAGAAAAAGCAATTCTCTTGTTTAGAGAACAGGGAATTACAGGCGAACGTTTTGCAGATACTGTAGCGAGATTAGGTTTTGAAAATGTTCAGAAACAGCTTCTTGCAGATGATTTATTAAGTAGAAAAGAAGAAAATATTAAAGCTCAAAAGCACTTAAAAGGCGGAGCAACTTGCTAAAATAAATAAATAGTTAGAAAAAACTGTGTCACAAAAGGGAAGCTTAGTGACACAGTTTTTTTAATTTAAGAAAATTTTTGAAGTTCTTGAAAAATATTTTCGTATTCCTCTGAAAAGATGCTGTCTTTATTCCAGAGAAAGGTAAAGTCATGCATAATCATAAAATCTGTTAAAGGAATTTGTTTTAATGTACCATCAGCAATTTCTTTTTCTACAGCAGCCTTATATAAAAATGAGATACCACAGTCATGACGTAGCAAGGAGACCAGAGTGTGTATATTTTCTATTTCTATAATATGGGGGAAGTTATGAATGGACATATTCTTTAAAGCAAGGGTTTTGGTAAGGATATCTCTAGTCCCTGACCCCGGCTCTCGGATTAGCAGGCATTCAGAAGTTAAATCGCGTACTCCCTGAATCTTTTTTTTGAAAATATGGTCTTTAGATGCTACAGCAATATATTCTTCTGATTTAAATATGCGAGTTTGGTAATAATCATCTTTAAAATATCCTTCAACAATGGCAAAATCAATGAGTCCTTCACTAAGAAGGGATAGCAGTTTTTTAGTATTTCCATATCGAATATGAAAGTTTGTATCGGAATGGTTTTGAATAAATTTTGTTAAAGCAGGGACAATACTATACTCACCAATTGTCATAGTTACACCAAAAGTCAATACTTTTTTTGAAGTAATACTTTCTTTCATGCGCTTTTTTATGGTGTTTTGATCATTCCTCATAGTTTCTAAAGCTGATTTAAGAATTTCTCCTGCTGGAGTAAGAAGTAGTTTTTTCTTCTCTCGAATAAATAGAGGCGAGTCATATTCTTCTTCTAGGTGTTTAATATGCTGAGATACAGCAGGTTGTGTCAGGTTTAATTTTTCAGCAGCATGGGTAAAATTCATATATTCACATACTGTTAAAAATGTTTCCATACGAAAATCTAACATAATAAAAGTCCCCCATAAAATTAAATTTGATAGGTTTATTATAACAAATTCTTATCGAAATATCAATATTTATAATTTTACAAAATGATAAAATGGGATTATAGTAAAAATGTAGAAAACAGAGAAAATGGAGGAGAAGAGATGTACGACATTATTATTATTGGAGCAGGACCTGCAGGTATTAGTGCAGGAATTTATGCAGCAAGCAGAGGAAAGAAAGCATTAATTCTGGAAAAGAACCAAGTGGGAGGATTAATTGGGAAGGTATCTACAGTGACACATTATGTTGGGGTGTCTAAAGGGGAAACAGGATATATCTTCGCAGAAAAGCTAAAGACTCAGGCAGAGAATGCTGGTGTAGAAATTATTAAAGAAGATGTGGTTCGTGTGGAACTTAAAGGGGAAATTAAGAAGGTTTGTACAAATGAGCATGAGTATTTAGCACCAAAGATAATTTTAGCGAATGGTACATCTCCAAGAAAACTAAATATTGAAGGGGAAAAACAGCTGTTCGGAAAAGGGTTTGGAATGAATGCTGCACGAGATGCAAGACAATATCAAGGAAAAAATGTTTATGTAATAGGGGGCGCAGACGGAGCAGTAAAAGAGGCTCTATATTTAGCAAAATATGCCTCAGAGGTAACAATTGTACATTTTGAGGAAAGCTTAGGATGTATTTCGGAATTCAAAGAAAAAGTTATAAAAACACCGAATATTAAAGTTCGATTAAATACAAGACTTCATGGAGTATATGGGGTAGATAACGTGGAATCATTAGAATTTTCTGATGAAAAAACAGGAGCAATTGAGACGATTGCAGATCCGGGATGTGGGGTTTTTGTGTATGCTGGAACTCTTCCAAATACAGATATATATACAGAGTTAAAATTGGATAACGGTTTTATACCGGTAAATGAAAATATGGAAACAGAAATAGCAGGTGTTTATGCAATAGGTGATATCCGTGTGAAGAAAATTCGTCAGGTATCTACAGCAGTTTCTGATGGAACAATTGCAGCTATTCACGCAGCGATGTAGGGAGGATGAGATGAATTTTTTAGCAAAAAATGGAAAAGGACTTTTATTATGTTTAGTATTTGCAATTCCTGCGTGTATTTTAGGAAGATTGCTTCCTGTTATTGGAGGACCGGTATTTGCCATTGTTATAGGAATGATTTTTGCTCAGATTATCAAAAAGAAGGATTCTTTTGAAGGGGGAGTAAAATATACTTCAAAAAAAATTCTTCAATATGCAGTTGTACTGCTGGGATTTGGAATGAATTTGGAAGTTGTTATGGAAACAGGAAAACAATCGCTTCCTATTATCGTATGTACGATTACGACATCTCTGGTAATTTCATTTGTACTTCACAAAGTGATGAATATTCCAGAAAAAATTTCTACATTGGTAGGTGTAGGATCTTCCATTTGTGGCGGTTCAGCAATTGCTGCAACGGCACCAGTCATTGATGCAGATGATGAGGAAGTAGCACAGGCGATTTCAGTTATTTTTCTTTTTAATATTTTGGCAGCGCTGATTTTTCCTGCTATGGGAGCAGCAATTGGATTTTCCACACATTCAGGTGAGGCATTTGGAATTTTTGCAGGTACTGCAGTAAATGACACATCTTCTGTAACGGCAGCAGCCTCTACTTGGGATAACATGTATCAGTTAGGCAGTCAGACTTTAGATAAAGCAGTTACAGTAAAATTAACTAGAACATTGGCAATTATTCCAATTACTCTTGTACTGGCAATAAATAGAGCAAGAAAAGAGGAAAATCAAAGTGGAGGCACGGTATCTTTAAAAAAAGTCTTTCCATTTTTTATCTTGTTTTTCATTGGAGCAAGCATCATTACTACAGTTGCTGTTGCAGCAGGAGTTCCAATTGAAAGTTTTCAGCCGCTTAAAGAAATTTCGAAGTTTTTTATTGTTATGGCTATGGGGGCCATTGGGTTTCATACAGATGTTGTAAAATTGGTAAAAAGCGGAGGAAAGCCTATTTTAATGGGAATGGCTTGTTGGATAGGAATCACAGCAGTGACATTGATTATGCAGCATTTTTTGGGAATGTGGTAAATTTAAAGTGTTAGTTTTCTTTCCGGGATTTTATGGAACGATAACCACCTATACTCAATAAATCTTCTTTGGTGAAATGAGTTCCTAGAGATTTCTGTAGAATGTTCTGTTTTGTACTTCTCCGTATAAAATAATGTCGAAAAATATGTTATACTTCTTTTAAATCTATACATTATATAGAAATATATCAAATCCTTTTGGAAAGTTTACTGCCAAGAGGGGAAGAAATGGTATAAAAAATGCTATTTCTTCCCCTCTTGGTTATTTATATTTCAAGAAAAACTGATACAGTAAATTTAAACGGATATTATAGAAACATTAAAAAAAAGGTGTTATAATGAGCGGTAACATGAAAACAGAGTAATGAGCAAGGCGGTATGAGAATGAAAAGAAGACGGCACAGAGGAAATATACGTAGGATACGTCAACGAAATAGAAGAATATTTTTAATGATGTGCGTGTGTGTGTTTGGGATAACAGCGATTTGGCTTTCTATAGATGAAAAAAAAATAGAGAAAAAAGCAAAACAGGCATATACAGAGGAAATAGACAAAGAAAAATCGAAAGAAAAAGATAAGGTATATACAAAGGAAGAAAAACTGGTTTTGGCAGATGAAACGGAGAAACAACAGTGGTATTTAAGGCTGGTAAATAGTGAGCATCTGATGACGGAAGCTGATGTGCCAGAAGTTGCCACAGAAACAGTGGATGACAATGGATATCAAGTAGATGTGCGAATTATGCAGGATTTGGAGGACATGTTTGCCGATGCACGGGCAGCAGGAAGAAATCCTATGATTTGTTCTGCTTTTCGTGCCTGGGATATGCAGGTATCACTTTATGAAAATAAAATTGAAAGAGTAATGCAGGAAGAGGGATTAAGTCAGGAAGAAGCAGCAGTTAAGGCTGGTACTGAGGTGGCAAAGCCAGGAACCAGTGAGCATCAAGTAGGGCTGGCTCTTGATATTGTATCTTCAGAATATCAAGAACTTGACGAGGAACAGATGGAGACAGAAGATCAGAAATGGTTAATGGAAAATTCATGGAAATATGGATTTATTTTGCGTTATCCAATGGATAAAAGTGACATTACCGGTATTATTTTTGAACCATGGCATTATCGTTATGTTGGAAAAAAAGCGGCAAAAGAGATTACAGAACAGAATATTACATTAGAAGAATATGTTGGTGCTAAGCCGGTACAGATGCCGGAAGTTTAAAAAGATAATCTTTATATAGTCTTAATGTCTTATATAATTTATTTATACATTTTTTATATCGCAGGATATATAGTAGAAGATACTGTAAAGCGCATGGAGGGTAAGATGAAATTTATAGATAAGAAGACAAATTTTTCTTCATTTCAAATTATTAGTTTAGGTTTTTTAATTGCTATTTTAACAGGTGGTTTTTTATTAATGCTACCAATTTCTACCCAAGGACCTGGAGGAGCCCCCTTTTTAGATGCTATGTTCACTTCTACATCGGCAGTTTGTGTAACAGGATTGGTGCTACATGATACAGCAACGTACTGGTCTTATTTTGGTCAGTTTGTCATTCTTTTGTTGATACAAATTGGAGGTATGGGAGTAGTAACGGTGTCTGTTTCGATTGCTATGTTTGCAGGGCGAAAAATTGGTCTGATGCAGAGAAATACCATGCGTGAGGCAATTGCGGCTCATCATGTAGGCGGAATGGTGCGAATGACAGGTTTTATTTTGAAAACAACCCTTTGTATAGAACTGGTAGGTGCAGCGTTAATGGCGCCTGTCTTTTGTAAAGATTTTGGATTTTTTAAAGGACTGTGGTACGCTATATTTCATTCGGTTTCAGCTTTTTGTAATGCAGGATTTGATTTGCTAGGTGTGAGAGGAGAGTTTTCTTCTATTACTACTTATTCCACTCAGCCAATGATTAACTTTACAATTATGGCTTTGATTGTCACAGGTGGTATTGGTTTCCTTACTTGGGAAGATATTAAAACAAATAAGTTTCATATTAAAAAATATAGAATGCAAAGTAAAGTAATTCTTACAGTTACCAGTCTTTTGATTGCCCTTCCGGCGCTCTATTTCTTTTTTGTGGAATTTTCCCAAAATCAGTGGAGTGAGTTAAATTTGTATGAAAAGATTTTGGCATCTTTATTTCAAGCAGTAACGCCTAGAACAGCAGGATTTAACTCTGTGGATTTAACATTATTTACAGAGGCGGGGATTATGATTATGATCCTTTTAATGCTTACAGGAGGTTCTCCAGGTTCAACAGCAGGAGGTATGAAAACAACTACAATTGCAGTGCTTTTCGCTTCTACAGCTTCTGTATTTCGAAGAAGGGAAAATGCACAGGTTTTCCATCGTCGCATTTCAGAAAGTACGGTGAATGATGCTGCAACGATTCTTGTGATGTATTTAGTATTATTCCTTTCAGGTGGAATTATAATCAGTTGTATCGAGGATATTCCTATTTTAACATGTCTTTTTGAAACGGCTTCTGCAATTGGAACAGTAGGACTTACCTTGGGAATTACTACAGAAGTGGGGCTTGTGTCAAGATTAATTTTAATGCTTTTGATGTTTTGGGGCCGTGTAGGTGGTTTGACTTTGGTCTTTGCAGCTGTTTCAGGAAAGCATATAGAAGTTGGAAGATTTCCAGAGGAGAAAATTACAGTAGGATAAAGGGGAGTGACGACTTGAGAAAATTAAAGGAAAAGTCAAAACTTCAAAATTCTGTGAAAGATATTTTAAAAACATTGAGTATATTATCGGCAGCCACTGCAATCGGAATATTTTTCAGATGTATGGGGTTAAATGAGGCAAATATTATTACTGTTTATATTTTGGGAGTGTTGATTACAGCAGTATCAACCTCCCAGAGATTTTTTAGCCTTGTAAGCTCCTTCCTTAGTGTTTTGTTATTTAATTTTTGGTTTACAGAGCCGCGATTTACGTTTAAGGCCTATGATCCCAGTTATTTAACAACATTTCCGATTATGTTGGCTGCCGCATTTATCACGGGATCTTTGGCAGAGAGAATTAAGAAACAGGCAGTACAGTCTGCAAATACAGCGTATCGTACACAGATACTATTTGATACGAATCAGCAGCTTTCTAATGAACAGGATATGGAAGGAATCATCGCTGTAACCTGTGGTCAATTAAAAAAATTACTGAAAAGAGATATCATTTTTTATAAAACAACGGAGAATACTTTGGGAGAACCATTGTTTTTTAAATTTAAAGAAGAGACTCAGGAGAAAGCTTATCTTACTGCGGAAGAAAGAAAGGTTGCCAAGTGGGCATTTGACAATAATAAACATGCAGGAGCAGGGACACAGATGTATCCAGAAGTAAAATGTCAGTATTTATCTGTACGTGTGGGACAAACTGTGTTTGGTGTTTTAGGTATTGTTCTGGGAGAATGGCCTTTAGACAGTTTTGAAAACAGCATTGTACTGTCAATTTTAGGGGAATGTGCATTAGCATTAAAAAATGAAGAAGTTACAAGAGAACGAGCAGCAGCAGATTTGAGAGCAAAAAATGAGAAACTAAGGGCAAATCTTTTGAGATCCATTTCTCATGATTTAAGAACACCTCTTACTTCCATTTCTGGAAATGCCGGAATATTACTTTCTAATGCAGATAATATAGGAAAAGAAAAGCAACGTCAGTTATATGAAGATATTTATGAAGATTCTTTGTGGCTTATTAATCTAGTGGAAAATTTGCTGTCAGTCACCAGAATTGAAGATGGTACGATGAAGCTTCGATTAAATGCAGAGCTTTTAGAAGAAATTGTGCAGGAAGCGGTTCATCATGTGGAAAAACGATGTAAAAATCATAAGCTTCGTGTAAAACTTTCGGATAATTTGATTCTAGTAAAGGTGGACGCACGATTAATTGTGCAGGTTCTTGTTAATTTAGTGGATAATGCAGTGAAATATACGCCGGAAGGTTCTGAGATTTCTATTGAGACAAAACAGGAAGGAACAAAAGCTGTTATTTGTGTGTCGGATAATGGGAAAGGCATTTCAGATGGGGCCAAAGAACATATTTTTGAAATGTTTTATACAGATAGCAGCCATGGAGCCGATAGTCGTAGAAGTTTAGGATTAGGATTAGCTTTATGCAAATCTATTTTGCATGCCCATGGAGGTGACATTGTTGTAGAAGATTGTCAGCCACATGGTGCAAGTTTTATATTTACATTGCCTGCAAAGGAGGTTAAATTATATGAATAAACCCTTAATCATGGTAGTAGAAGATGATACAGCAGTACGGAATTTAATTACAACAACGTTGGAAACGCACGAGTATCGCTTTCAAGCAGCAGTTACAGGGGAAACTGCGATTTTAGAAGTGGCAACACATAATCCAGATGTGATTTTGCTGGATTTAGGTTTGCCAGATATGGATGGAATTGCCGTTATTCAAAAAATTAGGACATGGTCTAAAACTCCAATTATTGTAATTAGTGCAAGAAGCGAAGATGTGGATAAAATAGAAGCTTTAGATGCAGGGGCAGATGATTATCTGACAAAACCGTTTTCTGTGGAAGAACTTCTGGCAAGGCTTCGTGTAACGTTTCGTAGATTAAATGACAGAAATGGAGATTCTGTGCAAAGTTCTATATTTCAAAATGGAAATTTGAAAATTGATTATGCAGCAGGATGTGCTTTTATGAAAGAGAAAGAACTTCATCTTACGCCTATAGAATATAAACTTTTGTGCTTACTTTCTAAGAATGTGGGGAAGGTACTGACACATACTTATATTACAAAAGAAATATGGGGAAGTGCGTGGGATAATGATGTGGCTTCCTTGCGGGTATTTATGGCAACACTTAGAAAAAAAATAGAAGAAAATTCATCGGATCCCAAATATATTCAGACACATATTGGGGTAGGATATCGTATGCTTCGCATATAAAAACTCTTGTATAGAAATAAATATTTCCTTGCTTCTATGCTCAGTCTGTGCATCCTTTCGGTTTTCTAGGTGCACAGACTGATTTATTAGAAAATTATTCCTTGCAAAGTTCAATCAATACTTGTACGCATTTTTCCATAGATTGTACACATACATATTCAAAGGGACCATGGAAGTTGTGCCCTCCAGTTCCCAGATTTGGGCATGGAAGTCCCATAAAGGATAGGCGTGCGCCATCAGTACCACCGCGAATTGGTTGGATTTTTGGTTGAATGTCTAATTTTTCATAGACTTTTATTACATTTTCAATTAAAAAGTAGTGTGGTTCAATTTGTTGTTTCATATTATAGTAGGAGTCTTCTATTCTAAGAATTACAGTTCCTTCACCATATTTTGCGTTCATATAATCAGCTGCTCGCTGCATATATTCCTTTTTTTGTTTAAATAAATCAAAATCATGGTCACGGATAATATATTCGCTGGCTGCATGTTCTACAGAACCTTCTAAAGATTCTAAATGAATAAATCCTTCCCTACCTTCTGTGTGTTCTGGCTTTTGTGCCTCTGGCATCATAGACTGGAATTCCATAGCAAGAAGCAGAGCGTTTATCATTTTATCTTTGGCAGAACCAGGATGAATACTAAGACCTGTAAAATCTATAAAAGCACTGGCAGCATTGAAATTTTCGTACTCTAGTTCGCCACATTCGCCTCCGTCTACTGTATAGGCAAAATCTGCACCAAATTTTTTAACATCAAAATAATCACTGCCTTTTCCAATCTCTTCATCTGGAGTAAAACCTATACGAATAGGTCCATGAGAGATTTCCGGATGTTGTAGGAGATATTCTGCGGCAGTCAAAATTTCTGCTATACCAGCTTTATCATCACCACCCAGTAGAGTAAGTCCATTGGTTACTACTAAATCTTGTCCGATATATTGTTTCAAGGAGGGAAAGTTTTCTGTTGTCATTACAATTTTTTTCTCAGGATTTAATACGATATCTTTCCCATCATAATTTTTCAGGATTTGTGGTTTAACATTTGCTCCGGAAGCAGCAAAGGCTGTATCCATGTGAGAAATAAGACCTAAAATTTTACCTTTATAATTAGGAATTGTAGAAGGAATTGTTCCGAAAACATATCCATATTCATCTTGAGTCACATCAATAAGTCCCAATTCTTTCATTTCTTCCATTAAAGAGAGACCGAAATTTAGCTGGCTTTTGGTGCTTGGAAAGCTTTCAGAGCAGGGATCGGAGGTGGTTTCAATCACAACATATTTTAAAAAACGTTCTAATACAGTCATTCTTATTCTCCTTTATTATTATTGTATCTTCATGCTATCACAGGAAAAAGCAGTTGTCTATATTGACTTTACCTTGTAAGATGCCTATACTTACTGGTAGTACCAATGAAAAGAGGACATAAAAATGAAATTTTTACGACAATTTAGTATTATTTTGTTGATCTCCTTTTTAGGAGAAGGTTTAAGAGAACTTTTGCCCTTACCTATACCGGCAAGTGTATATGGATTAATTTTAATGTTACTGGCACTTTGTACAGGAATTTTAAAAGTGCATCAGGTAAAAGATGCAGCTGTTTTTCTTATTGAGATTATGCCGGTTATGTTTATACCAGCAGCAGTCGGCTTATTAGAATCATGGGATGCCTTGCGTCCAGTTGTAGTGCCGGTAATCGTAATTACAGTTATAACGACAGTAATTGTCATGGTAGTTACCGGACTGGTGACACAGATTATGATTAAAAGAAAGGGAAAAAAAGATGAAAGAGTTTCTAAGTGAGTCAGTTATCTTTGGGGCAGTATTAAGTCTTGCAGCCTATGAAATCGGTTTACTGATGAAAAGAAAGTTTAAATTAGCAATTTTGAATCCATTATTAATTGGAACAATATGTGTTATTGCCTTTTTATTGCTTTTTCGTGTTGATTATAAGGAATATAATCAAGGAGCAAAGTATATTACTTATTTACTCACACCGGCAACCGTATGTCTGGCAGTGCCTCTTTATGAGCAATTAAGTTTATTAAAAAAGAATTTTATGGCAGTAGCAGTTGGAATTATATCAGGAGTTTTGGCCAGTTTGGTCAGTGTTTTAGCTTTGGCAAAGTTGTTTGATTTAAATCATCAGCAATATGTAACTTTGCTTCCAAAATCTATTACAACAGCTATTGGAATGGGTGTTTCCGAGGAGCTTGGAGGAATTGTTACAATTACGGTTTCTGTTATTGTTATTACAGGTGTTCTGGGAAATGTCATCGCAGAGTTTATTTGTAAAATTTTTAAAATTCACGAACCTATTGCAAAAGGGCTAGCTCTTGGGACTGCATCTCATGCAATAGGGACTGCAAAAGCTATGGAAATGGGGCAGATAGAGGGAGCTATGAGCAGTCTTGCCATTGCTGTTGCAGGACTTTTAACAGTAATTGGAGCATCTATTTTTGCAGGAATTATGTAGATTCAAAAGAGGAAAGAAAATGGTAAGAAAAGCAAGTGAGAATGAAAAAGTATATTATCAGGTTATTGAACATATTACAAACCTTGCAAAAACAGGAGAAATTTCTTTTGGAAGTAAAATTCCTTCAGAAAGAGAATTGATGGCAACATTGGGATTTAGCAGAAATTCTATTCGAGAAGCTTTAAGAACTATGGAGAATATGGGGATTATTGAAAGTCGCCAAGGACAGGGAAACTTACTAGTTAATCATATTGGTGAAAGTTTAAGTGGAGTATTTTCCATGCTTTTATCTATGAATCAGACGAATTATATTGAGATTAGTCAGTTGCGAAGATTTATTGAAATTGGGGCATATCTTCTGGCTGTAAAGGATGCAAAAGAGGAAGATATGGAAACTCTTTCTGAAATCTTAGAGGAGATGGAAAATGTAAAAGGTGAAGAAAGAGTGAAATTGGATAAAAGGTTTCATGATCAGATTGTTAAAATGTCCAATAACCATCTTTTAGAAATCTTAAATGAAGCATTGTCAGGAATATTTGAAATTTTTATCAGAGAGATGTTAAAGTATATGGTGGTTGAGGATAAAGAAGAATTGATACAACTTCATCGAAATGTTTATGAAAATTTAAAGAGGCAAGATGTGTCGGAAGGAATTGAGAGCATTCGGGAGCATTATAATATTATAGATAAGAATCTTCAAATGTTGGCAGAAAGCAGACTTTGTGTTCTATGAGCAAATCTCTGCCTATGGAACACAAAGTTACTTTGGAAAAATTATAAAAATATACGAAAAATACAAGTTACAAGAAAACATAAGAGAAATCCCATACAAGTCGGTAAAAGGAAAGCGAGTATTGTCCACTTTAGACTATGGGTTTCTTTTTTTATGGTTAAAAGTGTAGTAGCACAAGGCCAGTGAAGTACACAAAAAATTAGCATAGAAACAGCTGTAGAAAGAGTCCATCCTTGTTCAAGAAGTAAGGTATGAAGGCTAGAAAGACTTTCAAAATCTGTTAGGGAGGATTGGGCAGTATATGCCATAATCAATACAGGAATAACTATTTCATTCGCAGGAAGCCCTAGCAGAAAAGCAAGAAGAATTTTTCCGTCTAAGCCTAAAAGCTGGGCAAAAGGGTTTAAAAATTCTGATACAAGATTTAAAATGCTGTTTTCTGCGATGGTTGTATTTGCCATAATCCAGATGATAATTCCAGCAGGCGCTGCAGCGACAATAGCACGTAAAAGAACACGAATGGTACGGTTTATGACAGAATGTATTAAAACAGAGGCGATTTGAGGTTTTCGATAAGGGGGCAGTTCTAAAGTGAAAGAAGAAGGGACTCCCTTTAGCACAGTTTTTGATAAAAACCAAGAGGAAATAAAAGTCATAAATACACCAAATAAAATAACGAGAGTCAGTAAAAGTGCCAGTTCAAGACTTTTTGTACTTCCTGCAAAGAATATGGTAAGGATAGCTAAGAGAATGGGAAAACGTCCGTTGCAAGGAACAATGGAGTTGGTCAAAATAGCAATTAAACGTTCCCTAGGTGAGTCGATAATGCGACAGCCTGTTACACCTGCTGCATTACATCCAAATCCCATAATCATAGTCAGAGCCTGCTTTCCACAAGCTTTACATTTGGCAAAGCAGCAATCTAAATTAAAAGCAACTCGAGGAAGATAACCGAAATCTTCCAATAGAGTAAATAGCGGAAAAAAAATTGCCATAGGAGGTAACATAACACTGATTACCCAAGCTGTCACTCGATAAAACCCAAAAGCGAGCATACAGCATAGTTTTGGAGGAAGAAATTGCTGTAAAAAGTGGAAGAAAATAGGTTCAAAGGAAAAAAGAATATCATGAAGAAATTGAGAAATATAGTTCGCTCCTGTAAGAGTAATCCAGAAAATCAGTAAAAGAAAGCAGATCATACAGAGGATTCCTGTTAATTTTCCAGTGAAGAGTTTATCAAAAAAGAGATCTCTGTTTGTTAGATGAATATCAGTAGATTGTAAAGCAATATGATAAAGTCGGGTAGCTTCTTGAGCACAGTTTTGGGGAGATGGTAAAGTACAGGTCACTATTTCACAAGAATTTTTGCCTTTTGCAGGAGATTGAGGTTGTTGTTTTAATGCAAGATCAATGCTATTTTTCAGCTTTTTTATATCAGAGCGTTTGTGGGCAGTAATGCCAATAACAGGAATATGTAATTCCTTTTCCAAAGCCGAGCAGGAAATACAGATTCCTTTTTTCTTTGCCTGATCCATAAGATTGATACAAAGTAGCACTTTTGGAGTGATAGAAAGAATTTGAATAAGTAGATGGAGGTGGCGTTCCAGACATACAGCATCACATACCAAAACAACTAAATCAGGCTCAGCATTTTGAATGAAGTCTTTAGCCAGTTCTTCTTCTTTGGAACAGGCAGTAAGAGAATAGCAGCCGGGAAGATCTACAAAGGTACAGGTCTGCTTTCCCAAAGTACAGTTTCCTTTTGCTAGTTCCACTGTTTTTCCCGCCCAGTTACCTGTATGTTGATGCATACCTGTAAGTGCATTAAATATGGTGCTTTTTCCTACATTGGGATTTCCGGCCAATGCAATTGTAGCGGAAACAGATTCTTTTCTTTTTTTTAAAAGGGACATCATTTAAATCTCACAATTTTCAGCAAGAGGTTCTACCAGGATAAAAGCAGCATCTTCATTTCGGATTGCCATAACGCTACCTCTGATTTTATAGGCGTGGGGATTGTGGAAAATACCGGTATTTACACATTGTACCGGTGTATTTTCACAAAATCCTAAATCAAGAAAACGCTGCAAGATTGCCTTTTTTTGAGACATTTCTTCCTTGGAACAAGTGATTTTTTGAACAATACCATATTGCCCCGCTTTTAACTGATATAGGGGAATATAAGTCATGCTGAAAACTCCTTTTTGTAGATAGTATATGCACAAAAATCACGAATGTGAAAAACTAGATCAGTTCTAATACAAGTGCTTGATAAGAATTCAAATGCAAGAGATTATTTTGTAGGGTAAAGGAAGGATAGTTATTTAATAGCACTTTTTTTACAGAAGAAGGAAGAGAAATTGTTTGAGGATCTTTTTGAAAATTTCCTATAATTAGTAAATCTTTTTCTCCTTTTCTATGATATGCCATGAGATTGTGTCGTTTTCGTTCAAAAGGAATCACATCTCCATAAACTAGCGTTTCCCTATAATCCTCACTTTTGCGGAGAGCAATCATTTCTTTATAAAAAGAAAGGAGAGAATTTTTGTCCTTTTTTTGAGAGGCTATATTAATTTCTTTGTAATTAGGATTTACCATAATCCAAGGAGTACCTTCTGTAAATCCGGCATTTTCAGAACAATCCCATTGTACAGGGGTTCGAGCATTGTCACGGTTGTAAAGTGAAATGATTTTTAAAGCTTCTTCTGATGAGTAACCTGCATCAATGCATACCTGATACTGATCTATTGCACTGATATCATCAATTTGTTCCAGTGATAGAGTACCTAGATTTTCCATGCCAATTTCCTGTCCTTGATAAATGAAAGGTATGCCGCGCATGAAGAAATAAAGAACAGCCAGCATTTTTTTGCCTTCTAGATGGCGCCCCTCTTCCGGTAAATAATAACTTACACCTCTTGGTTCATCGTGATTTTCAATAATATTAGAGTAGAATCCAATATCACCGATTTTTTCCTGTGATTTAAAATAACATTCTTTGTATTCATCAGGGGTAATGGGGCGGCAATCATACCAGCCTTTGTCACTTTTTCCTAAAGAAGTAGTAGAAAAATTAAAAATAGAGGAAAAATATCCGTCTTCACCGATAAACGCAGGAAGATCTTCTTCTTTTTCATTAAAGACTTCCCCTACAGCAAAGGCATCATAGCGCTTAAAAGTTTTTTCATGCATTTCTTTGAGAAAAGCACCAACACCTTGTGCGTCTGCCAGCATAAGTGCAATATCACATAAACCGTCATCTCTGTCAGAGGAATAATTTTTATAGGGGAGTTTTTTCTTAATGTTAATAATGGCATCTATACGGAATCCGCCGAGTCCTTTTTCTAACCACCAGTTTATATTTTTGAAAATTTCTTCTCGCACTTTTGGATTTTCCCAATTTAAATCGGGTTGCTTTTTATGAAATACATGCAGATATTGTTTAGTCGGATTTTTTGGAAGGGGTTCCCATACAGAACCTCCAAAATAACTTCGCCAGTTACAGGGAAGCTCACCATCTTTTTTGTTTTCAATATAAAAAAAGTTTCCGTATTCTCCATCGGGATCTTCGCAGGCTTTTTCAAACCACTGGTGTTCATCGGAACAATGGTTCACAACTAAATCCATGAGAATATACATATTCCGTTTTTGAGCTTCTAAAATCAGTTGCTCCATGTCCTCTAAAGTACCAAAAGTGGGATCAATATTATAATAATCAGAAATGTCATATCCTTGATCTGCAAAAGGAGATGGATAAACAGGGGAAATCCACAGAATATCAATGCCTAAATCTTTTAAGTAATCTATTTTTTGTAGGATACCCTGTAAGTCTCCAATACCATCCCCATTAGAATCATAAAAGCTTTTGGGATAAATTTGATAAGCAATTTTGTCATGCCACCATTTTCTTTTCATAATTAAGCCTCCTAGTAATTTTCTTTCATATTATTTATGGTGTTCTTCTCTATTAAGAAACATGGCTGTAAAAGCAATTAGCAGACCAATAGCGCAAAACCATACTGCTTTTGCATGGAAAAGATTCGTAAAAAAGCTACCTGCTCCTGCCCCGATAATAAAGAATAAAATTACGTTATAATATTGAAGGCTGTTGTGCAAGTAAGATTTTTGTTTTGTAGTAGCATATAGATACAATTGTTGGGAGGCACTTCTTAAATTACCTGTGCACATGGTAGTAGCGTAAGCATTTCCATTCATTTTACGGAAGGCCTCCACTTGAAGGGCACACACAAAAGAAATTATAATATTTACCAAAGTATCAAAGTATGAGGAAGTAAGAAATCCTGCCATTATAAGACATATAATTTCCATAAGAACAATAAGTTGTCTCCAATGGAGTTTCTTTTTCCATTTAAAGTGGGTTTGAATGACTTCGCAAACAAGAATACCAGACACAAAAGCGAGAATTGGCATGAGATAGTAAAATACATTATTCCAATTTTGCTCGGTAAGGTTCACGCCTAAAAGTACAATGTTGCCAGTTTGCGCATTGGCAAAGACATGTCCTCTGCAAAGATAGGTATAAGCATCTAGAAATCCTCCTACAACAGCCAGAAGAAGACCAAGAAGGTGGGTTTCAGATATTTGATTATTACGTGACATGAGAAAAACTCCTTTATAAATATAAATTCTAAAAAAAGCATAGCACAGAATAGGCATAGGAACAAGAGGAAGTGAAAATGGTATATTGATTTTTTAGAGGTTATTCCATATAATAAAAGGCGGAAACGGAGCAATCTGAAATCAGATGTTCACAAAAAAAAGAGAGGTATACACAATGTTAAAAGGAAAGTGTGTAGTGCTTGCAGTTACAGGTAGTATTGCAGCATACAAAATTGCTTCCCTTGCCAGTATGCTGAAAAAGCTTCACGCAGACGTTCAAGTGTTAATGACAAAGAATGCGGAGAATTTTATTAACCCCATTACCTTTGAAACTTTAACTGGAAATAAATGTCTGGTGGATACCTTTGATAGGAACTTTCAGTATAGTGTAGAGCATGTAGCTCTGGCAAAGAAGGCAGATGTGGTTCTAATTGCCCCTGCCAGTGCAAACTGCATTGGGAAGTTGGCTCATGGCATAGCAGATGATATGCTTACCACAACAATTATGGCATGCAAATGCAAAAAAATCTTAGCACCGGCGATGAATACCAATATGTTTGAAAATCCAATTGTGCAGGATAATTTAAAAACTCTGGAACATTATGGATTTGAAATTATTGAGAGTGCTTATGGATATTTGGCATGCGGTGATACAGGACAGGGAAAGATGCCGGAACCAGAACTTCTTTTACAGCATATCTTGCGAGAATGTGCTTATGAAAAAGATTTGGTGGGAAAAAAGATTCTTGTGACAGCAGGACCAACTCAGGAGGCCATTGATCCTGTACGTTATATTACCAATCATTCCACGGGAAAAATGGGATATGCTATTGCAAAAGTCTGCATGCAAAGAGGGGCAGAAGTAACTCTTGTAAGCGGAGCAGTAAACATTCCTGTGCCGGCGTTTGTATCAGTAGTACCAGTTATAACAGCGGAAGATATGTTTTGTGAAGTGACAAAACGAGCACCAGAACAAGATATTATTATCAAGGCTGCGGCGGTGGCAGATTATTGTCCGAAGTATGTAAGCACAGAAAAAGTGAAGAAGAAAGATGGTCAGTTATCTTTGGAAATGAAGCGAAGTAAGGATATTTTAGCTTATTTAGGCGAACATAAGACAGAGAAACAGTTCTTATGTGGATTTTCTATGGAAACAGAGAATATGCTGGAAAATTCCAGAAAAAAGCTGAAAAAGAAAAATCTGGATATGATTGTGGCAAACAATTTAAAAGTAGAAGGTGCGGGTTTTGCCGGAGATACCAACGTTGTTACAATCATTACAAAAGATGAGGAGATTTCACTCGGGAAAATGACAAAAGAGGAAACAGCCTTTGAAATTCTAAATCAAATTTTAAAAATGACAAAATAAAAATAAGTATTGTATCTTAAAAGAACGATAACAAGGAGAAATTATGAAAAATTTAATAGCAGATAATAGACAGAATACAAAAAGTATGGTTCAAACAGCAATTTTTGGCGCAATTATTATTATTATGGCATTTACCCCTTTTTTGGGATATATTCCATTGGGTTTTACTAGAGCAACAATTATCCATGTACCGGTTATTCTGGCATCTCTGCTTTTAGGCCCTAAAAAAGGCTCTGCTTTAGGGTTTTTATTTGGGCTTACAAGTTTTATAAATAATACTGTGAATCCTACCGTTACTTCTTTTGTATTTACTCCATTTTATACGATGGGAGAATTTGAAGGTGGATGGGAAAGTATAATTATATGCTTTGTTCCAAGAATTTTGGTAGGTGTTCTTCCGTATTATATTTACAAAATGATAAAGAAAATAGATAAAAGGCAAGTGTCTTCATGGGGGTTGATTATTGCTGGAGTTACAGGATCCTTAGTTAATACACTTTTGGTTATGAATTTGATTTTTCTATTTTTTAGGAAAGATTATGCAATGGCCAATGGAGTAGCAATCAAGGCGGTTTATGGATTTATTTTATCTATTATTGGAATCAATGGTGTACCTGAAGCCATTGTGGCAGGTGTATTAATTTTCTTTATCGGAAGAATTTTGATGAAAAGAAATATTAGAGAAAGATTAGGGTTTATCAATGATTTTAGCAATTGACATAGGAAATACAAATATTGTAATTGGCTGTATAGATAAAGGAAAAAGAATTTTTATTGAGAGACTGTCTACAGTGCATACGAAAACCGAGCTTGAATATGCAATTGATATTAAAAATGTTTTAGATATTTATCATATTCATAGAGAACAGTTGGACGGAGGGATTATATCGTCTGTTGTACCCAAAATTACGAAAACAGCAAAACTCGCAGTAGAAAAAATCTTAAATAAAGAAGTTTTAGTGGTAGGTGCGGGAATTAAAACAGGGTTGAATATTCGAATTGAAAATCCAGAGCAACTGGGAAGTGATTTGGTGGTAGATGCTGTGGCAGGAATCGCGGAATACAAAGCTCCCATGTTGATTTTTGATTTAGGGACAGCTAATACAGTTAGCGTAATTGATGGTAAGAAGAATTATATTGGTGGAATGATTTATCCAGGTATTGGGGTATCCTTGGATTCTTTAACAGAAAGAGCGGCACAGCTTCGTGGAATTGGACTGGAAGCTCCAGAAGATATGATTGGAAAAAATACCATAGAATGCATGAAAAGTGGTATGATTTATAGTAGTGCAGCGGCTATTGATGGTATTATCGATAGGTTAGAAGAACGTATGGGGGAAAAAGCTACAGTAATTGCAACTGGAGGTTTAGCAAAGAAGGTCATTCCATATTGTAAAAGAGAGATTGTTTTAGATGATGATTTATTACTAAAGGGACTCTATATTTTATATAAAAAGAATAATAGGAAAAAATAAGAAAAGTGCAGTGATTTCACTGCACTTTTTTAGAAGAATTATAGAGTATCTGACGGGAATTATGCTGTGCAGAATTCTTTTTTTATGATACAATAACACAATAACTTTACAAGCAGGAGGACGTATGAGTAAAAATAAAAATAAGAAAAAAAGAACAGTAGGAGATATAATTCGTTCTATTATTATGTTTGCCGCATTGGCAGTATTTCTTTTTTCCGCCATACAGTTAGGGAAGATATTTATGGAGTATAAAAAAGGAACAGATGAATATAACAGAGTAAGAGAATATGTTACCACAACGGAACCGGAGAAAGAGAATCAGGAAGAGGAACCGGAACCAGAAACAGAAACAGAGGAAGTATCAAAACCAGTACCACCAGAAGTTGATTGGGTAAGTTTAAAAGGAATTAATGAAGATATTATTGGCTGGCTACAGATCGAAGGAACTAAAATTAATTATCCGATTATGAAAGGTACAGATAATTCCTATTATTTAAAACATACTTTTGAAAATAACTCCAATGCAGCAGGATCAATTTTTATTGATCACACAAATAGCAGTGATTTTCAAGACTGCAATACGCTTATTTATGGACATAATATGAGAAATGGCTCTATGTTTGGAATGCTAAGAAAATATTTTAAGGATCAGAACTCACTTCCGGGACGATACATCTGGATTTGTACACCAGAAAAGAATTATCGTTATGAGATTTTTTCCAGTCATGTAGTAGATGCTGTTGGAGAAACATATACCTTGTTTCCGGAGGCAGATGAACAGTTTGCGAGTTATGTAGAACGAATGAAACAGCAGTCTTTAGTGAATTTTGGTACGGAGGTAACAAAGGATGATAAAGTAATCACATTGTCTACTTGTACAGGAAATGATTCTACTCGCTTTGTTGTTCAGGCAAAGAGAGAAGGAGAATATTAGGAGGCGTTTTTATGGAAAAGATAGCAAGATTACAGCAGATTATAGATGAAAGTAGTAATCTGGTGTTTTTTGGCGGAGCAGGAGTTTCTACAGAAAGTGGAATTCCTGATTTTCGAAGTGTAGATGGATTATATCATCAAGAATGGGAATTTCCCCCAGAAACAATTTTAAGTCATACGTTTTTCCTGAAAAAGCCAGCAGAATTCTATCGATTTTATCAGGCAAAAATGTTATGTGATACTGCAAAGCCAAATGCCGCTCACAAAAAATTAGCACAGTTGGAAGAACAGGGAAAGTTGAAAGCAATTGTAACACAGAATATTGATCATTTACATCAGATGGCAGGAAGCAAAAGAGTTTTAGAATTACATGGAAGTGTTTATCGGAATTACTGTGTAAAGTGTGGCAGCTTTTATGATTTTACTTACATGAAGGATTGTAAAGGAATCCCTAGATGCAGTAAATGTGGGGGAATTATTAAGCCAGATGTAGTTCTGTACGAAGAATCTTTAGACCAGAATATTTTAAAAGAGTCTATCCGCTCTATTTCTCAAGCAGACACATTGATTATAGGAGGAACTTCTCTTTCGGTTTATCCAGCTGCATCTTTAGTGGATTACTTTGGAGGAAAACATTTAGTTGTAATTAATCGTGATAAGACACCTCAAGATGATAGGGCAGAACTCGTTATAAATCAGCCCATTGCTGAAGTGTTTAATCAAATAGGAAAATGAGGTAAGGGTAAAATGGGTTTAAATTATGAAGTAGGGGATTTTGTAACGTTAAAAAAACAGCATCCCTGTGGAAGCAATGAGTGGGAAATTTTAAGAGTCGGAGCAGATTTTCGTCTAAAGTGTATGGGATGTGGACATCAGATTATGGTTCCCAGAAAGTTAGTAGAAAAAAATACCAGAGATTTGCGAAAAAAAGCTTGAAAAACAAGAATCCTTATGGTAGAATAGGAAACCGTGATATATTATTATCCTTGTTCCTTGTTTAGCAAGGGACCAAAAGACCAAAAGGAGGTACAACAAGCATGAACAAATACGAATTAGCATTAGTTGTAAATGCAAAGATTGAGGATGAAGCTCGTGCAGCAGTAGTGGAAAAAGCAAAAAATTACATTGCTCGTTACAACGGAACAGTTACAGAAGTTGAAGAATGGGGCAAAAAAAGATTAGCTTATGAAATCCAGAAAATGCGCGAAGGTTATTACTACTTCATTCAGTTCGAATCTGATGCTGCATGCCCAGCAGAAGTTGAAGGACACATTCGCATTATGGACAATGTATTAAGATATTTAGTTGTTAAAAAAGAAGCTTAATTCTTTCGACAGCACAAACATTCATTAAAATTCGGATTTATCAGGTGCACCGAAAGTCAGTTTTGAAGACTTTGGGCTTCGAGAGAAACAGGCAATTATTTATGAAAGTATAATGAGGTGATTAGATGAATAAAGTGATTTTAATGGGACGTTTGACAAGAGATCCTGAAGTGAGATATTCAGCAGGAGAAAATTCAATGGCAATTGCCAGATACACACTGGCTGTAGACCGACGCTTTAAGAGAGATGGAGAGGCAACAGCTGATTTTATTAGTTGTGTTGCTTTTGGTAGACAGGCAGAATTTGCAGAAAGATACTTTCGTCAGGGTATCCGCATTGTAGTAAGCGGTAGAATTCAGACAGGAAGCTATACAAATAGAGACGGGAATAAAGTTTATACAACAGATGTTGTTGTAGAAGAACAAGAATTTGCAGAAAGTAAATCTGTAAGTGACAGTCATGTAGGACAGGCAGCTTCTATGGGAGCTCCAGCACCGACTCCAAGTATGGCATCAGCAGATGGATTTATGAATATCCCTGATGGAATTGACGAAGAGCTGCCGTTTAGTTAAATAGCAGGCAGTAATATTGATAGGAGGTAAATAATCATGGCTTACGAAAAAGGTAATAGACCGGATTCTCCAATGAAGAGAAGAGGCGGACGCAGAAGAAAAAAAGTTTGTGTATTCTGTGGACAGGAAAATAACGAAATTAGCTACAAAGACGCTAACAAACTGAAAAGATATGTATCTGAAAGAGGTAAAATTCTTCCTAGAAGAATTACAGGAAACTGTGCAAAACATCAGAGAGCATTAACAGTAGAAATTAAAAAAGCAAGACATTTGGCAATTATGCCTTATGTTCAGGACTAATTGATATTTGGCACACTGCTTCGGCAGTGTGCTTTTTGCTTGTACAAAAGGAAAAACAATGGTATAATAAACTGAATTGCTATTTAATTTTGTATTGGCAGGTGGAGATATGGATAGAAAAATTAAGATCAAGGGACAGTTGCAAGTCTATATGAAGTTCCCTATTATTTTAGGAATTTTACTCGTAATGATGAACTTGGCTGTATTTGCTGTAAGTATAAAGGCGGGAACATTGGTAAGTCTTTTTGTAGCTGTGTATATTTTGGTTGCAGTGTTTTTGTATTTTCACAGTCGTGCGGGTATTATGAATGGATTGATTTCCTTTGCAACACAATACGGACAGGTACAAAAGAATTTATTAAATGAGTTTATTGTGCCTTACGTCTTATTGGATTCCAACGGAAAAATTTTGTGGTTAAATGAGGAATTTTCTAAGCTTACAGGGAAAAGTAAAAAATATCGTAAATCCATTACAACTCTTTTTCCGGAAGTTGCTAAAGATAAACTTCCTAAAAAAGAAGATGTAGCAGTGGCTGTACAATATGGAGAAAGAGATTACAAAGCAGTTATGCGCGTAATTTCCATGGATAAGCTGTTGAAAGAGTCTGGTTTAGTAGAGGCAACACAGCAGAATGATTTAATTGCATTTTATTTGTTTGATGAAACAGAATTAAATCGGTATATAAGACAGAAGGAAGACGAAAAGTTAGTCACTGGGCTTTTGTATCTAGATAATTATGAGGAAGCGCTAAACAGCGTAGAGGAAGTTCGCCGTTCTCTTTTAGTGGCTTTAATTGAAAGAAAGCTCAATAAGTATTTTAATGATGTAGATGGATTAATTAAAAAACTGGAAAAAGATAAATTTATTCTTGTAATGCGTCAGAGCTCTTTGGAAGAATTAAAGAAAAAACGGTTTAATATTTTAGAAGAAGTAAAGACTGTAAATATTGGAAATGATATGGCAGTTACCGTCAGTATCGGTATTGGTATCAATGCGCCGACCTATGCGCAAAATTACGAATATTCCCGTATTGCTATTGATTTGGCCTTGGGACGCGGTGGTGACCAGGTGGTTATTAAAGATAAAGACCAGATGATTTACTTTGGTGGCAAGTCTCAGCATGCAGGTAAAAATACTCGTGTCAAAGCGAGGGTAAAAGCCCACGCTTTGCGTGAATTCATGATAAGCAAGGACAAAGTTGTAGTCATGGGACACAAAATTTCTGATGTGGATTCGATTGGAGCTGCGATTGGTATTTACAGGGCTGCAAAGTCTTTGAATAAGAAAGCACATATTGTTGTAAATAATCCGACAATGTCGGTGCGTCCGATTATTGAGAATTTCAGAAATAACTCAGATTATGACGAAGATATGTTTGTAGATAATGATGAAGCAAAAAGTATTGTAGATAATAATACAGTAGTAGTAGTAGTAGATACGAACAAACCTAGTTATACAGAGTGTGAAGAACTTTTACATAAGACAAAGACCATTGTAGTCTTAGACCATCACAGGCAGGGAAGTGAAGTGATTCAAAATGCCGTATTATCTTATATTGAGCCGTATGCGTCATCTTCCTGTGAAATGGTTGCAGAGATACTGCAGTATTTTTCAGATGATATTAAAATTTATAATATTGAGGCAGATGCTATTTATTCAGGAATTATTATTGATACAAACAATTTTACTGCGAAAACAGGTGTGCGTACTTTTGAGGCGGCGGCATTCCTTCGCCGTTGCGGAGCTGATGTAACAAGAGTGCGAAAAATGTTTCGAGATGATGTAAAATCCTATCGGGCAAAAGCAGAGGCAATTCGCCATGTAGAAACTTATAAGGGGTGCTTTGCTATTGCAGTGTGCCCAAGTGAAGGAATCGATAGTCCCACAGTTGTAGCATCTCAAGCTGCAAATGAGCTTTTAAATGTAGACAGTATAAAAGCTACTTTTGTGCTTACAGATTATCAAAATAAGATTTATATTAGCGCCAGAGCCATTGATGAGGTGAATGTACAGCTGATTATGGAAAAATTAGGTGGCGGTGGTCATATTAACATGGCAGGCGCACAGCTTCCAGGTGTTTCTATAGAAGAAGGTATCCGACAGCTGAAGTATACTATTGACAAGATGATAAAAGAAGGAGATATAGAGATATGAAAGTGATTTTAATTGAAGACGTAAAGTCTCTTGGGAAAAAAGGACAGATTGTAAATGTAAGTGATGGATATGCAAGAAATATGCTTTTTCCTAAAAAGTTAGGTTTAGAAGCAACTGCTAAAAACATTAATGATTTAAAGCTTCAGAAGGCCCATGAGGAAAAGGTGGCTAAGGAAAATCTTCAGGCTGCAAAGGATTTTAAAGAAGAATTAGAAACAAAGCAGGTAACCGTTGCAATTAAAGTAGGAGAAAATGGAAGAACATTTGGTTCTGTATCTACTAAAGAAATTTCAGAAGCAGTGAAGAAACAGTTAGGATATGATATTGATAAGAAAAAAATGCAGCTTACAAATCCTATTCGTGAGTTAGGAACAACCATGGTTCCTGTAAAGCTTCATACACAAGTTACAGCGCAGCTTAAAGTTGTGGTAAAGGAAGCATAGGAAGGGAGTCTTCACCAAGATGGAAGAAGCACTGATAAAACGAATTCTACCACATAGTCCAGAAGCAGAACAGTCTGTCATTGGTTCTATGATTATGAGTCGAGATGCTATTGTAGAGGCATCTGAGATTATTACCGGGGCCGATTTTTACCAGCAGCAGTATGGTATGGTTTTTGAAGCCATGATTGAGCTTCATGATGAAGGAAAGGCTGTGGATCTGGTTACTTTACAGGAGCGATTAAAAGAAAAGGATTTACCTCCAGAAATTTCCAGCATGGAATTTGTAAGAGATTTATTGTCAGCAGTGCCAACTTCTGCAAATGTAAAATATTATGCAGAAATTGTGGCCGAGAAATCAATGCTGAGAAAATTGATTAAAACCACAGAAGAAATTACCAACGCTTGTTATTTAGGAAAAGAAAAGACACAGGATATTTTAGAAGTTACAGAAAAGAAAATTTTTGATTTGGTGCAGAATAGAGGAAGTGAAGAATTCGTTCCTATTCGTCAAGTTGTGTTAAATGCCATTGAAAAAATTGAAAAAGCTTCCAGAAGTCAGGGGAGTGTTACCGGTATTCCAACAGGGTTTATTGATTTGGATTACAAAATGTCTGGATTTCAGCCTTCAGATTTAATCTTAGTGGCAGCTCGTCCTTCTATGGGTAAAACAGCGTTTGTTTTAAATATTGCTCAGTATATGGCTTTTCATAATAATGTAACAGCCGCAATTTTTAGTTTGGAAATGTCAAAGGAGCAGCTTGTAAATCGTCTTTTGGCATTGGAATCCAAGGTAGATTCACAAAATATCAGAACTGGTAATTTGGAAGATGAAGAATGGGCAAAGCTGATTGAGGGAGCAAATATAATCGGAAAATCTAATTTAATTATAGATGATAAGCCAGGTATTTCTATATCAGAACTGCGTTCAAAGTGTAGAAAGTATAAGATGGAACATAACCTGGGAGTAATCTTTATTGACTACTTGCAGCTTATGACAGGAAGTGGAAGAAG
>JARIAQ010000012.1 GCA_029257775.1 Blautia sp. | reverse complement strand
TGCAATAGAATCTTTTATTATTATAACATATTTTCATTAGTAATGTTTTTGTTACCCGAAGTTATTTTTAAAATACTATATTGAAGAAAGGATATTATGACTTTATTAAAAATTTTTTCGTTAATTGGACTACTAATGTATTTTATGTTATTGCTTTTTGCGGTGACAAAGGAAAAGAAGAACCACAGTGTTCTGGATTATTTCTTTGCAGGACGATCTTTGCCTTATTGGGCTTTATCTATTACTTTTATTGCTTCTTGGTGGGGTGCGGGTTCTGCATTATCCACGGCGGATCTTGCTTATGAGGATGGTCTGGGTGCTTTTTGGTATTATGGTGTACCAGTGCTGATTTCTACATTTTTAATGATTCTTTGTGCCGGTGGAATTCGGCGTGTGGGATATTTGACGCAGGGACGTATGATGGAAGCACGATATTCTAAAGGTACGGCAAAACTTCTTTCCCTTCTTGTTTTGTTTTTTATGGTGTTTAATGCCGCATCGCAAATGGTAGGGGTTGGTGATTTTTTTGGTTCTTATCTGGGACTTTCTTATGAGAAGGCAGTTCTTCTGGGAACGACTATTGTATTGATTTATTCTATGTTTGGCGGATTTCGTGGGGTTGTGCTTACAGATATTATTCAGTTTGTGTTGCTCCTTATATCGGCTTTGATTGTTTTCGCCGTTGGATTTAGTCATGCAGGAGGATTTGAAGGAATCCGTAATGCTGCACAGATGACAGGGAAAATCAATTATTTGAACATGGGAGCAGGTGCTTCTAAGTACAGTATGTATGTGATTACGTTTGGTTGTGCATGGATGATTCAGGCAAATGTATGGCAGAGAATTTCAGCAGCTCGTTCAGACCGTGATGCTCGTAAGATGACTGTGATGAGCTTTTTTGCTTATATACCTTTATATTTGATGGTGGTTTTTACCGGTATGGCTGGATTAGTATTGTATTCTGAAAAGCCGGAAGGTGGTATTGTGACAGCACTGGTAACTGACTATTTATCACCGTTTTTAGGTGCATTGGTATTTATTGGTATTTCTGCGGCAATTATGTCTACCATGGATTCTTTGTTGAATACAGCTTCTATGACATTGGTGTTGGATTTGATTCCTTCTCATGCAGATGAAAAGAAACAGCTGAATCGTTCTCGTATGACAACACTAGGGGTTACAGCCATAGCTTTGGTGATTTCAATGGGAATAAGATCAATTTTGAAAATTTCCTGGATGGCTTCCGATATTATTACTACAGGGGTGTTTGTGCCTTTGGTTATGGGATTTTTCTGGCGTAGAGGAAATAGTCGTGGAGCATTGGCTTCCATTGGTACGGGATTTGTATATTGTATTTATAATTTGATTATTGGTTTTGGTGTACCACTTCCTTCTTTTTGGAAAGCACAGTCAGCCCAACAGGTAATTTTAGGTGTTGCACTTTCCTTTATTGTTTATGTGGGTGTAAGTCTTATTACACCACCGGAGTTTGAAAAGGCAGATGCATTTTTGCAGAAAGCTGGATTTGGAAAAAAGAAAGAATTGTAGAGTGATTAAGAGATTTTGTTTTTTAGCAGAATCTCTTTTTTAATATTTTAACAGGAATAAGGCGGAGATTCATGAGCAATTTATGTGCATAATGTATAAATATGGAACGAAAAATTTGTGTTAAATATTTAAAAAATAGAAAAATAAGAAAAAGACTTTGACATTTTGATATAAAAGTAGTAGATTGTAAATGTAGAACAAAAGCGTTTTTGTAAATGTAGGAGTATATATGGGAGTTTCTATAAGAGATGTAGCAAAGACTGCAGGCGTATCAGTAAGTACTGTATCAAGAGCATTGAATGGTTATACGGATGTAAGTGAGAAGACTAAGAATAAGATTCAGAAAACCGTACAGCAATTAGGTTATGTACCTAATCAAAGTGCAAAGAATTTGTCTTCAAAAAATACGAAAAATATTGCGTTGATTGTATTTGATTTATATAAGGTAGATAAATTAAATGAATTTACAACAAATATACTTCGTGGTGTCTATGAGTATGCTAATGAGAGAGGGAGTACATTGGCAACCTATGGAATCAGTGAAGAGATGCAGAAGAACAAAAAACTTGCAGATATGTGCAGTGAATATAGTTTATCAGGTGTTATCCTTATGGGGTTGAAAATGCAAGATAAATATTTAAAAGAAGCGAGAACTCTTCGAATTCCTTGTGTAACCATTGATGTAAAAGTAGAGGGAAAAAATACTGCTACAATTATGACTGATGATATAACAGCTTTTGAAGAAATTACAGATTATGTATTAGATCATGGACATAAAAAAGTTGTGTTAATCAAAGGTAAAGAAGAAGCAGAGGTAACTTTAAATCGTTTTTTAGGATTTAAAAAATCGGTAGAAAGACATGGAATAGACTTACAAAATATTGAAATTATAAATTGTCATTTTGATCAAGGGGAAGCTTTTGAAAAAACCATTGATTATTTGAAAAAGAATGGAAAAAGAGAAGCCACAGCATTTATTTGTATGAGTGATCTTATGGCATTAGGTGTGAGTCGTGCGATGCTGGAATGTGGATATTCTATTCCGGAAGATTTTTCAGTGACTGGCTTTGATGGTATTTATGCATTAGATTATATCAATCCAGGAATCACCACGATAGACCAAAATATCATAGAAAAAGGATATGTAGGGGTACGTGTTTTAAATGATATGTTGGAAGGAAAAGAAGTTCAAGACAACATTTTTGTTCCTCATAAACTTGTTATTAGAGAATCTGTCAAAGAAAATAGTATTTAAAAAGCAGCAAAGCTGCTTTTTAAAATAGATAATTCCAAAAACGTTTTTGGAAAAATTTTACATTATATTATGGGAGGTAATCATATGAAATTCAAAAAAGTAACAGCGTTAGCTCTGGCATCTGTAATGGCATTAGGATTTACAGCATGTGGCAGTACAACAGACAGTAAAAAGGAAGAGGGAAAAAAGGAAGAGGCAAGTGTAATAGAGATGAAATTTCCTACGTTTCTTGCGGGGGAGAATGTAGGCGCAAATTTTTTCATTCCACAGGTGGAAAGATTTAATGAAAAATATCAAGGAAAGTATAAAATTGTGATTGAAGAAGTTCCACAGGCAGGATATGCAGATAAAATGAAACAGCTTGCTCAACAGAAAAAGCTTCCGGCACTGGTACATGCTCCAGGTTCAGGCGGATTAGATGCCCAGTGGTTTAAACAGGTAGTTTTGGAAAATGATATGGCTTATGATTTAACAGAATTTGCGGAAGAACATCCAGAAATATCCGAAAAATGGATTCCTGAATCGAAAAAGTTTTGTACAGTAGATGGGAAATTGGTATGTAAACCTATGAGTGTTTTAAAACCTATGGGGCTTTACTACAATACATCTATGTATGCACCTGAAAAAAATATTCGAGATATGTCTGTAGATGAATTTGTAGAAAGTCTGGGAGATAATAAAATTGCATTTATGACTGGGGAAAATGCTTGGACAACCGGACTTTTACTTACCTCTTTGATTGCAAATGAAGATGGTGGTTTAGAATTGTTGAATAATAATGTTGAAGATAAATTGTGGAATTATTCAGATCCTGCATTTGTAAAGGGTGTTACTAAATTACAGAGTTTACTTCAGAATAAAGCTACATCAAATACAGTGGGAGCGGCTTATGCGGATGCAGCCAATGCATTTATGAGTAAGCAGGCAGCAATCATTTGTAATGGACCATGGATGGTTGGAGAATTTGCAGAAGGTTCTGAAGATAAGTGGAGTAATGACTTTAATGGTGCTGATGTAAATATAACCATTTATCCTGGTAATATAGCAATTTCAAATCCTAGTGCATATGGCGAGTTTTGGATTTCAAATACAGCATCAGATGAAGAAAAAGAAGTTGCAAAAGCATTTTTGGCATTTCGTGATTCTCAAGAAGAGGTAGAAGCGTTAATGTTGGCAGAAGGTGGTGTTGCTCCTAAATATACATATTCTGATAATTTCTTAAGTGAACTTGAAAAGTCTCCATTGTTATATGAATTATCTCAGAGCACAAATGAGGAAACAAAATATTGTGCTGGAATAGGCGATATTTTACCAGCGTCTGTTGGAGATGTGGAATTTGGAAAATTGCTTCCAAAGCTAATCGACAATACTTTGACACCTGAAGAATTCTGTGCTGAATTAACAAAAAAAGCAGAAGAAGCAAAACAATAGTAGAACAATGAGGAAACAAGCTGTCCAAAAGGAATTCATACCATTTGTGACAGCTTGTTTTGAAAGGAGATGTGCAAGTTGAAAAACACTTACGGCATTAGTAAGCTGGAAAAAAGAAATTATAAATGGATATATTTGTTCCTTCTTCCATCATTATTAGTTTTTTTCATATTCTATTTGCAACCAATACTTACAGTTTTTTATACTTCTTTAACCAAATGGGATGGATTTAATGCCCCTGTGTTTATTGGATTTAAAAATTATATAGATATGTTTCATAATGAAGCTTTTCGAATTTCATTAAGAAATATTTTGTTATGGTCGGTAATTGCAGGAACATTACATGTAGGTTTTGGAGTATTAGTTGCCTTTATTTTATATCAAAAACCCAAAGGGTGGAAATTTACCCGAGCTGTTTTTATGATTCCAAATGTAATTTCAGCAGCAGCATGGGCAATGATTTATCGTTTTATTTTTAATGATGATATGGGTGTTTTGAATAATGCAATTCGTAAAATTTATCCAGATTTCCATGTTCAATGGTTTTATGAATCACCGTATGCATTTTGGGCGGTTACATTCACGTGGCTGTTTTATTCTGTAATTGTTACGTTGGTGGTGTTAAATGATTTAATGGCAATCCCTGAAGAATTGACAGAAGCAGCAAAAGTAGATGGGGCAACGGGATGGCAAATTACCCGCAGGATTCATTTACCATTGTGTCGTAATGCTATTGGCACAGGAGTTATTTGTTCAATAACAGCGCGAGTTGCAATGTACGAACAAATTGCTCTGACAACGGCTGGAGGCCCAGGAGATGATACGATGAATCTTCCAATTATTCTTGTAAAGTCTATACAAGATATGAAATATGGATATGCAAATGCAAATGGTGTGATTATGTTCCTTCTAGGATTGATAATTTTATATATAGTAAATCGGGCATTTCGAATGAATGAAAGTGTTTATTAGGGGAGGAGAAAGATTATGAAAAAAACAAAAAAGATACTTACAAAAGTTTTTATGTATGTCGTAATGATCTTTACAATTGTTGTGTCAATTTTCCCGATTTTATGGATTATAATGTCAGCATTTAAAACCAATGCGCAAATTTTATCAAGTCCTTTTTCTTTGCCTACCAGTATTCATTTTGATGCTTTTCGTTATATTTTTGAAAAATATAATTTTCTTCAATATTTTATAAATTCTGCTGTTATTTCTGTGGTATCTACGGTAGTTTCTTTAATGATTTTTGCTATGGGAGGTTATGTAATAGCGAAATATAGATTTCCGGGAAAAAATCTTATTTTTGCATTATTTACAATTACTCTTTTGGTTCCTGCACAGGCAAAAGCACAGCCGTTATTTTCATTGGTTATGAAAATGAATTTATACGATAGTATTTGGGGAGTTACATTAGTATATCTTTCCGGGGGCTTGGCTATGTCTATGTTTATTTTAAAGTCTACGTTTATGTCTATTCCAAAATCTCTGGACGAAGCAGCTACGTTGGATGGAGCTGGTTTTTTTACAACTTTTTGGAAAATTAATTTTCCACTTGCTAAAAGTGGGCTTGCAACAGCGGGTATATTAATGTTTTTAAATAACTGGAATGAATATTTTTATGCATCCTTGTTGACATCTTCTGATAAAACAAGAACATTGCCCTTGGCACTTCAGTTTTTTACAGAATCGTTTTCTTATGATTATACAAAATTATTTGCAGCTTTGACAGTTGTGGTGCTTCCAGGCATTATTTTATACGCATTTGCGCAAGAACAAGTACAGGCATCTGTGGCAGCATCTGGAATGAAGGGATAAAAGAAAGAAAGGAAAGGAACCGATGAATAGGTTGAAATATAATGCAGGTACAGGTAATCAGAAGAATTGGCTGATTCAGGAAACTGTTTTTGATGAAAGATATTTGGGAAAATGCGAGGCAATTTTTGCTCAGGGAAATGGCTATCTCGGGGTACGCAATGCATTAGAAGAAACCTATACAGGAGAAGTAAGAGATACGTTTATCACGGGCACATTTAATAAAGCATCTTCAGAAGAAGTAACGGAGTTGCCTAATATTCCGGATATGACTGGAATAAATATAAAGATTAATGGTCAAGAATTAAATTTATTAAAAGGAAAATTAGAACGATATTGTAGAACGATGAACTTGAAGAATGGAGAAGTTGTCAGAGAAATTATTTGGGAAACACCTTCAAAAATCCGGCTTCAGGCGCAATTTCGTAGAATAGTTTCATTAGAAAATGAACATCTTATGGCAACAGCGGTGGAGTTTTTTTTAGACCAAGATGCCGATCTTGTAATTGAAACTGGGATTGATGGAAGTGTGACAAATAGTGGTGCACAGCATTTTTGTAATATTGAAAGAAGAGTTTATGATATAAATGAAATGCAGTATGTGTCTCAAACAACAGAATCTCAAATATGGATTGCACAACATGCTGTCTGTAGGCTAAATGTAAAGGCAGATGTTTTGCCAGAAATGGGACGAAGGACACTGAAAAATAAATATCATTTTCGTGCCAAAAAGGATCAAAAAATCTCTTTTGAAAAAGTTTCCGTATATCATTCATCTAGAGATATGGGATATATGGGAAAACAGAATGAGCAAATTATAGAGAAGATGAAACAAGATGGCAGGGATGTGTTAAAAACAGCTTTTTCTAAAGGATACGAAGGAATAAAAAGAGAGAGTGAAAAACAGTGGGAAAAATATTGGAAGGCCAGTGATATTATTATAGAAGGAAATGCAGATTTTGATCAATTGGCAATAAGATTTGCATTGTATCATCTAAACATTATGGTAAAACATGAAGACAATCGTGTGGGGATTGGTGCAAAGGCACTTACAGGAGAAGGATATAAGGGACATTCTTTTTGGGACACAGAGATGTTTATTTTGCCGTATTTTATATTTACAAAACCAGAAACCGCAAGAACCTTGTTAGAATATCGATATAAGAATCTTTATGGAGCAAGAAAGAAAGCACAAAAAAATGGGTATGAGGGTGCTATGTATCCATGGGAGTGTGCCTGGGTAAGTGATGGAGAAGTAACGCCGGAATATGCAGGGACAGATGTTATTACAGGAGAATGTACAAAGTGCTGGACAGGACTTATCGAACATCATATTACAGCGGATATTGCATATGCGGTGGAACAGTATTATTTGGTAACAAATGACCAGGATTATATGGAGCAATATGGATGTGAGATTATTTTAGAAACCGCAAGATTTTGGGCAAGCAGATTACAGTATGTGGAAGAACAGGATCGATATGAAATTTTAGATGTGATAGGACCAGATGAGTATAAAGAACATGTGGATAATAATGCATATACCAATTATATGGCAAAACATAATATGGAACTGGCATTACATATGATTCAGGAGCTGGAAGCAAAACATGTAGATTTGTATGGGAAATTAGATCAAAAAATTAATCTTTTAAAGTTGAAGAAAACATTAGAAGAAAGAATTGAGAAACTATATATACCAAAGCCGGATACAGATGGGATTATTTCACAAGCAGATGGATTTAAAAATCTTAAAGAACTGGATCTTACAAAATATAAATTAGCAGAACAAGTAGGTACAATTTTTGATGATTTTAATATTCAACAGATCAGTCAATATAAAGTTATAAAACAGGCAGATATAATTATGTTATTTTTTGTGTTGGGTGTTCTATTTGATAAGGAAATTCAACGGAAGAATTTTGAATATTATGAAGAAAAAACATTACATGATTCTTCTTTGAGTAAATGTATACATGCAATTATAGCAAATGATTTGGGAATGGAAGAAATAGCCTATGAGTTTTATGAAAGTTGTCTGAACGTTGATTTAGGATTATATATGAAATCTTCAGATGCAGGCATTCACAGTGCTTCTATTGGGGGAATTTGGGAAAGTACAGTTATGGGATTTGGTGGAGTAAGAATGAAAGGCGAAAAGCTATATCTTACACCAAAACTTCCACAAAAATGGACAAAATTAACCTTTCCATTGTGTATAAAAGGAAATTTTTTAAAAATAAGTGTGGATAAAACAAGTGTTACAGTTATAAATCATGGAAATGAAGAAGTATCTTTTCTTCTTCAGGAAGAAATGGTGAAAGTCCCCGCAGGAATGAAAATGGAAAGAAAAATAAGGGAGAATGAATATGAAATATCAAGGCATTATTTTTGATTTAGATGGTGTAATTTGTAACACAGATCAGTTTCATTATCAGGCATGGAAGAAATTAGCGGATAAGCTCGGGATTTATTTTGATGAGGAAATTAATCATCGACTAAGGGGAATTAGCAGAATGCAGAGCTTAGAAATTGTTTTGGAATCCTATGAAAAGCCTGTAACACAAAAGGAAAAAGTAAAGTATGCAGAAGAAAAAAATACTTTTTATAGAGAATGCCTAGAAACAATGACGCCATCTGATTTAAGTGAAGAAGTAAAAAATACATTGGATATTTTGAAAAGTAAAGGATTAAAACTAGCTATTGGATCTTCCAGTAAAAATGCAGGTTTTATTTTGGAAAAACTAGGGTTGAGCGAATATTTTCATGCTGTTTCAGATGGAAATCATATTTTGAATTCGAAACCAGATCCAGAGGTGTTTTTAAAAGCAGCAGAGCTTCTGGAAATTCAGCCGGAAAAATGTCTTGTAGTAGAAGATGCAGTGGCAGGAGTGTATGCAGCGTGTAATGCAAATATGGATTGTGCGGGAATGAAAGAAGCTGCACAATGTGAAAATGTAAGTTATAGATTAGAAAAATTTTCAGATTTACTAGATATAATGGAAGAGAACAAGGAAAAGATATGGTGGAAAGAAGCGGTTGTATATCAAATCTATCCTAGAAGTTTTAAGGATTCTAATGGGGATGGTATAGGTGATTTACAGGGAATTATTAGTGAACTGGATTATATTAAAAAACTGGGGATAGATGTTATCTGGCTTTCTCCATGTTACCAGTCTCCCAATGATGATAATGGGTATGATATTTCGGATTATCGAAAAATTATGGATGAGTTTGGAACGATGGATGATTTTAAGCAATTGCTGGAAGAAATGCATAGAAGAGACTTAAAATTGGTGATGGATTTAGTAGTAAATCATACTTCTGATGAGCATCCATGGTTTATAGAATCTAGAAAATCAAAAGATAATCCATATCGAGATTATTATATTTGGAGAGATCCAAAAGATGGAAAAGAACCTAATAATTGGACTTCTTATTTTTCAGGACCTGCATGGGAATTGGATAAAGCCACAGGACAATATTATTTGCATTTGTTCACCAAAAAGCAGCCGGATTTGAATTGGGAAAATGAGAAAGTAAGAAAAGAAGTATATGATATTATGAGATTTTGGCTGGATATGGGTTGTGATGGATTTCGAATGGATGTGGCAAATCTATATTCTAAGGTTCCGGGATTGCCAGATGGAAGAGAAGGAATAGGAAGAATTGGGGGAGAAAATTATCAAAACGGACCAAGAATTCATGAGTTTTTTCATGAAATGAATAGAGAAGTACTTTCGAAATATGATATTATGACAGTGGGAGAAATGTCGGATGTTACTTTGGAAGATGCATTACAATATGCTGGAAAAGATACAAATGAATTGAATATGGTCTTTCATTTTGAACATGATTCTTTGGATACACTTAATGGAGAACGATGGGCGCATAGGAGAGTTCCATTACCAGAATTGAAAGCTGTTTTTAGTAAGTGGCAGATAGGAATGAATGAAAAAGGGTGGAATAGTTTATACTGGACCAATCATGATCAGCCAAGAACTGTTTCACGCAGGGGAAATGATAAAGAATTTCGTAAAGAGAGTCAGAAGATGTTGTACACGATGTTGTTAACGATGCAAGGAACTCCTTATATTTATCAGGGTGAAGAAATTGGTATGACAAATGTTTCTTTTGATTCTATTGAGGATTATGATGATGTGGAAATTCATAATTGTTGGAAAGAACGGGTAGTAAATGGGAATGAAGATCCAGAAAAATTGTTAGAAGGGATACGTTATAGAGCAAGAGATAATGCAAGAACTCCTATGCAATGGGATGATACAGATAATGCTGGATTTACTAAGGGGACTCCGTGGTTGAAAGTAAATCCAAACTATAAGCAAATTAATGTAAAAGAAGCATTAGAAGACAAAGACTCTATTTTTTATTATATGCGTAGACTTATTCAGATGCGGAAGGAAAATGAAGTTGCTGTGTATGGTGATTTCAAGGAGTATGAGCCGGAGAACCAACAGTTATATATATATGAAAGAAATTTTAAAGGGACAAGTATGTATGTTGTTTTGAATTTTTCTGACCAGCTGGCAGAATTTCATATGCCGCAAGAATGGGAACAACAAGATACTACATTGTTAATCAGCAATTATCCAGAAAAAGAGTTACAAACCAGAGAATTTCGACCTTATGAAGCGTCTGTATATTTAAATCGGGAAAATAAAAAAACTCTTTATTATAAAAATTCAGAGGAGTAGAGAGGAAAGATATGAAGGCCAGAGAGGAAGCTGTAATTCAGGGAAAAAATTATCGTTTCACAGTATTGACACCATACATGATTCGTATGGAATATAGCGGAGCAGGAGAATTTGTTGACGGTAAAACACAACAAATCGTAAATCGTAAATTTGCGATTCCGGAATTTCGAGTAGAAGAAACGGAAAAAGAGTTGCAGATTATTACAACAGCATTAAGAGTTACTTATAACAAAAGGGAATTTTCTCCAGAAGGACTAAAAATTAATATTTCAGGAAATTATCCAGGAATTTCGCCAGTGTGGCATTTTGGTGATATTGGAGAGGATTTAAAAGGTACGGCAAGAACACTTGATGAAGCAGATGGAGAAATTCCTTTGGAGTCTGGAATTTTGTCAGAACAGGGATGGACCTTGTTAGATGATAAAGGAACTATGACATTAGAGGAAGATGGTTGGATCGCATTAAGAAAGGATCCACAGGCAGAAGATTTGTATTTTCTGGGGTACGGAAGAAATTATTTGCAATGTCTGAAGGATTTTCATGTTTTAACCGGCAAAGTTCCTTTGTTGCCAAAGTATGCTTTAGGAAACTGGTGGAGTCGCTATTATCAATATAGTGAAAAAACGTATCTGGAATTAATGGAGCGGTTTGAGCAAGAGGAAATTCCTTTCACGGTTTCTGTTATTGATATGGATTGGCATATTACAGATATTAATGAAAAATATGGTACTGGATGGACAGGGTACACATGGAATAGGGAGTTATTTCCGGATCCTGAAAGATTTTTGCAAAAACTACATGAAAAAGGATTGAAAGTAACATTGAATGTACATCCAGCTGATGGTGTAAGGGCGTTCGAAGATTGTTATGAACCTTTTGCAGAATATATGGGAGTGGATAAAAATGCAGAAGAACCTATACCTTTTCAACCGGGAAATAAAAAATTTATGAAGGGGTATTTTGAATATGTACATCATCCTTTGGAGGATAGTGGAGTAGATTTTTGGTGGATTGATTGGCAGCAGGGGACAAATTCTGGAATTGAGGGATTAGATCCTTTGTGGATGTTGAACCATTATCATTATGAAGATAGCAAGAGAAATGGAAAACGAGGGTTGATTTTTTCCAGATATGCAGGTCCAGGCAGTCACAGGTACCCGGTAGGATTTTCGGGTGACAGCGTGATTACTTGGAAAAGTTTGGATTTTCAGCCTTACTTTACGGCTACGGCTTCGAATATAGGATATGGTTGGTGGAGTCATGATATTGGTGGACACATGAATGGAATAAAAGATGACGAATTAGCTGTTCGATGGCTGCAGTTTGGTGTGTTTTCTCCTATTATGCGTCTGCATAGTACCAATAATGAATTTAATGGGAAAGAACCATGGAGATATAATGAGATCGCTGAAAGAATTATGAAGAAGTATCTTCGTCTTCGACATCAAATGATTCCTTATTTAAATGTGATGAATTTAAGAGCAAATCAAGAAGGTATTCCTTTGATTCAACCCATGTATTATCAGCATCCTATGGAAAGTTCCGCTTATGTTGTGCCAAATGAATATTATTTTGGAGAAAAGCTGATTGTTTGTCCTATTACAGCACCAAGAGAAAAACATACAGGAATGGGAAGATTTGCAGCTTGGTTGCCGGAGGGTATGTGGATTGACTTTTTCACTGGTATGACATATACAGGGGGAAGGCATATAGATTTGTATAGAGATATAGAGAATATTCCTGTATTGGCAAAGGCGGGAAATATTGTTCCTTTGGATGGAAGAAAAACAGGAAATGCAGTGTCAAATAGTGAGCAATTGGAGATACATGTGTTTACAGGTGATTCGGGAGAATTTATTTTGTGGGAAGATGATGCAGATGTACCTGAGTTTGAAGAAAAACTTTGGGCAAAAACGAAAATGGAATATGTGCATGGAGAGTCTTCATACTTTAAAATTTACCCGGCCAAAGGAAACAGAAAGGTACTTCCAGAAAAAAGAACATACAGGATCTGTTTGGCGGGTGTTGATAAACATGTTTCTTGTAAGGTAATGCTGTCTGAAAAGAAAATAGATCAGCCAGTATATGAGTATCAAGCAGAAACAGGATTTCTTTGGATAACAGTTCCAGAAGCGGCAATTGATGAAGAAATCTTTATTCAACTGGAACATGGAGAAAAACGAAAAAATGAAGTAGTAGATAGAGTATATAAATTTCTCGATCGTGCTGAAATAGAATTTAATTTAAAGACAAAGATTATGAACACAGTTCGAAAACTTGAGCAGGGTACAAGTGCTATTTATGTGATGGGAGAATTGTCAACATTTCAGTTACAAGATGAAGTATTAGGTGTGATTACAGAAATGATTACAGCTTAAAGATGAAAAATATAATTTAAAATGTCATGAAATCTTGGTATTATACGAGATTTCATGACATTTTTTATGAAGTGGTAAGGGAGAAGTTAAAAAAGCAGAGATATTTTCTTATGTGTTTTTAAAAATTTATCTATTCAAATAAAACTTCGGAGGGTATAATGAAAAGTATCATGGTTTTGAGAAGGCGGAGAGGATTAGGTTATGAAGATACTATCAAAAATGAAAAAAATTCAACATGAAGGTAATGGGTTTATTACGAGACAGTTGAGAAAAGTTAGTATTTTTCAACGACTGAATATTTCTTTTCTTGTATTACTGCTGGGTGCGGCAACGTTTTTAACTTTTTTTAGTTTTTCTAAGTATTCTGCGGAGATTGTATTTAATTTGGAAAGGTATGCTTCTATGTCTGTTCAGAATATTCGGCTTAAAGTGCAGGATATTATGCAGGGATATGAGAATGTCGCTATACAGTTTTATGAAGATGAAGAAGTGCTGGAAGCGGTTGCTCAAAATGAGTTGGAAACAGATGAGAAAGCCGATGGGTTTCGAAAAAATCGTTATACAATAGAAAGTAAGCTCTATCAGATGGGGCAAGACAAAAAATACATTAAAAGTATTCAGCTGGCAACACCAAGCAGACAATACCATATGGTAGAAGAAAACGGATATCAGCGTGGTGGAACGATTCGAAATTTGGAAGAATTTTATAAGAGTAATTTTTATCAGGAAGCAATTGAAAGGCATGGATATCCCGTTTGGATTGAAGATGCAGGGCAGAATCATACTTTTTATGAGAGTGATCAGAGTGTATATGGACTGGCAGATATTATCACGTTGGCCGTTGCAATTTATCAACCGGAGAACAGAGAATTTCTTGGAGTTTTGACAATCAATGTGGATATTAAAGCATTTGCAACGGCTGCAAGAGGATATGAAACCTATAAGGATGGGAATCTGTTTTTAAGTGGAGAAGACGGAGTTTTGACGGGATTTCATCCAAGTATTGCATTTCCATCTTTTCCAACAGATGGGGATTTGTTTCAGATGATGCAAAAGAATAAGAAAGAGGTTGTACGGATTGAACTGGATGGGAAGGATGTCTTAATTGCCTATGAGAATATACCGGGAACAGATATGTTTTCTGTATACATAGCAGATATGAATATTTTACTGGAGCGAACCAGAGATACCAGGAATTTATGTATTTTTGTGTTGTGTGGTATTGTAATTGGCTGTTTTGCTATTTCCTATTATGTAACACGAAGTATTTCTGAACCAGTACGCCGATTGGTGAAGGTAATGGGAAAGGCCGGAGATGGGAAATGGACTGTGCGTTATGAAAATAGTGGAAATGATGAAATTACAGTTTTAGGTGATCGTTTTAATGAGATGGCAGATAAGACCAATCAGTTAATTGAGCAGGTATATCTTTCTGAAATCCGAAGACAGAAGTTACAGCTTAGTTGGAAGAATGCCCAGCTAGATGCTATGCTAATGCAGATTAACCCACATTTTCTTTATAATACCTTGGATATTATACGCTGGGAAGCAATGTATGAAGCCAATGGGGAGAGTAAGGTCACTCGCATGATTGAGCAGTTTAGCAAGTTGTGCCGTATGGGAATGAAAGCAGGAGGAGACACTATTTCTTTAAAAGAGAGTTTGGAACATGCAGCGGTTTATTTGGAAGTGATTAATTTTAGGCATAAAGAAAAGATTCAGTTTTTAACAGAGGTAGGGGAATTGGCCGAAAAGTGTTATGTTCCACAGTTTATGCTACAACCGATTCTTGAAAATGCAGTAGTTCATGGATTTGGTGATGGCAGTAAAGGATATGCAGTTTGGTTGTCGGCACATGTCTATGAAAATGTTCTTCATATTTTAGTAAAAGATAATGGAAGAGGAATGACAAAAGATGAATTAGAAAAGCTTCAAAATTATATTCAAGGGGAAGGGGATTTAGAGAAGAGTATTGGTATGGTGAATGTAAATCAGAGGATTCGTCTGTTTTATGGGGAAAGTTATGGTATCCAGATTAATAGTCAGGAGCAAGTGGGTACGGAAATTGAAATTATCCTGCCAGTGAGAATGGAGTCGGAGAATATGAAAAAATTGGGGAAAGAGGTTGAAAAAAATGATGTATCAGGTTCTGATTGTGGATGATGAGGAGATTGTTTGTCGTGGAATGGCGCAGTTTGTGAAATGGGAAAAGTGTGGATTTGAAGTGGCAGGAATTGCTACCAGTGTGGATGAAGCATTGCGTATATTGGAAAAAATGCACATAGATGTAATTTTTACGGACATTCGGATGCCGGAGAAGACGGGAATTGATTTGTTAAAAGCGGTACAGGAGCAATATCCAGATATTCAGAGTGTTGTTTTAAGTGGTTATAGTGATTTTGATTATGCAAAAGATGCTATTCGTTATGGTGCTATGGAGTATCTTACAAAGCCTGTTAATCTTGTAGAGGTGGAGGAGTTATTGGAGAGACTTGCTGAAAAACTGGGGCAGCGCTATCAGGAGGCAAAGATTCATACTTATCACATGGAAGGATTGCTTTTATCCATTGCAAGAGGTTATGCAGAGGCAGATGTTGAAAAATATAATCTTCCTAAGCTGGATTCCTGGTATGGGATTTCTGTATTTATGACACAAAAAACTTTAGAGGAAGAGACAGTGGTGCAAGAAAAATCGGTAATGAAAAAGCGAATTAAGGCTGTAATACCCGATGCCATTATTTTAGACAGTTCTATGTATGTTCTGTTTGCCATTGTTCCGGTGAAAGAAGAATCAGAATTTGCTTCTTTTGTGTCTATTTTAGAGCAGGTTTGTTGTGTGGATGGTTGTTGGGCTATGGGAATCAGCAAAGAGAAGCACGGTGTTGATAGATTGGCAGAGGCTTTTAAAGAGGCAGAACAGGCCATGCGTTATTTAATGGCGGATACAAGGAAAAAAGTAATTTTTTACCAGAATATTGAAAAATTGTTTTCGGAAAAATCTTCTCAGATTAAGGAAATTCTTACAGAATTTCTTTGTAAATTGCATAGTGGAGAGGATAAAAAGCAGACGGTACGTTGGCTGGAGCAGGTGTTGACCACGATGGAGAGTACAGAACAGATGAGTGTGTTGCAGTTTCAGACGGTTTGTATTCGATTTTTAATTGAAATGAATGGATATTTGCAGGACAGTGGACTGGAAAAAGGGAATCTTCATGATCGTCTTAATGAAGTATTGCGGCAGCTGCTTTGTTGTCAGAACAGTCAGGATGTATTAAGCTGGATGTTGTCTTATCTGGATTGGCTGACGCAAGAATTGGAACAGGCAGACAGTCAGAAAATCAGTAAAGGAGTAATTTCGGAGATTCAGAATTTCATCCGACAGCATTATCAGGAAAATATTAGTTTAAATATGCTTGCGGAACAATTTTATATGCATCCCAATTATTTGAGCAGGCTGTTTAAGGAAAAAACAGGAGAGAATTTTGTGGATTATCTGGTTCAGGTGCGGATGCAGAAAGTGAAAGAATTATTAAAAGGTTCTGATTATAAAATTATTGAAATTTGCGGCATGGTGGGATATGATAACCCTCGTTCATTTAGTAAGGCGTTTAAGCACTATACTGGAATGACACCAAAAGAATATAGAGAAACTTGTAATAAAAGAGGTTGTGCACTGAGCAATTAGTGCGCAACCTCTTTATATTTATCTTTTATTTTTTATTTGCTTCGTTGAATTTTTCAAGTGCTTCTTTTTCGCAAAGTTTTTGAGCTTCTGCAAATTCTGTTTCTGGATCAGCATTTGGATCTGTCAGAATCTTCTGAACAGCACGGTCTACATAAGAACCGAAGTCAGCTTTTCCGTAGAATTCCAAACGTCCGATGGATTTCGCAGATTCCAGAACTTCTTTATATTCTTCTGGGAATTCATAGAAATCTGTGATGCTCATATCTTCTCTTGGAATGATAACTGGGTTTGGAGCTCCTTTTGTTGCAAGGTTTTCGAAGTAAGAAGTACGGTATTCTTTACTTGTATAATATTTAATATATTCCCATGCAGCATCTTTTTTAGCCTGATCAGCTTTTGCGTTGATAACCCAGCAGTCTCCGCCGATTGCAGTTGTCTGTTTTCCGGAAGGTCCTGCAGGTGGCAGACACAGTCCAATATCATCAGGATCAATACCTTTTGTAATTGCTTCAGATACCCAGTCTCCTGCAAATGGCATCATACCGATTTTTCCAAGACCAAAGTTTGTAACTAAATCAGAGAATTTTAATGTAAGATCGCTTTGAAGAACGCCTTCATTTTTTAATTTCTGATAATATTCAGCAGCTTTGATTACTGCTGGATCTGTAAAGGTTAATTCAGCTGTTCCGTCTTCATTTTCTTTTGTTAAATCTCCGCCAGCCTGCCATACATAGTACTGGAAGAACCATTCTGTCCATTCAGCAGCAAGTGTTGCATAACCAGTAACCTGTTCTCCAGGATTGTTGATTTTTTTAGCAATTTCTACAGCTTCGTCCCAAGTCTTTGGAGCTTCTTCTACGCCAGCTTTTGCAAATAATGCTTTATTGTAACCAAAGAGCATAGGTGATACCATATTTGGAACACCATAGATATTTCCGTCTTTTGTGAACATATCAACATATTCTTTTGTAAAGTTACCCCATTCATCCCATTGATCTGTGTATTTGTTTAAAGGTTCCAAGATACCAGAAGTAATATAGGAATCCATCATTGTAAAGGAACAGTTAATCAGATCTGGTGCAGTTCCAGAAGCAACTGCCTGATAGAATTCGTTTCCAGGGTCGCCTTCTTTTACTACTTTATTTAAAGTGATGTTAGGATGTTCTTCTAAGAATTTTTTCTCCATAGAAGTATACCAGTCATCTTTATTTCGGCTGGTTTCCCAGATTGTCAGTTCTACTTTTTCTCCATCAGAACTTTTTTCAGAAGATTGTTTTGTGTCGGATTCTTTAGTGGAATCATTAGAACCACCGCATCCAACTAATGATGTAGCTGCCATTGCAATACAAAGTGTGGCAGCAAGTAATTTCTTTTTCATAATACATTTCCTCCTTTTAGGCTTCGTTTGTGATGTATCTATCATAGCAGACAATATTAAGAAATGGAATGACTTAGATTTAACGGAAAAAGTCACCATTTTTAAGGTGGTAAGAAAAGGTGAGTGAAGAGATTAAAAATGGTGACTTGATAGTAAAGGGAAACCATTTTCTTTTTAGTAAAATCTTTATATACTAGCAAAAGAAGAGAAAAGGGAGGTATTACTGATGAAAAAGAGTCCGAAAAAAGGAAATGTAAAAGTAGGAAGTTATCAGTTTAGAAAGAAAATTGCACCATGGTGTATTTTGTTTTTTCCAATGGCATTTACAATTTGGTTAAAATATTATCCAATTGTTAGTGCGTTTGTTATTTCATTATTCCAATATGATCCAATTAACCCACCTGGAAAGTTTGTGGGACTTGCAAATTATGTAGATATTTTTCATATGCAACATTATTGGTCTTCATGGAAGAATACATTTATTTTATTAGCATTACAGCTGTGTATGTGTTTTTTGATTCCGTTGATTCAGGCGTTGCTTTTGAATGAGTTGGTAAGACTTCAAAAATGTCTGACTACACTTTACATTCTTCCGGCGCTGATTCCAACATCTGTAAATGTTATTATCTGGAAATGGATTTGGCATCCAGATTATGGTGTAGCAAATCAGATTGTGAAGTTTTTTGGAGGAGAACCCCAGACATGGTTGAGTGATCCTAATTTAGTTAAGTTTTGTATCATTTTCCCAGGCGTTCTCGGAGGTGGATTAACAGTACTCTTGTATTTGTCAGCAATTCAGGGTGTTTCCACAGATATTGTTGAATCGGCTTCCTTAGATGGTTGTACTGGATTTGGACGAATTATACATATTATTTTACCAAATATTTCATTTATGATTTTTATTCAGTTAATTATGTGTGTAATCACAACTATGCAGATGTTAGATGTACCGTATATGTATGCATCTGGCGGACCTAGCGGTGCTTCTACAACACAGGGAATTTTCATTTACAATGCGTTTAATCAAGATCTGAATTATGGAAGAGGATCTGCAGCGTCTGTTATTCTTTTAATCGTGATTGCAGCAATTACTATGGTACAGATGCATTTTGAAAAATCAGAACAGTAAGAGGGGGGCAGAAGGATGAAGACAACAGGACAAAAAAGAATAAAGAAAAAACTTGGTAAATCAGAACGCAAACTAAAAATTATTGCGGTAGTAGTGTCTTTGCTCTTTGCAGCGCTAATGCTCTATCCCATGATTTTTGCAGTGTCTAGTGCCATGAAAGATAATGCGAAGATATATGAGGTTCCACCAAAGCTGCTTCCTAATGCAGCAAATAGTTTATCAGTAGTACTTGATTATTCCGAGGAAACTGGAAGTGAAGAAGAATTAAAAGATTTGATGATGCAGGATAGTGTTCTTGCAATGATGGGACTAAGTTATAAGATGCCAGATGATTCCATTATGGAAATTAAAGTATATGGAACAAAAGATGGTGAAACTGTTTATTATTCCAGAGCACATCAGATGAAGTTACAGATGGAAAAGGACTATGGAATTTATAAAGGAACTGCTATCAAAAAAGAAGTATTGCTTCATGAGGATCGTTATGTTCGTGCTTGTGATTCTATAGGATATGAATTTAATCTGGATGGTGTTTCTGAAAAAGCTCCGGAAGGACTTGGAAACCAGTTTGAGGAAAAAGCAGAAAAAATTCTGAATGAAAAGTATCAGACCACAGGAACTATTGTTGGTGTAGGGGATAAAGTTAAGAATCTTTTAAATCTTGAAAGTTTTAAATACTATTTGAAAATGCCAGCATATATTTATCCAGAGAGCAAGGCTATTCAGAATTTCGGATTTATGACGTTTGTATTTAACAGTATTATTGTTATTGGATTTGCTATGGTTGCACAGGTAATTTTATGTTCCGTTTGTGCATTTGTAATCAGCAGAAAGTTGTCAGAGCGAGCAGGAAAATTTGTACTTCTCTTTTTCTTAGGCGGTATGATGGTTCCTTTTGCAAGTATTATGCTTCCGCAGTTGATTATGTATAAACAGATGGGTGCATATAACAATTATTGGGCATTGCTTTTACCATTCTTGTATCCATATGGATTTTATGTGTATTTGTACAAAGGATTTTTTGATCAGATTCCACCAAGTTATTTTGAGGCAGCTGAGTTGGACGGAGCGGGAAGCTTCTATTTATATAGTAAGATTTGTATGCCATTGTCCAGACCAATTATTTCTTTAATTGCTTTACAGACGTTTATTGGAAACTGGAACGATTTCTTCTGGGCATGGTTAGTAACAGAGGATCAGAAACTTTGGACATTAAATGTAGCGCTTTATAATATTTCAAATAATGTGGCAACCAAGCAAAATGCGCTGATGGGACTTGCTGTAGTTACCATCACACCGGTTATTCTGTTGTCAATTCTGTTCTCAAAACAGTTGAAACAGAGTATCGTGGCATCGGGTGTCAAGGGATAATTCCCGGAAAGGAGAAAATGCGTATGAATAAAAGAGGATTGAGAAGGATTACAGTGGCTACTGCAGCGGCAGTTCTTATGTTTCAGTATCCGGCGGTGAATGTAAAAGCAGCACCACCGGTACCAGGAAACTGGACTTTGCTTCCAGCAGCATCCGATGAGTTTGAGGGAACCAGTCTGAATGAGGAAAAATGGAAAAAAGGGATCTGGTATGACGTGACAACGGATCTTGCTTTTCATCCGGATAATATATCGGTAAGAGATGGAAATCTTGTGTTGGCAGCTAAGAAAGAGGCATATAACGGAAAAAATTACACAGCGGCAGCTGTGGAGTCAAAATTTGATGTGCCGGGAACAGCAAGTTATGTAGAAGTGCGTGCAAAGGCATTAGATAAAAAGGCCAATGTGTTAAGTGCAATCTGGATGCAATCCTCACCGTTAAATCATGCGTTGAACCCAAATCCGGAAATTGATATTATGGAAACATTTGATTATTCTAAAATGACCAGTACTTTGCATACATGGCATCAAAATCCCAATATTCATCTACAAAGAGGGACAAAAGGCTGGAATACAGGCTTAGATGATATCAGTGCAGATTATCATACCTATGCTTTAGAGAGAAGAGATGGAAAACTTCGCTTTTATTTTGATGGGCAGTTGACTTGGGAGAAAACAAGTACGGAAGATTCTTTTGTGGAACTTTCCCGTCACATGGTGCTTAGTTTGGAAGGCCATTTAGGAAAACCGGTAGATGAGTATTTACCGGGAGAATTTTTAGTGGATTATGTAAGAACTTATTATGACAGTGATTTTGCTGGTATGCCTGCAGAGGGATTATATCAGATTGTGAATAGACAAAGCGGAAAGGCATTGGCTATTCCTGATGCAAATGCAAAGAATTCTGCACAGCTAGTACAAAAAGATGGGGCTAAAGCTGGTGTATGGAAACTATGGAAACAGCCAGATGATACTTGGAGTATGGCAAATGCAGAGAATGGAAATTGTGTGGATTTGACTGCAGATGGAGGTATTACATCAAATGGTGTACCAGTAATTCAGTATGGATATCACGGAGGAACAAATCAGAGATGGTATTTAGTGCCTACAGATGGGGGCGCATTTAAAATTATGTCTGCGTTAAGTGGAAAATCACTTTGCGTAAAGGACGCATCTTTAGAGGAAAATGCACCAGTTATCCAGTGGAGTTATGGAAATGACAATGGAGACACAAACGATGAATGGATGTTTGTGCCCGTAGAAAGAGACAGCGTAGGAGAGTAATAAATGACCAAGAAAATGACAATTGCAATATTGGGCTTAGGTAGCAGAGGGTTACAAGTGTATGCACCAATTATTGAACAGAATGCAGAGAAGATGGAACTTATTGCAGTGGCAGACTTAATGGAGGATAAGGTTCAGGAAGCTAAAGAACGTTATCATCTTAAGGAAGAGAATTGTTTTTCCAGTGCAGAAGAATTGCTTTTGGCAGATCGTGTTGCCGATGTGATGTTTATCTGTACTCAGGATCAAGACCATGTAAAATATGCCATAAAGGCAATTCAGAAAGGGTATCATCTTCTTTTGGAAAAACCAGTTTCTCCAGATGAAGAGGAGTGCCGTCTTTTATTAAAGACGGCACAAGAATATCAAAGAAAAGTATGTGTCTGTCATGTACTTCGTTATACACCATTTTATACGAAAATCAAAGAGTTGTTGCAAAATGGTGCAATTGGAAAGGTTATGAATATTCAGGCAAGGGAAGATGTGGGATTTTTTCATCAGGCACATTCCTTTGTTCGGGGGAACTGGAAGGACTCCAAAGAGAGCAGTCCTATGATTCTGGCGAAGTGTTGTCATGATATGGATATTTTGGTATGGTTGGCAGATTCGGGATGTAGCAGAGTTTCTTCTTTTGGGGAATTATCTTGGTTTAAAGAAGAAAATGCTCCAAAAGGAGCTGGAAATTATTGCTTGGGTGGATGTGCAGCGAAAGAAAACTGTCCTTATGATGCTGAAAAAATTTATATTACAGATAAGGAAACCGGAGTCCGTCATGGAGCAGGATGGCCGGCAAATACTTTTGTGATTCATCCAGAAGAGGAAGCTGTACGAGAAGCATTAAAAGAAGGTCCTTATGGAAGATGTGTGTATCGTTGTAATAATGATGTGGTAGATCATCAGGTAGTCAATTTGCAGATGGAGAATGGCATTACAGTGACTTTTTCCATGTGTGCCTTTAGCGCTACTTGTAATCGAACCATTAAGATTATGGGAACTATGGGACAGATCGAGGGAGATATGGGTAAAAATATGATTTACTATACTCCTTTTGGAAAAGAGACTGAGGAGATTGATCTTACTAAGTTGACAGATGATTTTAGTGGACATGGTGGGGGAGATATTCGAATGGTTCAGCAGTTCTGCGATTATATTATGCAGGGAAAGAAGAGCCCATCTATTACAGATTTGGCAATTTCTTTGGAAAGTCATTATATTGCTCTTGCAGCAGAAAAATCTAGACTGGATCATGGACGTGTGATTTTATTAAAAGAATCGGTGTGAGGAAAATAGAAAAATGAGACATGAGTATCGAGGAATTATAACAGAAAAAGAAGAATTTTTATATCCGGATAGCTGCCTTGGGAAACTTCCGGAGGAATTGCGTGTGGCAATGCCCCTTAATGGAAAGCCGGGAATCCAGCTTTTGTTGGAAACAGAGTCAGAAGAGATTAGTATGGAGCTGGAAGGAGCGGATTTTCAGGCAGAATGGTACAAGATGCAGGAAATTCCGGTAGAATATAATACTGGAGATGGTGAAAATCAAGGTGGAGCAATGGTTCTTATGGAAAGACCAGAAGAAAAGCCGGATTATGTAACGAGAAAAGCACCATTTTGGGTATATGATTGTTTGGAAAAAAGAGAAGACGGACACATTCCCACAAAAGACGGAAAAGCGTCTGTTTACATGTGTTTGTTAGCCAAAGAGGGAATTAAGCCTGGAGAACATTGTGTTTCTATCATTGCAAAGACCATAGAAGGTGAATATCGGTGTAAGGTTACTGTACAGGTATATGATGTGAAAATTCCAGAAAATACTTTTTGTGTAACAAACTGGTTTTCGGAGGAAGCAATCAGTAGATTTCATCATGTAAAGCAGGGTACAAAAGAGTATTTGGAGATGCTTCGCAAATATGCACAGGCAATGCGCAGAATGCATCAAAATATTTTTTTCATTCAGTTAGATGAACAGTGTGTGATATCCAAAGAGCCGTATAATTTTGATTTTGAATATTTAACGCCAACGATTTCCTGTTTTTTTGAAGAGGGAATGGAGTATATGGAGCTGGGGGTTCTTTTGGATCGAGGATTTTTGCCAGATGGAATGCCAGATATGTATACAGATAGTTTTACCTGTTCTATGGCGAAAGATGTGCCGGTGGATTCTTTGGAAGGTTATGAGATTACAGTACGATTTGTACAGAGTCTGGCAGCTTACTTAAAGAAACATGGATGGGAAAAGCAGGTGTTGTTTCATATTCATGATGAACCGGATATTCATTATGAGAATCAGGAAGTACTGGAAGCAAGAAAAAGACAGTATTATCTGGCAGCGGGTATTTTGCGAAAATATATTCCGGGAATTCGGATTATAGAAGCAGTAGATTCTGCTCAGTTTCGTGGTGGAATTGATATTTGGGTACCTGGAACAGCAGGATATGAGAAGAAAAAAGAAGAGTTTGATAAACTCATTGAACTGGGTGAAACAGTTTGGACTTATGTGTGCTGTGGACCGGAAGGACATTGGCTGAATCGTTTTCTGGATTTTGCCTTAATAAAAGGAAGATTGTTGTTCTGGGGATGTGCGAAGAACAGAATTTCAGGATTTTTACACTGGGGATTAAATCAGTTCCAACAGGGAATGAATCCTTATGAGGGAACCAGTTGCCCGAATCATACAGGAATTGGTACAAATTTCCCTTGTGGAGATTCCTTTTTAATCTATCCAGGTGAAGATGGACCAAATCTGGGAATGCGTTTAGAAGCACAAAGACGAGGTGCAGAAGATGCTGCGCTGTGGCAGCTTTTAAGAGAGAAGGATAGTCAGCTTCATGATGAGCTGATTGGAAAAGTATTTACTAATAATTATACATATGAAGAAGATCCGACAAAATTCCAGAAAGTATACGAGGAATTGTTGTCAGCTTTGCAAGGCTAAATAAGGAAAGCTGCAAGGGAGAGCATGATCAGGTTTTTGATAGATGCTTTCTGTTGCGGCTTTTTTTGTGAAAAATAGTTCTTGCGTGTTTTAAGAAATAGTGCTATGATAACATTATGTTCATAAAAAGAAAAAGGAGAGAAAACATGAACATTCAAGAATATGATTTGATGAACTGCATGATGGAGCAGGAATATGTAAACCAAAGGATCTTATCAGAGATAACTGGTTATTCTTTGGGAAAGGTAAATAGTTCTTTAAAAAAATTGATGCAATTGGGATATTTAGATGAAAAAATGCAGTGCACTTCAAAGGTGTATAAGGAATTGGAAGAGAAGAAACCGAAAAATGCCATTATTCTTGCTGCGGGATTTGGAATGAGAATGGTTCCTATTAATGTGGAAGTTCCTAAGGGAATTTTAGAGGTTAAGGGTGAACCGCTTATTGAGCGATTAATTAAGCAGTTGCAGGAAGCAGGTGTTTTTCATATTGACATTGTTGTGGGATTTATGAAGGAACAGTATGAGTATTTAATTGATAAGTATAATGTAAATCTGGTGTACAACAAGGAGTATATGACCAAGAATAATCTTTATTCCTTAAAAAAAGTAGTGGATAAGATTGGAAATACCTATATTTTGCCATGTGACTTGTGGTGTTTTGAAAATCCTTTTTCTAAGAAAGAGTGGTATTCCTGGTATATGCTCAGTGATAAGGAGATTGAGGAGAGTAATGTAAGAATCAATCGGAAGAAAGAGATTGTTGAGACCAAGAAGAACGAACTGGGAAATCAGATGTTTGGAATTTCTTATATTTTAAAAGAAGATGCAGAAATTTTAAAGGAAAATATTTTGCGTCTTTCAAAGGAAAGAGAGTATTCCTATGCATTTTGGGAAGAGGCAGCCATGATGGATGGCAAAATGATTTTAAAACCACGAAAAGTTTCTCAAAATCTGGTATATGAAATTAATACTTTAGAAGAATTAAGAGATTTAGATGAAGATTCCAATCAGTTGAATTCAGATATTATTTCTTTGATTGCAGAGGTTCTTTCTTGTGATACTAAGGAAATTGTGGAAATAAAGGCTCTGAAAAAGGGGATGACCAACCGTTCTTTTGAATTTACCTGTAAAGGACAGCGTTATATTATGCGTGTTCCGGGGGAGGGAACGGATAAAATGATTAACCGTGAGAATGAATATCATGTCTATCAGGCCTTGGAGGGACAAAATATTTGCGATCCGGTTTGCTATATGTCTCCTAAAACGGGATATAAAATTACAAAGTTTTTAGATAATGCCAGAGTATGCGATCCTTATGCGCCGGAGGATGTGCAAAAATGTATGGAGAAGCTTCGTAAGTTCCATGAATGTAAGCTTCAGGTAGATCATGAATTTGATTTGTTTGGGCAAATAGAATATTATGAAACCCTGCGAAACGGTGTGAAATCTGTATATCGTGATTATGAAGAAACGAAAACGAAAATGTATGAATTAAAAGAGTATATTGCTCAAGCGCCAAAGGAGATTGCTCTTACTCATATTGATGCTGTTCCGGATAATTTTCTTTTTACTGGTGATGAAATTCGCTTGATTGACTGGGAATATGCAGGAATGCAAGACGTACATGTGGATATTGCTATGTTTGCAATTTATGCTATGTATGACAGAGCTCATGTGGAAAAGCTGATTGATGCTTATTTTGAAGGCGGGTGCGACCGCAGTATCCGAATAAAGATTTATGCTTATATTGCGGTGTGTGGATTTTTATGGAGCAATTGGTGCGAATATAAGAGTATTTGTGGTGTGGAATTTGGGGAATATTCTTTAAGACAGTATCGTTATGCCAAGGATTATTATAAAATTGTAAAGGAAGAACTTAGCAAGGAAGGAAATGAAGGAAATGTATAAAGTAAAACGTGCCATTATTATGGCGGCAGGAATTGGAAAGAGAATGCAGCCAGTTACACTGGAAACACCCAAACCTCTTGTGAAGGTAAAGGGAGTGCGAATGATTGATACAGTGATTCAGGGGCTTCTGGAAAATAATATAACAGAAATTTATGTGGTTGTGGGATATTTAAAAGAGAAATTCGCAGTTTTAGAGCAGGATTATCCTCAGGTAAAATTGATTGAAAATCCTTATTATTCTATATATAACAACATTTCTTCTTTGTATGTGGCAAGAGAGTATTTAGAAGATGTGATTATTCTGGACGGAGATCAGATTATTTATGATTCTTCAATTCTTGCACCAGAATTTGAACGCTCTGGTTACAATGCAGTTTGGACGGACCATGAGACAGATGAGTGGTTAATGACAGTGGAGAATGGAGTTGTAAAGTCTTGTAGCAGAACAGGTGGAAAGTCTGGTTGGCAGCTTTTTAGTATTTCTCGTTGGAATGCAGAAGACGGACAGAAGCTTAGAAAGCATTTGGAAATAGAATTTGAAGAAAAGGAAAATCGCCAAATCTATTGGGATGATGTGGCAATGTTCTGTTATCCACAGGAATATCAGCTGGGAATCCGAGAAATGCAGGCCGATGATATTATTGAGGTGGATAATTTATGGGAACTTGCACAATTGGATTCTAGTTATGAGAAGTATTTAGGAGGAAAATCAGATGAAGAAAGATAGCAAAAAACAGGTGGATTGGATGATTACGTTGGTTCCTCTTGGAATTGTAGTTGCACTTAGTGTGTTATTTTTTCTTATGCCAGAACAGTCTAATGTGGTATTGAGCCAAATACGTTTTTTCTTTGGTGATACCTTTGGAACCTACTATTTGATTATTGGACTTGGGGTATTTTTGCTGTCTATTTATATTGCAATGTCCAAGTATGGAAATATTGTATTAGGTGGTCAAGATGAGAAACCAAAATATTCCTTTTTTGCATGGGGAAGTATGATGTTTACCTGTGGACTTGCAGCAGATATTTTATTTTATTCTTTTTCTGAATGGGTTATGTATGCAGCTGATCCCCACATTGCAGAATTAGGAGGGATACAGGAGTGGGCAGGAGTATTTCCTATGTTCCACTGGAGCTTTATTCCATGGGGATTTTACCTTGTTTTAGCAGCGGCTTTTGGGTTTATGCTCCACGTAAGAAAGAGAGACCGTCAGAAATATTCAGAGGCATGTCGTCCTTTACTTGGAAAACATACAGATGGATTTGCAGGAAAGATTATAGATTTATTAGCTGTATTTGCGCTGTTGGCAGGAACAGCGACTACTTTTAGTGTTGCCACTCCTTTAATGGCAGAAGTTGTAAGTGAACTGTTTCATGTTGAAATCAGTCGTACTGTAATTACAATTATTATTTTGCTTTTAACTTGCCTTGTTTATACTTATTCTCTTTTACATGGATTTAAGGGAATTAGTTTTCTGGCAAAAGCATGTATTTATCTTTTCTTTGGATTATTACTGTTTGTCCTTTTGTTTGGTGGAGAAACAAAATATATTATTGAGTCAGGATTTGCTTCTTTTGGAAAGATGATTGGAGAGTTTATGGAATTGTCTACCTTTACAGATCCTCAACGAACAACTTCTTTCCCTCAAAACTGGACCATTTATTACTGGGCTTATTGGATGGTTTGGTGTGTTGCAGCTCCATTCTTTATTGGAAGTATTTCCAGAGGAAGAACCATTCGCCAGACAATTTTAGGAGGATATGGTTTTGGAGTTGGTTCTACATTAGTAAGCTTTGTAATCTTAGGAAATTATTCTATGGGACTGCAAACATCTGGTGCAGCAGACTTTATTGCTCAGTATCAGGCTGATGGAGATGTGTACGGAATGATTATTTCTGTTATTAAAACATTGCCATGTGCCCCATTGATTTTGGTATTGTTATTAATTACTATGATTGCATTTTATGCAACTTCTTTTGATTCCATTGCATTGACAGCTTCCTGTTATAGTTATAGAAAGCTGGGAGAACATGAAAAACCAAGTAGAATGATTCAGCTGATGTGGTGTATTTTGCTGATTGTATTGCCTATTGGGTTGGTGTTCTCAGAAAGTTCTATGAGTAATCTGCAATCGGTAAGTATTGTAGCAGCTTTCCCTATAGGAATTGTTATTGTGATGATTGCAGTTAGTTTTATAAAAGATGCGAAGAAATATTTAAAAGAGAAAAAATAAAAAAACGTCCGCAAATTGCTGTTTTGGCAATTTGCGGATGTTTTTTATTGTTTTACCAGTATATTGGCATCATAGATAGAGTAGCCATATTTATTATTTCTTTGAATTCCCTGGAATCGTACATAGCGTGCTTTTACAGGGTCAAAGGATATGGTTACATCTGGTGATTGCATTTCTTCAATCATGACCGTTTTTACTGTTTGGAAATTTTCACCATCATCGGATACTTGTATATCAAATAAGGCATCATAACCATTTTCGAAATTTAATTGAATTCCGCAAATGGTTGCCCTTGACAGGAGTTCAAAGGTGATGTGTTCCTGATTTGTCCAATCACTGGCCCAGCGAGAATTTTTGTCATCGTCAATGGCAGAACCTGCTTGATAATCATAAACTGGATTTTTTTCATAACTACTTGCTGTGGCTGCAATAGGTTTTGCTTTTGCTTCAGGCAGGGTTGTATCAATGTTGTCATCGGACTGATAATTGCTGTCATATTTAACCGTTGTTAAAGAGTGAGGTTTTAAGGTTACATCCACACTTCGGTCATCATCTACTAATGTGATATTTTTTTCTTCATCAGTAACATTTCCAAGCATGACGGAAATGATTCCATGGTCATCAATTACAGCTGTTTTAGCAATATCCGTATCTGTGGTTGTTTTGATGCTTACAGTGCCTGGCTGTACTGTGCGGCTAATCTGTTTTAAAATATAGTAAGAAGGTTGATAACAGATTTTGTTGTTTTGGTCTAACATAATAGGAGCGTGACATTGATTAACTACTCCCTGAGTAGGACCGCCATCTTTATCAAGTACAAGATTCCAGTCGATCCAGGACTCTGTTCCATGCTCAAAATCGTTTAAAATATCGTAGATATAGCGATCAGCCGGATCAAAGCTTCCAAACCATGGACCTTTTTCCTGACAGGCTTCTGTAGCATATAAGTGAATGTCAGAAAACTGGGATTTTACTTCATCTAAGCTGTAAAAATCTTCAGACCACATAGGAACTCCTTCCATTTCATGCCATAAGTCTCCGGCATACCAGTGGAATGCAATTCCGTCAATATATTTTCTGGCATTTGCATTATTTAATACGTTGGTATTAAATTTTACGAATCCATCGTGATGCATAGGATCATTTCCCTTGTCCCAATCCCAGATTAGAATTTGTGAATCTAAATGATTGTTCTCAAGAGTAGGTCCAAGGTGATTTCCAATAAAATCAATTACTGCATCGGTAGACCAAGTAGCTGCCTCCCATTTAGGATTGTTTTGAGTTTCGTTTTGAATAGAAAGAGCGTAGACATCAATTCCGGCTTTTTTGTATTCTTGAATATATTTTGCCAGATAGTTGGCGTAGCTTTCGTAATATTCGGGTTTGACAGAGTTATCAATAAGATTTAGTCCGGCAGTTCCAGTCTGTCCTCGCCGAACACCACTGTTTTTCATCCAGGCAGGTGGTGCCCAAGGCGCTGCGAAAAACTTAAGATCCGGTCGATAGGACTGGGCTTTTTGAATGGCCGGTATAATGTAGTCCCAATCTTTTTCTATGGTAAAATTTTTAAGTTCCGGGTCTGGTTCTTCTGTATCATTATAACTATAGGATCGAGTGGAGAAGTCGGCAGAACCAATGCTGGATCTTAAAATGGAATATCGGGATCCGCTTTCTCCAAAGTATGCCTCATAAACTTCCTCCTGTTGTTGGGGAGTTAATTTTTGTAAATTATAGGCCGCAGATTCTGTCATTGCCCCTCCTACGCCTAAAAAGGTCTGTCTTTTTTCTTTTGGACATACTTTTACATAATTCTTGCTTTGTGTCACATCTGCTTTTTTGAAAGATAAATCTGGAAGTGTCTGGTCGTATCCGCCTTCTTTTGCCACTACGTGTACAGTTGCTCTTCCTAAATCTTCTGCTCCATATACTTGGGATATTTGCGTATTACTTAAAACCGTTCCCAGCATGGTAAAGGTTAATAGATTTGCTACAACTTTTTTCTTCATGAAATCCCTCCTGATTCCTGCATTGTGCACTATGCATATCAATGGGAAAATAATAGTACGATAAGTGTGCTTTGTCAACAATATTTCCGTGTACGAATTTTGAACTATGTTAAAAAAATATGAATTTTACATGAATAAGACCAGAAAAATATAAAAAACATACAGAACAGAATAAAAATAGAGGATAAAATTGCAAGCCAACATTGACGGATGATAATATACTGGTATAATATTACTAAATATTATTCTTGAAAGGAGAAGTGAAGGCTTTTATAAGCTTTACACAAAAACAAATGAAAAGATTATTGATTTTAGGTGCTGGCGGTTTTGGACAGATGATTCAGGAGACGGCAAGACTTTTAGGATATGCAAAGGTTGTATTTTTAGATGATGCAGCAAAATGTGAAGATGTAGTGGGAAAATGCTGTGATTATCAGGCGTTTCTAAGTGAATATGATACGGCAGTGGCAGCTCTTGGAGACAATGGTATGCGTCTTTATTGGACAGAGAAACTCATGGAAGCAGGTTATAAAGTGCCGGCAATTATCCACCCATCAGCTGTGGTAAGTCCCAGTGCAGAGATTGGCAATGGAAGTTTTATTATGCAGCGTGCAGTTATTAACACCCACACGGTTATTGAGCAAGGGGTTCTTGTAAATAGTGGTGCTGTGGTAGATCATGATTCTCATGTTGGTAAGGGAGCACATATTGGTCTTGGCAGTGTTGTAAAGGCTAATTGTAATATTGAAGCAAAGCGCAAAGTAGAGGCTGGAGAGGTTGTATTTTCCACAAGAAGAAAGATTGATGGCGTTACAAATAGAAATCTGGAAGATGCTTTATATGCTTTTGGATTTGGAACGCAGTGTAGTTATGTGAAACCTTTTGGAGAAGGTCATATTAATGAAACTTATGCTGTTTACATGCCTACAGAGGCTGGAGAGGAATTTGCTTATATCCTTCAAAGAGTAAATAATAATGTATTTAAAGATCCAGCAGGAGTTATGGAAAATATTTTTGGTGTAACAGAGTATCTTCGCAATGTAATCAGAGAAGAAGGGGGAGATCCGGACAGAGAAACTTTGTCTTGTATTAAAACAAAGGATGGCTGCACTTATTTTGAGGATAGTGAAGGACAGCCATGGAGATGTTATAACTATATTCCCAATTCTGTATGTTATCAGTTAGTAGAAGAACCAGAACAGTTTTATCAGTCAGGAAGCAGTTTTGGACATTTCTTAAAGCAGCTTGGGGATTATCCGGCATCCAGCTTAAAAGAGACCATTCCTGATTTTCATAATACGGTGAAACGTTTTGCTAATTTCCAACGAGCAGTAAAGCGTGATATTAAGAACAGAGCGGTTACTTGTCGTTCCGAGATTAAGTTTGCTTTGGAAAGAGAAACAGATTGTGGTGTGTTGGTTAGACAGCAGGAAGAAGGAAAGCTTCCTTTACGAGTAACACATAATGATACAAAATTAAATAATATTTTATTTGATGCAGATACAGGAAAAGGACTTTGTATTATTGACTTGGATACTATTATGCCTGGATTAGCGGCAAACGATTTCGGTGATTCCATCCGTTTTGGTGCGGCTACAGCAGAGGAAGATGAAAGAAATCTTGATCTTATGCATTTTGATATTTCTTTGTATGAACTGTATGTAAAGGGATATCTGGAAGCAACAGAGGGAGTACTTACACCAGAAGAAATTGAAAGCCTTCCATGGGGAGCTCGTTTGATGACTTTGGAATGTGGTATGCGTTTCCTGACAGATTATCTGGAAGGGGATACTTATTTTAAAACGGCTTATCCGGAGCATAATCTGGTGCGTGCTCGTACACAGTTCCGTTTAGTAGATGAAATGGAACAACAATTTGAAAAGATGCAGGAGATTGTGCGCCAGTATTACTAAAACAGAGAAAGGAGCCGTCGTTACTTTACGATAAAAAATATGCAAAATTATAGTTGTAAAAATTGTGGAGCAATGTTGTATTGGGATACGGATGCGAACTGTTTGAAGTGTCAATATTGTGGTTCTTCCTATGATCCATCAGAATTTGAAGATCAGACAGCTCAAAGTGATGGGACAGATCATGAATCTGAGAAGGAAAGTGAGTCCCAGGAAGAATCTTTTGAAGAAGCAGGTCAAGAGGAGGGGTATCAGCCAAATGAGGAAGATATGTCTTTATATCATTGTAAGACATGTGGCGGTGAAGTAATAACTTTAAAAACAACGATGGCTACTATTTGTCCCTATTGTGGTGAAGCAATTTCTATTACCTCAAAATCTGTTGGGAAATTTAGACCAAAGAAATGTATCCCTTTTCGAATTAATAAGAGGGAAATTACAGAAAAGTATAAAGAATATGTATCATCTTCAAAATATACTCCGAAGCAGTTCAAAGAGGATAGTGTTATAGAAAAAATTCAGGGATTATTCGTTCCGTATTATTTAAATAGTATGAAAATGGACGTGGAGAATCGATTTCAAGGTGAAACAACATCAAGAACAACCACGGCCAGTGAAATTATTACAACACATCGTATTTATGAACTGATTTTAAGAGCAGAAGGGACTTTTGAGAATATTCCTACAGATGCTTCAAAGAAGCTGGATAATGCAATGATGGATTCTTTAGAGCCATTTCCATATGAGAAATGTAAAGAATATAATCCAGCGTATATGGCAGGTTTTCTTGCGGAGCAAGCAGATGTAGAACAAACAGAATGTGAAGAACGTTCAAAAGCAAGAGCAACGGAAAGTATGACGGCGAAGGCAAGAAGTGCTTTTTCTAGATATACTTTAACTAGTCCTAAGATGAGTGTTGAAACAACTCAATATTCTTCGGAATATGTGATGTTACCCGTTTGGTTACTAAATGTTGACTATCATGGCCAGAAATATCAATTTGCAATTAATGGTGAAACAGGAAAAATCGTAGGAAAGATTCCAATAGATAAGAAGAAGCTTGCGATTAACGGAGGAATTCGTTTTCTTTTGTTTGATATTCTGCTGGCCATAGTTGCAATAATTTTCCTATAATGAGGTGACCATGATATGAAAAAGAATATAATTAGAAGTTTAACTATTTTGTTGTTTGCAATTATGGTTTCAGGATTTCTTTGTTTTCCCATACAGGCAGCAGAAAAGACTGGACAAAGGCAGCAAACATTAAAAAATGCAAATGTATATATTGTTGATGAGGCAAATAAACTGACAGAACAAGAAAAGGATTCTCTTGTTAAAACGGTAGAAAAATCAACGAAGCGCATTGGGACAAAACTAAATGTTTTATTTTTGACCATACAGGATGCGCAGGGAAAGTCAGTGATTCATTATTCAGATGATCGAATGGAAGAAATCCTTGCAGGGGAAAGTGAGGATAGTATTGCATTTATAATTGATTTTGATAACCGAACAACCTATATCAATACTATGGGTAAAGCAATAGAAATGTTATCGGATGATAAAATTGAGAAAGCATTAACAGCTGGTGATTCATATGTTCAAAATAAGCAATATGAACAATGTTTCAGTGCAATGGCAACTAGAGCTTTTTCATACATGACTCCAATAAAATTATTTTTAGAAAAGTATTTATTAAAAGTTTTATTAGCAAGTGGGGTTGCCATGATTTTTACAGTTGTATGGGTAATATTTGCTGTTCATACACATAATAAGGCGAATATAGCTCCATCTGCCAGTGGATATATACCAGAGAATGGATACGAAATTCGAGATAAGCAAGAAAATTATGTCCGTATGTTTACAACACGAACCCAAAAATCAACTCAAAGTAGTGGAAGTAGTGGAAGTAGCGGATCTTCCGGTGGATCTTCTCATCGGTCTTCCAGTGGGAAATCTCATGGGGGAGGAGGTCATAGATTTTAATGCAAGAGGGAACTTGGAAATTTGTTTTTCTGATAATTATCATAGTAATTATAGGTGTATTATGTACATATATTAAAAAATCAATTATAAGAGCAAAAAATCGTTTGGTACAAAAAGCAGAAAATGCTGTTATGAAACAGGCCAGTGACTTGATGGGACCATATGCCAAAGAAATCACCCAGGGTATTGTCGAGGCGATAAAAGATGATACACCTTCGGTGAGGACAACAGGTGGTGCAACATCTGTTTGTTTGGCAAAGGTGCAGCAAGATTTTAAGGATTTTCACAGAGAAGATGCCAATACAGATATACAAACTTTTGTATTGGAGTTTTTACAAATAAAATATCATGGCCAGGCTGATTTTGAAAAAGCAAAGGTTTCTAAGAGAGTATTAATTCCTACTGGGGATAAAATATATGCTACATTGACAAATATAAAGATCAACAATATAGCAATCAGTGATTACCAAAAATCTTTAAACTCAGCCACATTAAAATATAGAGTATCTGTTGGATTTGATATAAATGGTGAAAGAAAAGAAAAGCTCTATGAAATTGAATATACTCTACAGCTTAGAAATGAGTATGATGCTATGGCATTTTTGCAATGTAAAAGTTGTGGCGCCCCAATTAAAGAGTCAGATGGAGTTTGCCCCTATTGTGGAACAAAACACCTTCGAGACACTATTGAAAATTGGGTTGTGACAGATGTAAAAGAAATTTAATGACAGAAGAAAGGAATTTACATTATGGGTTTAATCAGGGGTACAATTAATGCAGTAAAAGGTGCTGCATCTAATGCGACAGGTGGATTTGTAGGTGGCGTAAGCGGCGTTTTGGGACAGGCAATGCATCAAGAATATTTTGTGTCAGGTTCTATGGCTGGAGATGTTTTAATGAAACGGGCGGAACAAGTAAAGCCAAATGGTTCAGCAAATAAGGGAAACGATGCAAATGTGATTACCAATGGTTCCGTGGTTGATGTTCAGGTAAACCAATGTATGATTATCGTTGAGAATGGTAAAATTGTGGAAGCTTGTATGGAGCCTGGACGATTTCTTTATGATACATCTTTAGCTCCTTCTTTCTTCGCAGGAGATGGGAAGTTCGGTGATAGAGTTAAAGGGGTAGCAAAAGAAATTTGGGAACAAACTAAAATGGGCGGTCAACGTAGAAATACCCAGCGTATTTATTTTATTAATACAGGGTTATTAGATAAGGCATTGCAGTGGGGTGTTGGAAATGTTTCATTTAAACATACCCAGCGTTTTGAAGGATTGCCAGCTCCTTTAGTTTGTACGGTACATGTAAAAGGTTTTGGTACTGCCAGAGTACGCTTGTCCAGACCATTGGATTTTTACGAACTATATGGCGCAAAATATGCCGGAGGAGATAATAATGCAGTTGTATCTATTGAGTCGTTGACAACGTTTTTTGAAAATACAAGGCAAAAAATGTCACAGGCGGTATCCATTGCAATGGCTGAAATTGGAAGAGATTCGGAAATCGCTTATGATGAAATTATGGTTGGCGAAAATATGACTCGTCTGGCTGGGTTAGTAAACAAACAGTTAGAGGATAGTGACTTATATAAAGTCGGTTTTGATTGTTATGATTTTACTGTGGGAGGCAGTGGTTTAAATATAACCGAGGCCGATGCAGAAATGATTTCCACTCGTCAGCAACAAATGATGATGCTTGCCAACGGTGCAGCGAACTATGATATTCAATCACAGATGGCGGCCGGATTTGCGAAAGGTGCTGAAAAAGGCGGTATTCCTAGTATGATGGGAATGGGCATGGTTATGGGAGGAGGCATGGGAGGCCTTGGCAATATGGGCGCTTCACAGCCAATGTACAATCCTCAATATGGACAGCAAGCTCCTATGCAGTCACAAATGCCTCAGCAGGAACCACAGCAGATGGCAGGTATGGGGTATCAGCAGCCATCAGCCCAGCAGCCAACCATGCAGCAACCGCAAAATAATGGTACAGATTCCTGGAAATGCTCTTGCGGTAACGTTGCAACTGGTAATTTTTGTCCAAGTTGTGGAACGAAGAGACCTGAACCACAGGAACCAAGTACATGGACATGTTCTTGCGGTAATGTAAACACCGGTAATTTCTGCTTTAACTGTGGAGCTAAGAAACCGGTAAAATCCACAAGGCTGGTTTGTGATAAATGTGGTTGGACAGGAGAAAACAATGGTGTACGTTTTTGCCCTAATTGTGGAGATCCTGTTACTGAAGCAGATATGCAATAAAAGAATTCTTAAAAGGTCTGTTCTTACGGACCTTTTGTTTTGTTATGGAGGAAAAATTCATTGTCAGAAAATACAGATAAAATTATTTTATTTGAACAGACGCCGATTCCAAAAGCAGTTGCCAAGTTAGCAGTGCCCACAATTCTTAGTTCTCTTGTTATGGTGCTTTATAATCTGGCAGATACGTATTTTGTAGGGATGTGTAACGATCCAATTCAAAATGCTGCAGTTACGCTGGCGGCCCCGGTGCTTCTGGCATTTAATGCAGTAAATAATCTTTTTGGTGTGGGAAGCTCTAGTATGATGAGTCGAGCCTTGGGAAGAAAAGATTATGAAACGGTATACAAAAGTTCTGCGTTGGGTTTTTATTGTGCAGTGGTATTTGGTGCGTTGTTCGCAGGAGCATGTTTTGTTTTTAATGCTCCCTTGCTTCATATATTGGGAGCAAATTCAGATACTATGGCAGCTACAGGAGAATATTTACGATGGACATCCGTTTATGGTGCAGTACCTGCTATTCTAAATGTTGTCATGGCGTATATGGTAAGAGCAGAGGGATCTGCATTGCATGCCAGTATTGGAACTATGAGCGGTTGTTTTTTGAATATTATTCTGGACCCTATTTTTATACTGCCGTGGGGAATGGATATGGGGGCAGAAGGTGCAGGGCTTGCCACATTTTTGTCTAATTGTTTTGCTTGTTTATATTTTTTTATACTGCTTTATAGGAAAAGGAAAAGTACATTTGTGTGTGTTGATCCGAAACGTCTTTCTCTGGATAGAAAGATTATTTATGGGATTTGTGCAGTGGGAATTCCGGCGTCTATACAGAATCTTTTAAATGTTACGGGAATGACGATTTTAAATAATTTCACCTCTTCTTTTGGGGCAGATGCAGTTGCTGCAATGGGAATTACACAGAAAATTAATATGGTTCCCATGAACATTGCTATGGGAATTTCTCAGGGGATTATGCCACTTATTAGTTATTCTTATTCCAGTGGCAATCATAAAAGAATGAAGGGAACTCTGGTATTTGCGGCAAAAGCAAGTCTGGGATTTATTACCATTGTAGCGGCTTTTTATTATTTAAGTTCTGCACAGCTGACAGAAATGTTTATGTCCAATGAAGCAATTGTTGCTTATGGGACAAAATTTTTAAGAGGATTTTGTCTGGGTCTTCCCTTTTTGTGTATGGATTTTCTTGCAGTGGGTGTGTTTCAATCTGTAGGAATGGGAAAAGAGGCATTGATTTTTGCTATTATGAGAAAAATTATATTGGAAATACCGGCACTGTATATTTTGAATTATTTCTTCCCGTTGTATGGATTGGCTTATGCTCAATTTGTAGCAGAAGTAGTGTTGGCAGTAGCAGCAGTGTTTGTATTGTCCAGATTACTAAAAACCATTGAAAAACAAAAATACTTATGATATACTACAACACGTTGCAAAGTCCATAAAAACAAGGTCTTATAGGACTTTCGGCGATTCCCGCCGTAAAATGAATCGTGTGTTCGTGACCTTCCACACGTAAAACAAAACTAAAGGAGAGAATAGAATATGAAGAACAAAAATGTGTCGTATTTAACACAAGCTGCAATGATTGCGGCGATTTATGTGGTGCTTACTATTGTTTTCGCACCCATTAGCTTTGGGGAGATACAGGTTCGCGTTGCGGAAATGTTGACGATTTTACCTATTTTTACCCCAGCGGCAATACCAGGATTGTTTGTAGGATGCCTGATTGGAAATATTACAGGTGGAGCAGTTTTGCCTGATATTATTTGTGGCAGTATTGCAACTCTTATTGGGGCAAGCGGAACCTATATGTTGAGAAAGCATCATAGAGGTGTAGCGGTTTTACCGCCTATTTTGGCAAATGCCTTGATTGTTCCTTTTGTGCTTCGCTATGCATATGGTGTTATTTTGCCAATTCCATTTTTGGCGTTAACTGTAGGAATTGGAGAAATTATATCTTGTGGAATTCTGGGGAATGTTTTGGCGGCAGTTTTGAAAAAATATAGTGGAAGAATTTTCACATCACAAAGAGCATAAGATGGAAGCTTCGAGGAGTTCTGTAAAGCAGATTTCCCCGAAGCTTTTTTGATTGTTTGATTCTGGAAGAATAAAATCCAATCATTTACTTTGACATACCATAGTCTGTATGCTAGAATTAAATCAATTATGGAGTCTTATACCCTTAGCAAGAATTACAGATAAGAATACATATTTGAAACTATATACAAATTACTAAACGTACAGAGGTGAATAAATTGGATAAAAACGAGTACAGGGCAAAATTGGAAGAAATCAGCCAGTTGGTTGATAAACAGGATTACAAAGGTGCTCTAAAAATTGTAGATACCATTGATTGGCGTAGAGTACGCAGTGCCAGAACTTTGTGTATGGTGGGCGAGATATATGAAGCCAATAAAAGGTATGAAGATAGTCGAAAGCTTCTGCTCCTTGCGCATCAGAGAGCTCCTATTGGAAAGACTGTTATATACAGATTGGTTGAGCTTTCTATAAAAATGGGTGAATTTGACGAGGCATTGAATTACTATAAGAAATTTGTGGAGATTTCTCCCAATGACAACAGTCGCTACATTTTAAAATATAAGATTTATAGAGCAAGACGTTCTGCCATTGAAGAACAAATTGCTATCCTTCAGGATTATAAGAGCAGAGAGTATACAGAAAGATGGGCTTATGAGCTTGCCAGACTTTATGCAAAAGCAGGTATGAAAGAAGCTTGTATAGAAGAATGTGATGATTTGATTTTATGGTTTAGTGAAGGAAAATACGTCACAAAAGCCATGGAACTGAAAATGCGATTTGCGCCGCTGACACCAATGCAGCAAGAAAGTTACAATAAAGCAAAAGGTGTTCCAATCAGAAAGGTTGAAGCGCCTAAAGCATCAAAAGCAGAATCTGCACAAGATTCCGTACAGGATAAAGAAATAGAAGAGATATTAAATAGTATTAAATTGGGCGGTTTTGAGGAACAGGAAGCTGCCACAGAAGCTGTTGTGCATCCGGAAATACAGCCGGAAGCTATAAAACAGCCGGAAGATCTTCCAGAACGTGTGGCTCAAGATTTAAGAGATGTATTTCAGCCCAAAGCGCCGGATACAGCTAAGATGGAAACGGCAGCTGCCAAGGAACCACCTGTTGCCAAAGAAGAACAAGGATATGTGATTAAGGATCTGGAGCCGGAAGATATGACGAAAGGCACAGAATTTAAACCATTTCATATAGGAAATGCTATGACCATGGAAGTAAAGGCAGAAGCACCGAAATCCGAAATGCTTTCTTCTGATGGGGCAAAGACAGATTCCTTTAAGACAGATACAAAAAGTGTAGAATTTGATTTAGAAGCACTTTTAGCGGAAACAGCAAATGAATTGGCACAGGCAGTAGCTGAAGGTGCAGAAGAAACTGCAGAGGAAATCCCGGAAGAAGTAGAAGAGGTTGTGGAGGAGATTGTTGAGGAAAAACCAGAAAATATTCTCCCTGCACCGGCGGCTGCAAAAGCGGCTATGATTGCAGAAAATTTGAGTGCTGTTTTTGAAGAAAAAGCAAATCAAATCGAAGCTTTAGCAGAAGAAAAAGAAGAAGTAGTAGAGGAAAACGTTTCTTTGGAAGAACCTGAGGAAGAGATTATAGAGGGAGAAACCAGAGAGATACCTGTGGAAGAAGTAAAAGAAGCTCTTGAAGAAATGGATTTTTCCAAGGAATCAGAACAGGAAGTAGAGGAGAATGATTCTTTTTCTTCTGAGCAAGAAGAAGGCCATATAAAAAGAGTAGTTGCTTCTGTTGTAGATGAAACGGAGAAGTCATCAGCATTTCAGACTGCGGTGGAAGGTTTGATGCGTCATCATCTGACAGAAGAAGAACATAGAAGATTATTTACTTATTTTGCACCTATTCCTGGTATGACTCAGCAGATTAATGAGGTTTTAGATATTGCACAGGAATCTGTATGTGCTAAAACATCTCAGGCAGGAAATATTATTGTTACAGGACGTGAGGGTTCTGGAAAAACAAGACTTTCTGAGGGATTGATTAAAGCTCTTTGTAAAGAACGTCAGATGGAAGGCGCTAAGGTTGCTTTTATTACAGCCCAGGATCTAAATCAGAAAGATCCAATAGCTGTTGTAGGAAAGCTATCAGGAGGATTTTTGGTCGTTGAAAATGCAGGAGAATTAAATGGCAATATAGTGGAAGATATGTCAAAAGCTATGGAGTTTAAGACAAACCGTTTAACGGTTATTTTGGAAGACTTAAAGCCGGGCATTCGCAGTTTGGAAGAAAAATATCCAGAGTTTATCCAGAAATTTGATTCTCGTGTTGTTATACCGGTATTCACCAATGATGAGTTGGTATCTTTTGCAAAGACTTATGCAAAAGAGCTGGGGTATAAAATTGATGATATGGCAGTTCTTGCATTGTATACTTTAATTGGAGATAATCAAAATGAAGAAAATCCAGTTACCATTGGAACGGTAAGAGAAATGATGGATGAAGCAATTAAAAGAGCTTCGAAGAAAGGCCGCCGAGTAGGAAAGAAAGTGGCGAAACGTCATTTGGATGATGACAGTGGAAGAATTATGTTGTATGAAAAAGATTTTGATATTTAGTCAGGAGGAAAAAAGATGATAGCCCCTTATCTGGGAAACCCAAAAAAAACCATAGAAGTTCTTCAAAAATATGATTTTGTTTTTCAGAAAAAATTTGGGCAGAATTTTCTGATTGATACCCATGTGTTAGAGAAAATTATCAGTGCTGCAGAGATTACAAAAGATGATTTTGTGCTGGAGATTGGTCCTGGAATTGGGACCATGACCCAGTATCTGGCTTATGCGGCCAGAGAAGTCGTTGCAGTCGAAATTGATAAAGCGTTGATACCAATCCTTGAAGATACATTACAAGAGTATTCTAATGTAACTGTTCTTAATGAGGATATTTTAAAAGTCGATATTAAAAAACTGGCAGATGAGCACAATAATGGAAAACCGATTAAAGTTGTGGCAAATCTGCCGTATTATATTACGACGCCGATTATCATGGGATTATTTGAGGGAGAAGTGCCTATTGAGTCCATTACAGTAATGGTGCAAAAAGAAGTAGCGGATAGAATGCAGGTAGGACCTGGAACAAAAGAGTATGGTGCTTTGTCACTGGCAGTGCAATATTATGCAGAGCCTTATATTGTGGCAAATGTACCGGCAAATTGTTTTATGCCAAGACCTAAGGTGGGGAGTGCTGTCATACGTTTGACAAGACATGCGGCTCCTCCGGTGGAAGTGATTGATGAAAAGTTGATGTTTCGGATTATCCGAGCTTCTTTTAATCAGAGAAGAAAAACACTTGCCAATGGATTAAATAATTCCTCGGAACTTTCCTTTGGAAAAGAAGAGATTCAAAGAGTGATTAAAGCTTGTGGATTTCCTGAGGGAATACGTGGAGAAGCATTGACTTTAGAACAATTTGCTGCATTGACAAATGAATTTAAAAGTAAATAGAAAACAGAAAAACATCGCAGAGAAATGAATCTGCGATGTTTTTTTTCTATAAATATTAAAGGAAGGAGAGTCGGCGTTGACGCCGACTTATGAAAAAGAAAATATAAAAATAATTTGCTCTGTATTATTTTTATGATATTAGTATATCCTGGAAATATGTTCAAAACGTGAGGAAGTTGTGAAGAAATCATGAACGAAATTAAAAACTTTTGTGAATGTCTCGTATTAACGCTCTAAAATAACAGAAGTAGAGGGTATTTGTAAATGTCGAATATCTAAAAAGTTTTCAATGGATACTCGTGCTCCACCTAACAAGCAAGAAAAATTTCCAAGTTTAGAAGGAATAATTTTGCAATCACGATTTTGGTGTTTGGATAAATAATTTAAAATTCTGCTGTTTAGATCCGGAATATGATTAGAAAAAGCACTGTTCAGCACAATGACATCAGTGTTAAAGGTGTTGATGATATTATTGATGCCAATAGAAATATATTTTACGAATAAATCCATCATTTCATTTGCCAGAGGTATATGTTTATTATAATCTTCTAAAAATTCGGTGATTGTAACAGCATCCGTCTTTTTTTTCTTAGCGTAACTTTCAAGAATGGCCTTTTGGGAAGCGTACAGTTCAAAACATCCACAGTTTCCGCAAGGGCATGGTTTTCCATCGGGAAAGAGTATGGTATGCCCGAATTCACCTGCATAGCCGTCTCGGCCTTTGTATAAACGTCCGTTTACAAGAATTCCCATACCAATACCATCATGGACATTAATATGTATCATGTTTTTGTACTTATGATGAAAAGCTGCTTCTCCCAAAACAGATAAATTAGCTTCGTTCTCTACAAAAACAGGGATTTGAAAATTTTCCTGTAAAAGTTCTTTTAAATGAGCGCAAGGCAGTGGGTAGTAAGGGGTAAATAGGATTTCGTTTTTTTGTACAACACCATAAATACCCATGGAAATACCGATAATTTTATTTTTAAACTTAGGATTTTTCTTTATATAAAAACTGCAGATGTCTTTTAAATGCTGTAAAAGGTTATCTTGCGGATGAAAAGGTGTTTTGGTAAGCTCTTGTATTTCGCCTTTTAAATTGGTTACAAGGGCAATGATTTGTTGCGGTTGTACTTCTAAAGACAGGGCAAAACCATAGGATTTATTAAACTCCAGTAAGATGGGTTTTCTTCCCATGGAAGTCTGGGCACTGCCGATTTCCTGAATAAAATGTTGTTCTAATAATTCTTGCACAATATTTGAGATGGTTGCTTTTGTTAGGGATAACTGCTTTGCCAATTCCGCTCTGGAGATAGGAGGATGATTGATAATAAATTCTAAAACCAGACGGCGGTTGTTGTTGCGTATCATTTCCTGATTAGCAATGGACATAGTAAAAAGCTCCTTCGTATCTGTTAAAATCTATGCCTTTATCATACACTTTTATGGGGGATGGGGCAAGAGATATACATTTCTTCTTTCGAGAACCTTTAGAGAAACTTTAGAAGTATATGACTGGGAAGTGTGGTATAATGGGATTGTATAAGATGTAGAATTTAAGGAGATTGGTGATATGAAGAAAAAAGGAATTGCATTATTACTTACAGGTGTTATTATGGCATCTTGTTCTATTCCTGTTTATGCAGATAGAGAGGATGCAAAATTAGATGTGCCGTATATTTCTCTGGGAGCAGACTTAAATACCCAAGAAAAGGAGTCTGTTTTGGGACTTTTAGGTGTTTCTGAAAAAGATTTAGATCATTATACGGTTGCTACAGTGACCAATAAAGATGAACATAAATATCTGGATTCTTATCTGGATAAAAGTGTTATTGGTTCAAGGGCGCTTTCTTCTGTTTTGGTAGAGGGAAAGAAAGCCGGTAGTGGAATCCATGTAACTACAAAAAATATTACATACTGTACACCGGGAATGTATGAAAATGCCCTTGCCACAGCAGGGATTAAAGATGCGGATATTGTGGTGGCAGGACCATTTAAAATTTCCGGAACGGCTGCTTTAGTAGGTGCAATTAAATCCTATGAAAATATGACTGGTGAGGAAGTGAAAAAAGAAAATGTAGAAACAGCTACTAATGAGTTGGTGATTACCGGTCAGGTTGCTGAGGAAGTAGGAAGTCAGGAGAAAGCGGAGCAGCTTATTGGAGCTATTAAAGGTCAGGTAGTCAGTGGTGATGTGTCTACACCGGAAGAAATAAAAAAGATTGTGGATCAGGCTGCAAAAGAGATGGAGGTAAAGCTTTCTGAAGAAGACCGACAGGCGATTGTAAAGCTTATGGAAAAAATTGAAAATCTGGATTTGGACATTAATAGTTTAAAAGAACAGGCGAAAAATTTGTATAATAAAATCGAGGATTTGGGCTTGAAGTTGGATATTAATGAAGAACAGGTTAAGGGATTTTTTGATAAAATTATAGAGTTCTTTAGAAATTTATTTTCCGGTAATTAAGATGATATTGTAGAAATATTGATGCATTTTATAGGATAAGTGAAAATGCATCAATATTTCTATTTTATTTTAAGGAATGTAGTGTTTGAAAAGTGACTTATTTCTTTTCAGAGAATTCCTGTATTTTTTCATTTAAGGACAGCATACGCTGATCCAGATTGGATACGATATTGGCACATTCCTGAAGTTCGTGGCGAATATAATCTGGGGCATTTCCTTCAAATTTATAATAAATTTTGTGTTCAAGACTTGCCCAGAAGTCCTGAGCAATGGTACGTATTTGTATTTCTACTATAGTATCTACAATGCCTTGGGTCAGATGAATGGGAACAGTTACCAGGATATGATAACTTTGATAACCGCTGGCTTTGGGATGTGTAATATAATCTTTTACAGAAACAACTTTTAAATTACTTTGTTTGGTAATCATATCTGCAATGAGATAAATGTCAGAGGTGAAGGAGCATATAATGCGAATACCCGCAATGTCATTTACGTATTTTACCATATTTTCTACGCTGGTTTCATAGCCGTTCTTTTTTAGCTTATTTACAATGCTGGCAGGAGTTTTGATTCTGGATTTGATATGTTCGATAGGTGTGTAATGATAAATGTGCTGAAATTCATCGTTGAGAATATCAATCTTTGTGCTAATTTCTTTTAGAGCAGCGTTGTAGAGAAACATCAGTGTTTCCCAACCATCTGCATCTTCTTGTTTTATTAGTTCTATAATGTTTTTCATGTTTATGTCCTCGTTAAACAAATTAAAAGTCCATCACTTTTTTAGATGGTAAAAAAGTGACAGACAGTCCAAAAGACTTTTACGGTGTGTCAAGAAGCATATCTTGAGATTTAATCAGGTTTAATTTTCGCATGCCATTTGCAATCAATAGTGTGAGAGCGCCTGGAAGGAGAAAATGGAGCAAAAAGATTTTAAAAAATATCATCTGCCCAGATTCGACAGAAATCATAGCTTCCCAGGTTGTGAGCTGTCCTGCAAATCCCATAGTGCCAAGACCGGAACCTGCAGAAGTGTTTTGCATTTTTCCAATTAGAACACTAACAGGTCCTAAAATAGCACTGGAAAGTACAGGGGGCAGTAAAAGAAATGGATTTTTAAAAATGTTTGGAAGTAATAGCAAAGGTGTGCCGGCTCCAATAGAAAGAATTCCGGAAAATCCATTTTCTCGATAACTTGCAACAGCTAGTCCAACCATACTGCAACAACATCCGATTGTTGCAGCACCGGCAGCCAGTCCTGATAATTCCAGCATTGTACCAAGGGCCACAGTGTTTATGGGAAAAATAATGGCAACGGACATAAGAATGGAAAGGACCACTCCCATAAGAAGGGGTTGTTGTTGCGTACCCCAGTTTATCCAAGTTCCTATCTGTTTCATGAAGTGATTCAGTGGTGTGCCGACCCAAAGACCTACAAGCCCTCCACATAAGATTCCTGTCACAGGACATAAAATTAAATCAAATGGCGTTTTTCCTGCTAAAAGGCGAGTAAGTTCAATGGCTGCGAAAGCAGCTAGGAAAGCAGCCAGGAATTGTCCGGGGCCGGGTGTGCCTCCTGCCATACCGGCAATACCTGCACATAGAGCAATAAGAGGCTTTTCTTGGAGTCGACAAGCTATGCTGATTCCGATACCAGCGCCAGTGAAGGAGATGGCAATCCCTCCCAGATGTGTAAGTGCATTTGCAAAATCACCGGCAAAATACCCTGCAATCTGTTGAAAAATATTTCCTATAATCCATGTGGCAAAGATTCCGCATGCCATTCCATGAGTACCTTCTATGAAAAAACGTTGGAGTATTCTTTTCATAATTTCAGATTTTTAAATAAGGAGCCTAAGGAAGTGGAGATTTCTTCACTTTCAGGCAATTCGTAGTCAGGTTCTTCTTCTTTTTCTTCAGAAATTTCATTCAGAGCTTTTATACTTAAGCTGATTTTTCCATCTTCATTTTTGATTACTTTTGCTTTTACAGTATCTCCAATGTTTAAAATAGCTTTTGGAGATTTGATTCTTTTTTCGGAGATTTGAGAAATGTGTACAAGACCAGATAATCCGTTGCCTAAATCAATAAAAGCACCATAAGTTTGCAGGGACTCTACAGTGCCTTCTACAATGCTTCCAACTTTAATATTGTCGATTTTATTGCGTCTTTCTGCATCTGCTTTTTCTTTTAAAATTTCTTTAGCGGAAAGTACCAGACGATTTTCCTGTTCGTCTACTTCAAAAACTCGTACGGTAATGGTCTTCTTTAAAAAATCTTCTGGATTTTCTACATAGTTTAAAGCTAATTTGGAAACAGGAATGAAAGCGCGGATCCCTTCTACATAAGCAATAGCACCGCCTTTTACAATGCCTTCTATAGATACATCAAATTCGGTTTTGTCTTGTTTCATCTGTTCTAATTTGTCCCATATGATCATATCATCATCGCGGAAGTCAGAGAAAGAGGCATCGATTTCTTTCATGTAATCTTCCATGGTTTCTTGTTTTTTTAATTCTTCTGACATTGAAATACCTCCATGTTTTAAAGTTTGGATTAAGTATATCATAATTGCCATTGATTTAGAAGTATGTTACTATAAAAACAGATAGAATTGCAGTGAAAGTAGAAAGGAAAGAGGAATGGGAAAGCAGGGGAAAATTTACATTATTGGACATAAAAATCCAGATACGGACTCAATTTGTTCAGCAATTGCCTATGCAGATATCAAGAATCGAATGAGCAACGGGAGCCGTTATGTGGCAAAAAGAGCAGGGCAGGTAAATGAAGAAACTGAATATGTTTTAAAGCGATTTGGTGTGGAAGCACCGGGGTATTTATCAGATGTTGGAACACAGGTAAAAGATATGGATATACGGGAGACACCTGGAGTTCCAAATAGTATTTCCATTAAAGATGCTTGGGCAATTATGAAAGAAAGCAGTGCGGTAACTTTGCCCATTACAAAAGAAGATGGACAGCTGGAAGGTCTGATTACCACAGGGGATATTGCGAAATCTTATATGGATGCTCATGATAATTGTTTTCTTTCCAATGCGAAAACGCAGTACAGAAGTATTGCTAATACTGTAGAGGGTATTATTGTTACGGGGAATTCTCATGGCTATTTTGTGAAAGGAAAAGTAGTAATCGGTGCGGCAAATACAGATAAACTGGGAGATTTTCTGGAAGAAGATGATTTGGTTATTTTGGGAGACAGGCACGAAGATCATTTGTGTGCAATTCAGGAAAATGTAAGTTGCATGATTGTGTGTAATCGTGCGCAGGTGTCAGAAGATATCATTGAAGCGGCAGAGAAAATTCAATGTGTGATTATTCGGTCTGTACTTGATACCTTTACTGTGGCAAGATTGATCAACCAGAGTATTCCGGTGAAACATATTATGAAAAAAGAAAATTTGATTACATTTCAGACCGATGATTTTACAGATGATGTAAAGGATATTATGGTAAAGAATCGACACAGAGCATTTCCGGTGGTAAATAAGCATGGAAAATATATTGGTACGGTTTCTCGCCGTAATTTGCTGGGAATGAAGAAGAAACAGCTGATTTTGGTGGATCATAATGAAAAAACTCAGGCAGTGGATAACATTGATGCAGCGGAAATTCTGGAAATTATTGATCATCATAGATTAGGATCACTGGAAACTTTGCAGCCGGTTATGTTTCGAAATCAGCCAGTGGGCTGTACTGCCACCATTATGTATCAAATTTATGTAGAGAAAGCATTGGAAATTAGTGCACCTATTGCGGGACTTCTATGTTCTGCTATTATTTCAGACACTTTAATGTTTCGTTCACCTACATGTACTTCTGCCGATAAAATGGCAGCAGGTGCCCTGGCTTTAATTGCAGGAATTAATATAGAAGAACATGCCAAAGAGATGTTTACGGCAGGAAGTAATTTAAGAGGAAAGACTACGGAGGTTATCTTTTATCAGGATTTCAAACGTTTTACAGCGGATACGGTGAATTTTGGAGTGGGACAGATTAGTTCTATGAATGAAGACGAACTGGAAGATTTAAAGAAGAGACTGATTCCGTTTATGGAGCACGAGTGTGGGAAAAATGGAATTTCTATGGTATTTTTCATGCTTACCAATATTTTAGAGGAATCTTCGGAGGTTATATGTTACGGTGAGGGCAGCAGAAAACTGGTACAGGATGCTTTTGAAGTGAAGGAGTCGGAAGGTGGTTATATTTTACCGGGTGTGGTGTCTAGAAAGAAACAGTTGATCCCAGCTTTTATAGGGACTTTGCAGCAAAATGGAAATTAGTTTTGAGAGGAAATAAATATGAGCAAAATAGAATGGAAGCCGGGAAATATGCTTTATCCTTTGCCGGTGGTAATGGTAAGTGTGGCAGACAAAGAGGGGAAGGACAATATTATAACAGTAGCGTGGGCAGGAACAGTATGCACAAATCCTCCTATGGTGTCCATATCTGTAAGGCCGGAAAGATATTCTTATGATATGATTAAAGAAAAGGGAGAGTTTGTGATTAATCTCACTACGGAAAAACTGGCTTATGCAACAGATTATTGTGGAGTAAAGTCTGGACGGGATGTGGATAAATTTAAAGAGGCACATTTGACAAGAGAACTGGCATCTCATGTGGGAGTTCCTATGATAAAAGAATCTCCGGTTTCTATTGAATGTCGTGTAAAAGAAGTAAAAGAATATGGGAGTCATAGTGTATTTATGGCAGATGTATTAGCTGTACACGTAGATGATCAATACATGGATGAAAAAGGCAAGTTTGACTTGGCTATGTCAAATCCCATCGTTTATTCTCACGGGGAATATTATGGATTAGGGAAGAAATTAGGAACATTTGGTTATAGTGTTAAGAAGAAAAGTAAGAAAAAACAGAAGAAACAGGGGAAATGAGTATGAAGAATATTACGCTGATTGGAATGCCTGGAGTAGGAAAGAGTACAGTAGGCGTTATTCTGGCTAAGGTGTTGGGGTATGAATTTGTGGATTCAGACCTGTTAATTCAAAATTCTGAAAATATGCTGTTGCGAGAAATTATTGCAAAGCAGGGACTGGCTGGTTTTCTGGAAATAGAAAATCGGGTAAATGCTTCCATTGAGGCAGAAAAATCTGTAATTTCCACAGGAGGAAGTGTGGTGTATTGTGCAGAAGCTATGGAGCATTTGAAAAAAATTGGTAAAGTGGTATATTTAAAACTGGAGTATGAAGAACTGAAGAAACGTTTGGGAAATCTTAAGGGCAGAGGTGTAGTTCTTCGAAATGGACAGACTTTAAAAGATTTATATGATGAGCGTACACCCCTTTATGAGAAATACGCAGACATTGTAGTTGATGAAAAAAATCTAGATGTAGAAGCAACTTTACAGAAAATTCTAGAAAATATTCATTGATAATTGGCAACAGGAAGATGGAAAATAGTAGAGAAGGGGGAAAATACGGATTTTTATTTACAAATTCGCATATCTGTTATAATATAGTGGATAAGCCATAAAATAGTATTGAGGGAATATTGAGATAAATCGGAGTCCTCAAATGGCTTTATAACAAATAGATAAAACCTGTGACCAACAGGAAAACATAGATTTAGACAGGTAGTTATACCTGAGAAAACAAGAGGTGTGTATATGGAACAGTATATCATTAAGGGTGGAAACCCATTGGTCGGTGAAGTGGAAATTGGCGGTGCCAAGAACGCAGCGCTGGCTATACTGGCAGCAGCAATTATGACAGATGAGACGGTACACATTGAAAATTTACCAGATGTTCGTGATATTAATGTGTTATTAGAAGCAATTAAAGAAATTGGAGCCACTGTTGATCGTATTGGACCTACAGAAGTAAAGATTGCAGGGGCAACTATTGGAAATATTACTGTTGAGTATGAATATATTAAGAAAATCAGAGCGTCTTATTATTTGTTAGGTGCTCTTTTAGGCAAATATAAAAATGCAGAAGTACCCCTCCCAGGAGGATGTAACATAGGAAGTCGTCCTATTGACCAGCATTTAAAGGGATTTCGTGCTCTTGGTGCATCTGTGGATATTATTCATGGTGCAGTTGTGGCAAAAGCGGAGCATCTTGTGGGAAATCATATTTTTATGGATATGGTATCCGTAGGTGCTACAATTAATGTTATGATGGCAGCAGCTATGGCACAGGGAAATACGACTATTGAAAATGCAGCAAGAGAACCTCATGTAGTGGATGTTGCCAATTTCTTAAATAGTATGGGAGCCAATATTAAAGGTGCTGGTACGGATGTGATTCGTATTCAAGGTGTGGACAGGCTCCATGGTACAACTTATTCTATTATTCCGGACCAGATTGAAGCTGGGACTTTCATGTGTGCAGCAGCAGCTACCATGGGAGATGTTATGGTGAGAAATGTTATTCCAAAGCATTTGGAAGCAACCACAGCAAAGCTGGAAGAAATTGGATGTCAGGTAGAAGAATTTGATGACGCAGTGCGTGTTGTGGCAAACAAACGTTTAAAACGTACAAATGTAAAGACGATGCCGTATCCAGGATATCCTACAGATATGCAGCCTCAGTTTGCAGTGACTTTGGCTTTGGCAGAAGGGACAAGTATTGTAACAGAGAGTATTTTTGAAAATCGTTTTAAATATGCAGATGAACTTACCAGAATGGGAGCGAATATTAAGGTAGAGGGAAATACTGCTATTATTGATGGTGTGCAGAAATTTACAGGAGCAAGAGTAAGTGCACCAGATTTAAGAGCAGGTGCAGCTCTTGTTATTGCCGGATTGGCATCAGAGGGAATTACGATTGTGGATGATATTGTTTATATCCAGAGAGGATATGAACGTTTTGAGGAAAAACTTAGAAGCCTTGGTGCAGAAATTGAAAAAGTTTCTAGTGAAAAAGAAATTAAAAAATTTCAGTTTCGAGTAGGGTGATAGAGTTTTTGTAAAAAATGCTTGACGTATAATGGGAAAAGCGTTATCGTAATAGTGTTAAATAAAAATTGAAAATGTTATATTTTCTCTTATTCAGAGTGATGGAGATACATAGGATCTGTGAAGTCACGGCAACCCCGCCTAGCGGAAGGTGCCAACCTGAGCGAATAATCGAACAATAAGAGGATTCATTTTATGGAAAGTATATGAGTCCGATTTATCGGACTCTTTTTTCGTTTTATAGTAAAAATGTTCTATGAAGTGAAAAATATTCCGCGAGGATTGTGCTGCGGAGAAAATACGAGAGAAAATATAAACCTAAGAAAAGGAGAAAAAACATGGAAAAAAGATTATTTACTTCTGAATCTGTAACTGAAGGCCATCCAGATAAGATGTGTGATGCAATTTCTGATGCGATTTTAGATGCCCTTATGGAAAAAGATCCAATGAGTCGTGTTGCTTGTGAAACAGCTACAACAACAGGTATGGTTATGGTTATGGGCGAAATTACAACGAATGCGTATGTTGATATTCCTAAAATTGTAAGAGATACTGTACGTGAAATTGGTTATACAAGAGCAAAATATGGATTTGATGCGGATACTTGTGGCGTTATTACAACCATAGATGAGCAGTCTGCAGATATTGCCTTAGGTGTAGATAAAGCATTAGAGGCAAAAGAACATAGAATGTCTGAAGAGGAAATTGATGCTATTGGTGCCGGAGATCAGGGTATGATGTTCGGATTTGCAACAGATGAAACAGAGGAATTTATGCCATATCCAATTGCACTTGCTCATAAATTGGCATTACAGCTTACCAAAGTACGTAAAGATGGGACTCTTACTTATTTAAGACCAGATGGAAAAACTCAGGTAACAGTAGAATATGATGAAAATGATAAGCCTATGCGCTTAGATGCAGTGGTATTATCCACACAGCATGATCCAGAAGTGACACAGGAACAGATCCATGAAGATATTAAGAAATATGTATTTGATCCGATTCTTCCTGCAAATATGGTAGATGGTGAAACAAAATTCTTTATTAATCCAACAGGCCGTTTTGTTATTGGTGGTCCTCACGGAGATAGTGGATTGACAGGTCGTAAGATTATTGTAGATACTTATGGTGGATATGCACGTCATGGCGGCGGTGCTTTTTCTGGTAAGGACTGTACAAAAGTAGACCGTTCAGCAGCTTATGCGGCACGTTATGTGGCAAAGAATATTGTAGCAGCAGGGCTTGCAAAAAAATGCGAAATTCAGTTGTCCTATGCCATTGGTGTAGCGCACCCAACATCTATTATGGTTGATACTTTCGGAACAGGAAAAGTTTCTGATACACGTTTAGTAGAAATTATTCGTGAGAACTTTGATTTAAGACCGGCGGGAATTATTAAGATGTTAGATTTACGTCGCCCAATTTACAAACAAACAGCAGCTTATGGACATTTTGGAAGAAATGATTTGAATCTGCCTTGGGAAAAATTAGATAAAGTAGAAGATTTAAAGAAATATTTATAAGTTTTCTGTATGTCGGACCGTTTGTTGACGGTCCGGCTTTTTTATTTATTAAAAGTATGATATTTTTTTATATATGAAGAAATAAGGTTGAAATTACCAAAATATTGTAATAGGATAACAATATAGAATAAAAATGGAGGAGGAAGAAAAATGAAGAAAAAAACATTACAGGCTATTGTAATTGCTTTGGGGGTTTTGAGCAGTAGTTTTATGGTATCGGCTATGGGAAAAACAAGTGTAGAAAGTTCCCCGATATCTGAAATGACAGAAGAAAGTCCAGAAGAGGTAATTGTTGAAGGAGAACAAGAAACTTTGCCAGAGGAAAATCTAGAAGAAGATTCCATTCTTCCACCAACAGAAGGTAATGAAGGAACTGATAGTAAAAAGGAATTTGGTTGGATTTCTGATGCTTCCGGATGGCAGTACAAAGATGAAAATGGAAATTTAGTAAAAGATGGCTGGAGAGAAATTGAAGGTAAAAGATATTATTTTGATAAGTTAGGATATATGGCTACATACTGGCAGTATATTGATGAGGAATATTATTGGTTTGGAACAGATGGAGCGATGAAAAAAGGCTGGGAAGAAATCCGAGGTAAATGGTATTACTTAGGTGGAAATGGAGTGATGCAGACAGGCTGGATAGAACCAGGAGATGGACATTGGTATTATGCCTATGCAGATGGAGCTATACAGACAGGTTGGTTCTTAGCGGAAAATGAACGCTGGTATTATGCAAATGCCAATGGAGTGATGCAGACAGGCTGGATAGAACTAGGAGATGGAAATTGGTATTATACATATGAAGATGGGGCCATGCAGACAGGTTGGTTTGCGCCGGGGGATGGACACTGGTATTATGCAAATGCCAATGGGGTGATGCAAACAGGTTGGTTCTTAGCGGAGAATGAACGTTGGTATTATGCAAATGCTCATGGAGCTATGCAAACAGGTTGGATAGAACCGGGAGATGGAAACTGGTATTATGCCTATGCAGACGGAGCTATGCAGACAGGCTGGTTTGCGCCGGGAGATGGACATTGGTATTATGCAAATACGAATGGAGTGATGCAGACCGGTTGGATATGCACAGGAAATGACATGTGGTACTATGCCTATAAGAATGGAACGGTAGCAATAAATACCTGGGAAAAAATGAAAGGTTCCTGGTATTGGTTTGATGAAAGTGGGTTAATGGCACAGGGTTGGAAATACATAGGAAGATATAAGTATTATTTTGCTCAATCCGGATATATGTTACAGGATTTAGATGGGATTCTGGGAAGACAGTCTTCTTATGAAATTACAGTTAATCGTAAAAAATGTCAGGTAATGGTATATGCAAAGGATGGTAGTAATGGATATATTATTCCAGTGAAAACACTTACTTGTTCTGTAGGTCTTCCATCTACACCAACACCAACAGGAACATTTTATACACCGGATAAATATCGTTGGCATACTTTGATGGGACCTTCCTATGGTCAATATTGTACCAGAATCAGTGGAGGAATTTTGTTCCATTCTGTGGCAGGATATAATATGACAAGCTATAATATTCATGCAAGGGATTATAACAAACTGGGTTCACCGGCATCTCATGGATGTGTACGCTTGAATGTTCGCGATGCGAAATGGATTTATGACAATTGTAGATTAGGAACTAAAGTTACAATTTCAGATTATGTAGCGACACCTTTCGATAAGCCTGCAACAATTAAAATCCCTGCTAGTCAAAACTGGGACCCTACAGATCCTAATATCTAATCAGAAGTGATAAAAATCAGACCACCTCATGAATTTGAAGAGAAATTCTGGGGTGGTTTTTGTTATGAAAAAATACATTAAAAATTATCTTGACAGATGGAATGGAAGGTGATATTATATCAAAGTTGCTATTGCGCAAACAAAAAGGAAAAAATTAAAAATAAAAAAAGTATTGACAAATATCAGAATAAATGATAATATAGTCAAGCTGTCGCAAAACAGCAACGAAACAGTCGAAAAAGACTGAAAAAAGTTTAAAAAAGTTCTTGAAAGAAAGATGCAGATGTGATAATCTAGTATGGCTGTCGCAAGAGAGCGAAGCGCCGAAAGGCAGCGAAAAAAACTTTTTAAAAAAGTTCTTGACAAGCTAAAAATGATATGATATAATATCGAAGCTGTCACAAGACAGGAACCTTGATAATTAAACAGTGAAACACATGAAACGAAAATTCTTTTACATTCATTTTTAAAAACGGTTGAAAAACCAAAAACAGTAAAAGGG
>JARIAQ010000002.1 GCA_029257775.1 Blautia sp. | reverse complement strand
ATAATGCCCCTATGGAGAGATTTTATAACACTTTTAAAAGTAATTTTTATAACATTACTTCATTTTCAAGTATCGAAATGATGGATGAACTTACAATGAAATATATCAATTGGTACAATTATGTTCGCCCCCATTCCTATAATCATTATTTAACACCTATGGAAGCACGTTACAGTTAGATATTTATCGAATAAAGTGTTACAAAAATGCTTGACCACTACATACACGATACTGAAAAAATGGCTGAACGTTCCGTTGATCTCTTTGAAAAAATCACACAAGCAAAAACATCATAAATAAAAATATCGGGAGTGAATCCGCTGATAATTCAGCGTTTTCACTCCCTTTTCTTTGTTCAGTGATAATTTTAAAAATTACGGTGGCAAATGGGTGACAAATAGACTGAAACCCCATCAACAAAAGCCTGTAAAACCGCTTATTTGCGTGATAATAAGCAGACTGTTTCCACATGCACACTTCCTGGGAACATATCGCATACCGCTACTTTCTCTATCTGATATCTCTCTTCACACAGCACCTTTAAATCTCTGGCAAGTGTGGCGGAGTCACAGCTTACATACACAATTCTTTCTGGCTTCATAGACAACATAGTCTCAATCAATGCCCCGTCACATCCCTTTCTGGGTGGATCCACTACAATCACGTCTGCGTATACACCGTCTTCTTTATATTTCGCAGGCAATACCTCCTCAGCTTTTCCAACAAAGAACTCTGCATTTTCAATGCCATTAAGTTTTGCATTTTTTCTTGCATCTTCAATGGCCGCCGGAACAATTTCCACACCATATACTTTTTTCGCTTTCTGTGCCAAAAATAGAGAAATGGTTCCAATTCCACAGTACAAGTCCCAAACCGTTTCTTTCCCTCTAAGACCTGCATATTCCAAAGCTGTGCCATAAAGCTTTTCTGTCTGAACAGGATTTACCTGATAAAAAGAAAGAGGCGAAATCTGATATTTCACTTCACCGATATAATCTGTGATAAAATCCTTACCCCATAAAGGCAAAATTTCGTTTCCTAAGATAACATTATTTTTCTTTGTATTTACATTTAAAGTAATACTTGTCATACCAGAAATGTCTTTCAATTTTTCTACCAATCCGGCTGAGTTGGGAATCTTTCTTCCATTGATGATAACACAAACCATAATTTCCTTCGTCTTGAATCCATAGCGAATTAAAATATGGCGAACCAATCCTTTTCCGCTTACCTCATCATAAGGCTGAACGTGGTTTTCTCTCATATAATCCAGTACTGCATTTAAAATCTCTTCGTTTACTTCAACTCCAAGATAACAGTTTGTATTAGGAATAATAGAGTGAGTTCTCCCTGCATAAAAGCCTGTAATTAAGTTACCATCCTTGTCTTTTCCCACTGGAAACTGCGCTTTGTTTCGATATCTCCATGGATTTTCCATTCCCATCACTTTTTCAACAGAAATATGTGAAAATCCTCCAATCCTCTCCAGATTCCCCACTACTTTCTTTTTCTTAAACTCTAACTGTTTTTCGTAATTTAGAAACTGTAACTGACATCCGCCACAGGCTCTTGCCACAGGACACTTAGGTTCTTCTCTATCTTTTGAAGCTTCTAATACTCGTACGAGCCTTGCATAGCCATAACTTTTTTTCATTTTCATAATTTTAGCTTCTACCACATCACCCATTACCGTATCCTTAATAAACAGAGTATAGCCTTCTGCCTTTCCGATTCCTTCTCCGTCATGGCCCATATCTTCAATTTTTACTGTTACCAAATCATTCTTTTTAAATTCCATAAACTCTCCTGTCCGAAAAGAAGGAGTTGTTGTATAAAATACTACTCAAATACAACAGCTCCACTTCCCATTCTTATTCCTTATGTAGTTTATCTTACTCGCAACTTGATTTTCTCAAATTAGACTCAAACAACCGATTGTATCCTAACCACTCTTTTTGATTTTGCGCTGCTGCAAAAATTTCTGTTAAAGTTTCCATTTTGGCATCTGTATTATCTGCCATATTAAGGGCAACGGCTTCTGCAAGGGCCGGTTTTTTCGGTGAACCATATTCCAATTCTCCGTGATGTGCCAAAATACAATGTTTTAATTCACTTTCCAGCTTATAAGGAAACTCTGAAATTTCTTTTGCTTTGTCATGAATCATCTCTACTCCTATCATAATATGCCCCAGAAGCTGTCCGTCATCTGTATAATCATTCATAGGAAAGGCGCTAAGCTCTTTTGTCTTTCCTATATCATGAAGAAGAGCTGCTGTAATAAGTAAATCTTTATTTAAAATGCTATAAGTTCCACAATAGTAAAGACAAAGCTTTGCTACGCTAACCGTATGCTCCAAAAGTCCTCCTATAAAACCATGATGTACACTTTTTGCTGCGGAATTTCCTTTAAAAGTCTTCACAAAAATTGCATCTTCCTCAAAAAATTTCAATAATAACTGATGGAAATATGGATTCTTTACCTGATTTACAATTTCCAGTAGTTCTTGATACATCGTCTCAATATTTTTATTACTTACCGGAAGATAATTTCCTGGTTCATATTCTCCTTCTGATGCTTTTCTAACTCGTTTAATACTAACTTGGAGATTCCCCTGAAAACTAGTAACATCTCCTACTACATCAATATAATCTAAGGCATCAAAATCATCAATTCCTAGAGAATTTGGTTCCCAAATTTTCGCATCAATAGTTCCTGTCTTATCCTGCAAAATTACATTTTCATAAGACTTTCCATTTTTTGTCACTGCTGCCTGTTTATGTTTACATAAATAAATACCTGAAAGTTTTTCTCCTTCATGAAGTTCACCAATAAATCTCATTTTCCTATCCTTCCTATCTCGCCTGCAACGTCACATCAAAGTCTACTTCTACATATCCCTCTGTTCCCTGACGCATGGCTTTTACTTTAATTGTCTGTCCTGCTTTACAGGATTTGAGCTGTTGCTGATAACCTTTTACAGTTTCTATCTTTTCTCCATTTAGTTCTATGATTACATCACCATTTTGGATTCCTACCTGCATTGCCGGAGAATTAACCTCTACCTGCTCTACAAAAACACCTATTGGTATACCTTTCTTTTTAGAAATATCTGAAGTAATGCTCTTTCCTGTAATACCCATATAAATAATATCTTTGGTTTCATCAGATAAAATCTGAATCATCTCTTTTACTTCAGATACTCCCAGTCCCATTACAAGGTTTTGCGTATCTTCACTGGCAAAGGACTGTGCAATCAATCCAATGACTTCTCCTTTTAAATTCAGCAAAACACCACTTCCCAGACTACTGCCTACAATATCTGTAGTTAAAAGGCCATATTCTGCATCTATTTTTGATATATTATTACAAGTGGATGTAACAATTCCATATCCAACAGAGTCACTATACCCCATAGGACTTCCAATTGCAAGAACAGGTTCTCCTTGGTTCACTTCATAGGACTCTCCCAATGGCGCTATGGTAATCGCTTCTCTTGTTTCTGCAGATATATCTGATTTTAGGATTTTTAAAATAACAAATCCCGTATTTGTATCACCTTTTAAAAATCTGGCATCTGTAACTGTCCCATCACAAAATACTACCTGTATTCTATCAACATCTTCTACAATTCTATATTCTGTCAGAACAAAAAGCTCCTGTCCACTTTCTGCTACTAACAAGCCTGAAATCTCACTTTCGTAAGGTGTCTGAAACCATACTTCATCATTTTTACTTCCTCTTACTCGGACAATAGACTTTTCTGTTTCTTCAGCTATAATAAAAATATCCTCAAACAGTTTTTCATATCTCTCAGGCGTAAGTTCTTCCTCTGCTACTTGTGAATCTCCTTGAGAGCTTTTTTCTTCTTCTGTACTACCCTGTGTATTGGTCTCACTATTTTTTGCATCGGATGTAAATTGTATCTGGGACTGCGTCTGCTGTTTTGCTATATTTTTTGTTATTTTAGGTGCTGCCAACGAAAAAGTGGCAGCGGCGGCCAAACCAAAAAGACCTCCGGATAAAAAAATCCGAAGAATATGTTTCACTATTTTTTTTGTATCTCTAGGTTTCTCTTTAATTGTTTCTTTTAGAAATTCATAAGAATTTTCGTTTTTCTTCTGGTCCATGTCACACACTCCACATAAAACTATATTTCATTATAACAAAAGTTTATGAACTTTTCATGAAGATTACACAAAAAATTCTAATCCACTCCCTTTTCTTTCTTCTTATTTTAATGTAAAATAGGACATAACTTCCTATTTCTTTTAATAGAAATAGTTTACCAAATACAATAGAACTTAGACAAGGTGATTTTTATGAATGAAAAAGCTTTAAAAACTTTAGAATATAGTAAAATAATTCAAATGCTAGAAAACTTTGCCACTTCTTCTTGTGGAAAAGTTTTATGTAGAAATCTTACTCCTTTAACTGATTTAAATGAAATCGAAGTCATGCAGCAAGAAACTGCTGATGCTTTAACAAGAATTTATCAAAAAGGCTCTCTTTCTTTTAGCGGCGTCAAAGATATTCGTGGCTCTTTAAAGCGTCTGGAAATCGGCAGTACTTTAGGAACCGGCGAACTTTTATCTCTTTCTAGCCTTTTAGAAAATACCAATCGTGCCAAAGCTTATTCACGAAAGGAGAACGCAGAAGAAAAACAGGATTCTTTAGATAGTATGTTTGAAATTCTTCAGCCTTTAACTCCACTAAGTTTAGAAATCCGCCGCTGTATTTTATCAGAAGAAGAAATTGCAGACGATGCCAGCGCAGGACTAAAGCAAATTCGTCGCTCTATGAAAAATACCAACGATAAAATTCACAGTCAGCTTTCCTCCTATGTTAGCGGTTCAGCCAGAACCTATCTCCAAGATGCAGTTGTTACCATGCGAAATGGACGCTACTGTATTCCTGTAAAAGCAGAACACAAAGGCCAAGTCCCAGGTATGATTCATGATCAATCTTCTACTGGGTCCACTGTTTTTGTAGAGCCTATGGCTATAGTCAAACTGAACAATGATTTAAGAGAACTGGAAGTAAAAGAACAGGCTGAAATTGAAATTATTCTTTCCAATCTAAGCCAGTATGCTGCTGAAAATTTAGAAGCTATTGAAGACAATCTAAAAGTTATGACACAGCTAGACTTTATTTTTGCCAGAGCACTTCTGGCAAAATCTCAAAATGCCACAGAACCCCTCTTTAACACAGAGGGAATCATTAACCTAAAAAAGGCTCGTCATCCATTAATTGATAGACACAAAGTTGTGCCTATTGATGTCCGTCTTGGAGAAGATTTTGATCTTTTGGTTGTAACAGGACCTAATACCGGCGGTAAAACTGTTTCCTTAAAAACCCTTGGACTTTTAACTCTTATGGGACAATCAGGGCTTCATATTCCTGCTTTTGATAACTCTCGCCTAAGTATCTTCAAAGAAGTTTATGCCGATATTGGTGATGAGCAAAGTATTGAACAATCTTTAAGTACCTTTTCTTCTCATATGACAAATGTTGTCCGTTTTATTGAAAAAGCAGACCGTGACTCTCTTGTTTTGTTTGATGAATTGGGGGCAGGCACAGATCCTACAGAAGGTGCAGCACTTGCCATTGCTATCCTATCTCACCTTCATGCACAAGGAATTCGTACTATGGCAACAACACATTACAGCGAATTAAAGGTATATGCTCTTTCCACACATGGAGTTGAAAATGCATCCTGTGAGTTTGACGTAGAGACTCTGCGCCCTACTTACCGCCTGCTAATTGGTATTCCAGGTAAAAGTAATGCTTTCGCAATTTCCGGGAAGCTGGGCTTACCTGCTTATATTATTGATAAAGCCAAAGAACAAATCAGTCAAGACGATGAATCTTTTGAAGATGTTTTGTCAACTTTAGAACAGAGCAGAAAAACTATTGAAGCAGAAGAAGCAGAAATTGCCCGTTATAAAACAGAAATTGAAAGTCTGAAAACACAATTAGAAGAAAAGCAGGATAAACTAGAACAACGAAAAGAACGTATTCTCCGTGATGCCAATGAAGAAGCACACCGTATTTTACGAGAGGCAAAAGAATATGCCGATCAAACCATGAAAATTTTTAATAAAGCTGGAAAAGAATCCTTATCCGCTAAAGAATTAGAGCAAAAACGTTCTGAACTGCGCAAAAAAATGGATCAGACCGGTAAAAAAATGGCTCTTAAAACTCCAGAAAAGAAGAAATCTTCTCTTACCCCTAAGGATATCTCTCTTGGAGATGCTGTAAAAGTACTAAGTTTAAATGTTAAAGGAACCATCAGCTCCAAACCAGATGCAAAGGGAATGGTTTTTGTACAAATGGGTATTCTTCGCTCCAAAGTACATTTATCTGATCTCGTATTAATTGATGAACCAGTAATCACAGCTCCATCTTTGCAGCGTACCGGTGCTGGTAAAATACGTATGAATAAATCTGCCTCTATCCGCACAGAAATCAATCTTTTAGGAAAAACCGTAGATGAGGCAATTGCTGAACTAGACAAATATCTAGACGATGCCTACTTAGCACATTTAAACAGCGTACGAGTTGTTCACGGAAAAGGAACCGGCGCACTACGAAAAGGTGTGCATAATTATTTGAAACGGTTGAAATATGTAAAAGATTTCCATCTGGCAGAATTTGGTGAAGGCGACGCTGGTGTTACAATCGTAGAATTTAAAAAATAAGGGGGTATTTATATGGTAACTAAACAGAAAATTCTTATTGTAGATGATGACAACAATATTGCTGAATTAATTTCCCTATACTTAACAAAAGAATGTTTTGACACCCAGATTGTAAATGACGGAGAAGCTGCTTTAACTGCATTCTCCTCCTTTGCCCCAAACCTTATCCTTTTGGATTTAATGCTTCCAGGCATTGATGGTTACCAAGTATGCAGAGAAATTCGTCAGAAATCTAATGTTCCTATTATCATGCTTTCCGCCAAAGGAGAAATCTTTGATAAAGTATTAGGATTGGAATTAGGTGCAGATGATTATATTATTAAACCTTTTGACTCTAAAGAACTAGTTGCCCGAGTAAAAGCTGTATTAAGACGCTATCAGCCAACAGTAGCTCCTGCAACACAACCTTCTGGTAAATATGTGGAATATCCCGATTTGGCCATTAATCTTACTAATTACTCTGTAATTTATTACGGCAAACAATTAGATATGCCACCAAAGGAATTAGAACTTCTCTATTTCCTGGCTTCTTCCCCTAATCAAGTATTTACAAGAGAGCAGCTTTTAGATCATATCTGGGGATATGAATATATTGGCGATACCCGTACTGTGGATGTGCATATTAAACGTCTCAGAGAAAAAATCAAAGACCATCCTTCTTGGGCGCTTTCTACCGTCTGGGGAATAGGATATAAATTTGAGGTCAAAAACAAATGAAAAAATTTCTTTTTGCAAAATTTATAACTGCTATGATTTTTCTTGGTCTGTTAGGCTTTACTGCCATCTCTTTGATTGGCACAAATTTAGTAGAAAATCATGTAGAAAGTGTGTATAGCGGACGTTTATACCGGGAAGCATCGAAAATAGCCGGACAGCGTGCTGTAAAATACTATCAGGAAATTGATACTCCTGCTGAATTTTATGGATTTCTTTCTTCTTCTGTATATGAAAAAGAAAAAATTTGGCTTATTAGTCCCAAAGGTGAGATTTTAATGGATACTTCCCAGAGTTTTATCACAAAGGACTTTCCAAAAATAGATACTTTTAATCCTGTACAATGTAACGGCTCCTATTATCAAGTAGGAAAATTTTTCAATTATTTTCAGGAAGATCAATTAAGTGTTATGGTACCTGTTACTGCAAATATGCGGGTAAAAGGCTATATTGCTATACACCTTCCCATGTCGCTTTTATACAAACAGCGAGACAGTCTTCTAAACAACATTTATATTTTATTTCTGTTATTTCTGGGTATTATGCTACTTATTATTCCAGTATTTTACTTTATGATTAACCGTCCTTTAAAAAAAATCACACAGGGCGCAAATGCCTTTGCATCTGGAAACTTAAAGTATAATATTCCTCTGAATACAGAAGATGAATTAGGTTATTTGGCATTAACTCTTAATTATATGTCTGATGAATTGGATATGACAGGAAATTATCAGCGAAAATTCATTTCCAACGTATCTCATGATTTTCGCTCTCCTCTTACATCCATCAAAGGCTATACGGAAGCTATTCTAGATGGGACTATTCCTCCTGAAATGCAGGAAAAATATTTAAAGATTGTGGTATATGAGACAGATAGGCTTTATAAATTAACACAAAGCATGCTTACTTTAAATAATTTAGATGAAAAAGGTCGCCAACTGGACTATTCCGATTTTGATATTAACCGTACCATCAAAACTACAGCAGAAGCCTTTGAAGGCATTTGCCGTGAAAAGCGTATTTCTATTGAACTTTTACTTACAGGGCAAACACTATTTGTCTATGCTGATATGGGACAAATTCAACAAGTCCTATATAATCTCATTGATAATGCCATTAAATTTAGTCCTCTAGACTCTGTTATTAAAGTAGAATCCACATTAAAACATGAAACTGTTTTCATTTCTGTAAAAGACACCGGATGTGGAATTCCAAAAGAAAGCCTTTCAAAAATATGGGATCGCTTTTATAAAATCGATACTTCCAGAGGAAAAGATCGAAAAGGAACGGGACTGGGACTTTCTATTGTAAAAGAAATTATCAATTCTCATAAACAGAATATTAACGTAATTAGTACCGAAGGTGTAGGTACCGAATTTATCTTTACACTTCAAAAAAGTACTAACAAAAATTAAGAGCTGAACCATTCTATAAATTATCAAAAATATTTATAGAATGATACAGCTCTTTTTTATTTCCACTGATATTTTGTCAAATGTCCTTCTAACCTCATATGATCAAAATTATTCTGGCGCAATGCCTCATAAAGAACAATAGCAACGGAATTACTTAAATTCAGAGAACGAATATCTCCAATCATAGGAATTCGAATAGCCGTTTCCTGATTTTCTAACAGAATTTCTTCTGGAATTCCCGCACTTTCCTTACCAAACATAATATAACAATCTTCTTCATATTCTACATCTACATAAGTCTTTGGCGCTTTTGTAGTTGCCATATAAATTTTTGCTCCAGGATTTTTCTCCAGAAACTCCTGATAATTGACGTACGTTGTTACATCTAAATCTTTCCAATAATCCATTCCTGCTCTTTTTAATGCTTTCTCATTTAACTGAAATCCCAAAGGCTCAATCAGATGCAGGCGAGTTCCTGTAGCAACACAAGTTCTTCCTATATTCCCTGTATTTGCTGGAATTTCAGGCTCAAATAATACAATATTTAATTTTGCCACTTTTATTTCCTCCAAATTTTATACAACTCATCACTCTGTGGTTTATCTAAATAGCGAGTCTCCTCACCGTTTCTCAAAATTCTCTCATTTCCCTCTGTTGCTTTTCCTACTACGGCAGCTTCGATTCCTGCCTGTTTCAACTTCCTTACAAGACCATAGCCATCTTTTGTAGCAATCATCATAGATCCACTAGACATTAGAATATAAGGATTCAATCCTAATACTTCACAAATTTCCACTGTTTCCTGACGGATAGGAATTGCTTTTAGGTCAATGTCAAGTCCTACACCAGAACCACTTCCCATTTCCCATAAAGCACCGAATACGCCTCCTTCTGTAATATCATGCATGGCAGACACACCCCACTCTCGTGCAATCCTTGCTTCTGGAAGAACAGATAAATACTGATCAAAACGTTTTCCTGTCTCTACAAAATATGGTGCAAAACTTTCCAAAAGTAACTCTTCTTTTTCTTTTGCAGCAATTGACGTTCCCTCTAGTCCAATCCATTTTGTCACTACAATATCATCCCCTGACTTTACAGAAGCTGTAGTAAGTAAATTTTCTTTCTTCATTTTGCCTACGCCAGTAAGAGAAATTAAAGTCTGCTTTACTACATCTGTTACTTCTGTATGCCCGCCTAAGACTTCCATATTAAGGGATTTACAGGTTTCTTCTACATCTTTCATAATCTCTTTTAACTGCCCTTCCTCTGTATCAGGCGTTAAAAGCATGGTCAACATAATCCCTACTGGTTCTGCACCTGAAGCTGCCAGATCATTGGCTGTAATATGCACACTATGCCCACCGATATCTTTTGTGGTTCCCGTGATAGGATCCGAAGACAGTACAAAAACCTCTCCTTCTCCCAATTCCATAACTGCACAATCCTGTCCAACAGCAGGTCCTACTAAAACCTCATTTCTGCGATGCCCTACCTGCTTCAAAACAGAGCGTATTAACACAGGTTCCGGCAATTTTCCTATCTTCATGTTCCGTCCTCCCTTGTTGCATCATCCAAAGGCATACATTGCCATGGGAATGACCATTGCTAAAATAATAATTCCCGCAAGCACCGCAGCAAATATTCTTTTCGTTTTTGAATTTTTCATATTCATCATATTCTTTACCTCATTATTTTCCCATAGGTACTCAATATTTTATCAATTTCTCGAGATGCCTCGTTTTTTGTAAGACTATCAATTTCCATATTCAGCTCTATTCTATGATATTTTATCAAATCCTGCAAGTATCGTTTTTGTGCTGCTGTTATAGGCCCTTGCTTCTTGACTTTATATATCAGTTGATTTGGCACAAAGAGTTTTGGCTGCTGTGCTTCAAATTCTTCCCTCAATTTTTCATACAACAGATACGTGGTACGAGAATCCTCCAGTGCTCGATGAGCATCTTTTTGGAAGATTTCATAATGTATACGAAGATTTTGTAAACTCCTACTTGGAAGATCTGGTAAGAGTATTCTTGCAAGCTTTAAAGTATCTAGTCCCTTTCTCTCAAATTTCAGACCTGCATTTACCATCTGATGTTTTAAAAAACTGTAATCAAACATCAAATTATGACCTAAAAGAGGCAAATCTGCACAAAAATCTAACAACTGTCCTAGCACTTCTACTATATACGGTTTTTCCTGTACCATTTCATTTGAAATTCCCGTAAGTTCTGTAATTCTTTCTGGAATTTCCATCTGCGGATTTATCAATGTTGTATATTCTTCTACAACCTCTTTATTTCTTATCTTTATGGCACCAATTTCTATAATTCTATCCTTAGAAGGCTCTAATCCTGTAGTTTCTAAATCCAACACAACATACTCAATCATAACTTTTTCCTGCTTTTCTTTTGCTTTTCCTTATACTCCCGACAATATTCTGTCAAAAAACATTCCTGGCATTTTGGTGAACGTGCAAAACAAATCTGTCTTCCAAAAGTAATAATCTGAATATTATAAAGAATCCAATGGTCTTTTGGTAAAACTTTCATTAAGTCTCTCTCTATTTTTTCAGGATCTTCCTCCTTCGTAAATCCTAGTCTTTTGGAAATTCGTTTCACATGAGTATCTACCACCACACTTGGTTCATGAAAAATGTTTCCTCTAATTACATTTGCCGTTTTTCTCCCAACACCTGGAAGACTTACTAAATCTTCTAAATTACTTGGTACTTCTCCTCCATACAACTGACAAATCTTCTTTGCACATCCGATGATATTCTTAGCTTTATTATGATAAAAACCTGTAGGCTTAATATCCTGTTCTAATTCCTTTAAATCTGCTTCTGCAAAAGCCTGCATATTTTCATACTTCACAAACAAATCCTTTGTCACAATATTAACTCTGGCATCTGTACACTGTGCACTTAACATTGTAGCAATCAAAAGCTGTCCTGGATTTTCATGGTTCAGATAGCACTTATACTCTCTTGTATAAACCTGATCCAATTTATCCAAAATTTCTTTGGTTCTCTTTGTCATAAATTCTCCATTCTAAAAAACCACTTTGTACATAGTAGCATTATTCGTAAGGAAACTTCTCCTTCTATAATCAAATAACACTGGGTAGTTCCCTTTCTCTTCTTTTCCTTCCAAAACATTATAAGTAAATATTTCAAGATGAGTCATTTTTTCCAATTGTTTAGGCTGATACCCCACATATTCCTGTAAAAAATCTGGTTTCTCTGCTTCTTTTATATAAAATTCCTGTATTTTATCTTTATATGGCTTTCTATCTGCTGCCCACATTGGTCTTGTTTTCAAATTTTCTCTGGCATAAAGATCTAAAATCATCAATTCTTTAAAATAATCAATATTTCCAACTTCTTTTTCTTTTAAAAACTCCATCAAAATTTCATATCGTCTTATTCTTGCGTGAGAAAGTCCAAAATAGCCTTTACATTCATAAAAATCTGCCAAAGCCTCATACATGGAAAAAGCATCTGAAAAATAATGTTCCAAAGCTTTTATAGTATGGTTAAACTGTCCACTATTATAGTACACCTCCACCATATCCTCAATTCCTTTTAACCTACATATCTCCCCATAAGACAACCACTTGGTCTTTAATACTTCATAAGGTTCCTTTGCTTTACATACGCATTGATAATCTTTCGCCTTCATTTCCATATAAGAACCTTTCAACAATTTTAAAAAACCAAGCTGTAACTGATTGGGCCTTAAAGCATACACATCACAAAAAGATTTTTTAAAACTCTCATATCCCTCATAGGGCAAACCTGCGATTAAATCTAAATGCTGATGAACATTTTTTCCTTCCTGTACCTGTTTAACTCTTTGTGAAATCTTTTCAAAACTAGTTTTTCTATTGATTTCTTGAATAGTTTTAGGATTTGTAGATTGCACACCAATTTCTAATTGAATCAATCCAGGGCGCATACTGTTAATCAACTGAATTTCTTCATTTGTAAGTAAATCTGCTGCAACTTCAAAATGAAAATTTGTAATACCATTATCATTCTCATGAATATATTTCCAAATTTCCAGAGCATGTTCTTTTTTACAATTAAAAGTTCTATCTACAAATTTTACCTGAGGAACTTTTTTATCCAGAAAAAACTGCAATTCTTCCTTTACGAAAGAAAGACTACGAAATCTAAGTTTTTTATCAATGGAAGATAAACAATAACTACACGAAAAAGGACATCCTCTACTACTTTCATAGTAAATAATTTTATGTTCAAACAGGGAAATTTTCTTATATGGAAACACCAAGTTATCCATATCCATAATTTCACGGAAAGGATTTCTCACAAGTTCCTTATTTCTACGAAATACAATCCCCTTAATGTTACATAATGTGTTTTCACTTTCTCTCTCTACATAATGCTGTACTAGTTCCAAAAAGGTTTGTTCTCCCTCTCCACACATTACACCTTTCACTTCTGGCATCTCTTGTAAAAAACTCTCTGCATCATAAGAAACTTCCGGTCCTCCTACCCAAATAACAGTTTCCGGAAGAATTTTCTTTAAATCACCTATAAGTTCTTTAACGAAAGAAATGTTCCATATATAGCAGGAAAAACATAAAATATCAGGCTTTTTCTCATAAATACTCTTTAAAATTTCATCTTTTTGTTGATTAATTGTATATTCTCCTACTTCCACATATTCTTCATATTCTTTGCAATAAGACTTCATGCTGTATACAGCCAAATTTGAATGAATATATTTTGCATTTACTGCTGCTAAAAAAACTGTTGCCATTTTTTCTCCTTCTAATAAAGGAGAGTTGTCACATTAAAACAACATCAAAAAATAGCTCTAATGTTGCTTAATGTTACAACTCCCTCCTCTTTTATTTCCTGTCTTTTATTGTTACGTATCGAGACTGTTCTTTTTCCATTTCCTTATCATATTCTTCCAATTGCTTCATCAAATCACTTTCTACAAAATCACCTTTGTCCCCTTTATGATCTTTTTCACTGAAAGTCATCTTTAAAAGAATTGGAGAAATAATTGTAGTAATAACCACCACAATTACAATAGGTCCCATTAAATCCGCAGAAATAAGTCCAATAGCATGTCCCTTTGCCGCTACAATCAGCGCAACCTCGCCTCTGGAAACCATACCTGCACCAATTCGTACACAATCTTTATTATTGTATTTGCAAATTTTTGCACCTGCACCACATCCTACTACCTTTGTAAGAACTGCAACCACTACTAATGCAACTGCAAACCACACAATCATAGGACTCATACTTGGAAGTTCTACTTGCAAACCGATATTTGCAAAAAATACAGGTGATAAAAAGATATAAGATAAAATACCAAATCTTCTTGCAATATAAGTAGTATGGGTTGTCTTGGTAATAATAAGCCCTGCAAAGAATGCACCAGTAATATCAGCTACTCCAAAAAACTCTTCTGCGCAATAGGAAAATAGCAAACAGATTACAAATGCCAGAATAACAAAACGCTGCAAGTCTCTTTCATATCCTTTTACCCATTTCTGGAATACAATGTGAAGCAGATATCCTCCCACTCCTACAAAGATAAAGAAACCAATAATTTTAATAAATACCATAGCAACATTCACAGATGAATCTGCCAAACTAGTAATGATTGTCAACGCCACAATACCCAAAATATCATCAATAATTGCTGCTCCCAAAATAGCATTTCCTGCTTTAGTATTCAATTTTCCCATTTCTTTTAATGTTTCCACGGAAATACTTACAGATGTAGCAGTAAGAATAACACCAATAAACACATTCTGCAAAATCACGCTTACATCTGCTGCAGGTTCTAAAATACCAGGTCTGTTAAAGTATGCTGCCACTGCAAATCCGCCCAACAATGGAACAATAACACCCAACAACGCAATCACAAAAGATGCTTTTCCACTTTTCTTTAACTCGTCAATATCTGTCTCCAATCCAGCACAGAACATTAATACAATAACACCAATTTCAGAAATCTGATAAATAAAATCTGTTTGATGTAGCACTCCTATACACGCAGGTCCCAAAATCAAACCAGCCAAAAGAGCACCAACCACTTGGGGAAGCTTTACCCTTCTTGTAATAAGACCAAATACTTTTGTACTCAGTAAAATCAATGCTAAATCTAACAAATATCCATATGATTCCATGTTTCCTATCCCCCTATTTTCTAAATGTATATAAAAACCAAAAATATGGTATCACAATTTTTTCGAAAATGGAACTAAATCTTTCAGAAATAAGTAGAAAAATACAAAAAAGAAGATACTCACGAAAGATAGCTAAATCCATTTCATGATACCTTCTCTTCTGTTAAAAATATTTATAAATAATTTTATAAACTCTACATAGATTTACGTTCTGCAATTTCTGCCATCTTGGCTGTATTTAAACGAGTATCTCCATGTACGCGGCTATAGGATAAGTAGCCATTCATACGATCAATCTTGGTCAGATTTTTAGAACCACATACTGGGCATACATCCATTTCCAACTCTTCATGTCCACAGTCATCACAGTAAGCAAGGGAAAGATTTACTCCTTCATAATATCCCAAATCCATAGCACGTCTAACTAGCGCACGAATAGCATCTACATTATATCCAATAGGATAACGTACATACTGGATTTTTCCACCATTACAAAGTTCCCAGAATCTACCCTCACAATCCTGTTTCTCGATAGGAGTAATATCTTCTGTTACATGGCAATGAAAACTATTACTTACATAAGGTCTGTCAGAAACACCTTCTACAATGCCATATTTTTTTCTAAACTGCTCTACCTGCAGTCCACAAAGGCTTTCTGCCGGTGTTCCATAAATTGCATACAGATTACCATCTTCTTTTTTATATTGTTCTACCTTTTTATTAATATACTGAAGTACCTCTAAGGCAAATTTACCATCTTCACGAATAGATTTGCCATTATACAGTTCCTGAAGTTCGTTTAAGGCTGTAATACCAAAAGATGCTGTCATAGGCTTTAATAATGGTTTAATCTTATCAGAAGGTTTTAAATTACCGCCATAAAAACCACCTTCGCAATAAGCCAGCGGATTTGTAGAGGCTTTCATTTCTCCTAAATAGTCATAAGTACGAATATGAAGATTGCGAATCATTTCCAGATAAAAATCAAGAACTTCGTAAAAATCTTTATCCTCGGAACGTGCCTTGGCCAAAATCATAGGTAAATGCAAACTCACCGCACCAATATTAAATCTTCCCACAAATACAGGAACATCTTTATCATCTGCAGGTGTCATACCGCCTCTTTCATACCATGGACTCAAAAATGCTCGACATCCCATAGGACTAATTACCTTTTTATAGCGCTTATACATGCTGGATATATATCCTTTTCCACTTAAAGATAACCAATCTGGATACATAGTCTTTGCAGAACAGGAAATTCCCGCTTCAAAAACGTCTTCTCCCTCTTTTCCCTCTCCGTGGATATTCTCATCATACAAGAATACAATTTTAGGGAATAATACCGGCTTTTTATGTCCCTCTCTTCCCTGTCCTTCTTTATGTACTTCTAAAAGAGAAATACTACCCATTTTTTCAAAACGTTCCATTCCCAATCCCAATGTCATAGTCACAAATGGATAATCACCTCTGGAAGAGCCGACTGTATTTAATTTATATTCAATCCCTTGCCAGCCCTGATCAAAATCACGGCGTACTTTATCCATTGCATACTGATGTGCCCTTTCTTTTGCAGGCTTCCAATCAGGATCCACATATTTTAAAAACTCTTCACAATATTTGTGATAACTTTTTTCTGCATACGGTGCAAGAATTTTATCTACTTCAGGTACAGTAAATCCTCCATACTGCTGTGCTGCTGTACTAAGAATAATATCTCCCATAACGTCAAAGGCTGTATCCAATGTCTTTGGCTCATTATACCAGACGTTTCCCATTTCAAATCCGCCTCTTAACACATTTGCCACGTCAAATAAACAACAATTCATAGTATCAAGACGTGCAGACTGATCATGAATATAAATATATCCATCCTTACATGCCTGAAGTTCATTTCGTGTCATAAAGAACTTACGATATAACTCTTTATTTAATTCATTAAAAATAAGGCTTCGCTTTGTAGCAACTAGAGCGCTGTCTGTATTTGCATTGCTCTTATCCCCAATATATCGGATAGACTGGCTTTTTGTATATACCTCATCCATCATGTGAATAAAATCATGTTTGTAATTGCGATAATCACGGTAACTTTTGGCAACTGCAGGATTTACTTTCTCCAAAGCACCTTCCACAATATTATGCATATCCTGAATAGAAATTTCTTCTTTATTCAAAGAATGTGCTTTTTCTTCTGCATAGTCGCAAAGGAAATCAATTTCTTCTTTTTTAAAATCATACATAATTCTAGATGCAGATTTATTTACTGCACGCACGATTTTTTGAATATTGAAATCCTCTTTTGTTCCGTCTTTCTTAATTACATACATCATCACTTTCACCTCATATTTTTTGCAACACTATATCTGGTATTTCATATTATTTTTTTGCTTTTGTTTTTACAATATTTTGTATTTCACAGTATACCATTTTTTTCTTTAGAAAGAAAGAGTAAATATTGCACAATTCTATACTATTTATATCCACTTTTCTTCGCAGAGCCACTGTTTAACCTGTTTTTGACATCTTAAAAAACATAAAAATTTTTTTATTTTTAAGGAAAAATTTGGTTTTTCATGGTTATAAAGAAGAATCTCACTTTTGCATTATCCAAAGTGCACAATTTTCTTTTTGTCAATAGTATTTTGAAATTTATCTTGTAACATTTTTCAACCATTTATAAGTTTTGTAACGATATATAGAAAATGGTATTTTAATAATTTCATCACTACACAGTAAAATATAAACCCATGGCATAGGAATTCCAATGACAAAAGCACCTATGGTTGCTCCTAAAATAGAACACAGCCACATAACACCTACATCTAATGCAAGTCCAAACCTTGTATCTCCCCCTGCCCGAAATACCCCTACAATCAAAGTAGTATTTACAGCTTGTCCAACTACGTAATAAGACATAATAAACATCATAACTGTCAGATAGCTTTTTGCCAAAGGTGTCAAATTTAACATATTGCGCACAAAAGGGGAAATCATCAATATGAGTAATCCTCCTCCAATGCCACATACAACAGAAATTTTAACAAACTTTCTGCCATATTCCCTGGCTAAATCCTCCTTCTTCTCGCCAATGGCCTTCCCTATCATAATCGCTGTTGCGCTGGAAATCCCAAATCCAATTACCATAGAAAGCTGTCTGCATACTTGCGCTACAGAATGAGCCGCTACCGCAGAACTTCCTAAATGACCTACAATAGCAGAAATGGCTGCCATTCCTGCTCCCCATGCAATTTCATTTAACAGTACTGGAAACGCATATGTAAAAAAGTCCTTTTCAAGAACACGATCCTTTACAAACCAGTCCTTAAACTTAATCTTCACTACATGATTAATACGAATTGCATAATAAACTACAATTACTACTTCAAGAGCACGAGAAGAAAGTGTTCCAAGTGCTGCTCCAGCAGCTCCCATAGCAGGCATTCCCAGAAGTCCAAAAATAAAAATTGCATTTAAAATTATATTTGCCAACAAAGAAGTTCCATAAACAATTGTTGCAATCACTACTTGCTCGATGCTACGGATAATATTTAAATACACATTTGTAAATGCAGACAACACATACGAAAATGCCACTATTTTAAGATAGCTGACTCCTGCGCCTATTACTGCCTCATCTGCAGTGAAGATTCGCATTAATTGATACGGGAAGAAAAATGCTGCACCTGCAAATATAATTCCTGCCAGAATCGAAATTCGAAATGACATTCCCATTACCTTTTCAATAGTTCTTGTATCTTTCTTACCCCAGTACTGCGCTGTAAGAACACAGGCTCCAGAAGTAACTCCAAAATAAAGCAAAGATAAAATAAAATAAATCTGATTTGCCAAAGATACTCCTGACAGTGCTGTTTCTCCTACTTTTCCCAACATAATAACATCTGTGGACGTTACTCCTACATTAATCAGGTTCTGCACAGCCATGGGCATAACCAAACGAAATACACGGGAATAAAATCTTTTATCCTCAAGACTCATTCTCTTTGTAAACATCATTTTCTTTTCAATCCTCTTCTTAAATTTCTATTTCACCTTCAAACACAATCTCTGCCGGACCTGTCATATAGACGAGATTTTCTTTTCTATCCCAGAAAATCTTTAAATCTCCTCCTAGAAGTCGCACAGTCACCTCGTCTTCTGTATAGCCATTCAAAATAGAAGCTACAGCCACTGCGCAAGCGCCTGTTCCACACGCTAATGTTTCCCCGCTTCCTCTCTCCCAAACACGCATTTCCACAGTTTTTCGATCAATAACACGAACAAATTCTGTATTTACACTTTCTGGAAATACAGAGCACTTCTCAAATTTTGGTCCAATTTCTTCTAAAGGTAGATTTTTCACATCATCTGTATAAATTACAGCATGAGGATTTCCCATAGAAACTGCTGTTATTTCGTAAATATTTTCTCCTACATTAAAAGGCTGACTAATCACCTTGTCCCCTTGGTATATCATTGGAATTTTTGCCGGATTCAATTCAGGTGCACCCATATTCACACGAATCTGTTTTACTTTTTTATTTTCCACTGTTAAATCCAGATATTTTATTCCACTCTTGGTATTTACGGAAACTTGGGTTTTATCTGTAAGACCATAATCATAGACATATTTTCCTACACATCGCATACCATTTCCACACATTGCTCCTTGGCTTCCATCTGCGTTATACATTTCCATTTCAAAATCTGCGATTTCTGAGGGTTTAATTAAAATCAATCCATCAGATCCAATTCCAAAATGTCTGTCACTAATTCTTTTTGATAATTCTGAAGGGTTTTCTATCTGTTCTTGAAAACAATTTACATAAACATAATCATTTCCAATCCCTTGCATTTTTGTAAACTTCATACCTCATCTCCTCCTCATTTCTATCATAAGACATTATTATAACATAAAAAAGCAGGTCCTAAAAGAACCTGCTTTTTGCCTTCTCATAAAACCTATATGAAATTATGCTTCTTCTAAAACAAATTCCTCTTTTCCTAATCCACATACTGGGCATACCCAATCTTCTGGAAGATCTTCAAAAGCTGTTCCTGGTTCTACTCCATTATCTGGATCTCCTAATTCTGGATCATATACATAACCACATGGTTCACATACATATTTTTGCATAATAACTACCTCCTGTTAAACTTAGTTTTCATATTTTGATTTATTCTATACATATTATGCTGCAAATGATTTTCTCTTTGCTTTTTTTATTATAGCACATCTTTTTTAAATATTCCAGAGTATTTTTGTATAGTTTTTGTTTTTTTAAAAGAGCCCATTCCGCAGGCGCCGGAACAGGCTCTTTTCACATAACTTACAATAGATAATTGCAAATCTATTGTTTATATAAAATATGATGGGTGCCAATTTATTTGAACATCCAAAACTCTATTTTATAAGAACTGTGCTGCAACAATGGCTGCAATCATTAATGGAATATTAAAATGTAAGAATGTTGGTACACATGTATCCCAAATGTGATCATGCTGACCATCTGCATTCAAACCTGATGTAGGTCCAAGTGTTGTATCAGAAGCTGGTGAACCAGCATCGCCAAGAGCTGCTGCTGCAGACATTAAAACGATTGTAGCTGCTGGTGAGAACCCAACCTGATGACATAATGGAACATATAATACTGCAAGTACTGGAACAGTACCAAAAGAAGTACCAATACCCATAGTAACTAAAAGACCGATTAATGTGATTACAGTAGCGGCAATCCATCTACTTCCGCCCATAAGACTTACAGAACTCTTAACTAATTCATCTACTGCACCGGTATCTTTAATAACCTGAGCAAATCCACCAGCTACTAACATAACGAATGCAATGAATCCCATCAGTTTAATACCTTCCTGGAACTGTGCATCAATATCTTTTGGTTTAATAGCACGGAAAACAAAGATTACTAACAGACCACCTAATGCTGCCACTGGAAGAGATTTCCATATAATCTGAGCTACTACTACTACTACTAATGCAGCTAATACCACCCAGTGTTCGTATTTCAGAGTTAAATCACCTGTTTCTTTTACTCCTTCAATCTGAACATCTTTGTATTCACGAGGTTTTCTGTATGTAATAAACAGAGCAATTAAAAGACCGATGAACATAGCAGCTGCAAGAATCCAGTTTACTGATGTAACATCGTCAATTGTTACCTTCCAATTCCAACCATCTTGTACATTGGCATTGATGTTATCACGAATAATTGTCATAAAAATCAATCCAAATCCAAATGGAATTGCAATATATGGTGCCTTATGACCAAAAGCTATGGTACATGCTACACCACGTCTATCCAATTTCATCTTATTCATAAGTACCAGTAATGGTGGAACCAAAATTGGAATATATGCAATATGAATTGGAATTAAGTTCTGTGATAAGCAGGCAATAATCAATAAGGTTAAAATTAAAGCCCATTTATTACCACCTACAATCTTTGCAATTTTCTTTGACAGAATTTCTGTAATACCAGTCGTTGCCATACAAGCTGCCAATGTTCCCAGCAGGACGTAAGCAAGTGCTGTTTCACCATTTCCACCAAGACCTGCTAAAAGAGAATTTTTAATTTGTTCAATACCCATACCACCAACAAATCCTGCCACAAACAGAGATACCAGCATGGATAAAAGTACGTTAATTTTCAGCAAACAGAGTACACACAAAAGTACAACTGCAACTACTACAGGATTAAGCAAATTTTCCATAAAATAAACCTCCCTCTTTTTTTGATAGTTACGGCTGACAAAGGGGTCCCTCTCCAAACACAGCCGTAACGCACCCTCTTTAAGTTTTACATTATCTTGTTTCGATTACACCGCCAATAGCTTCTTCTACTGCTTTAATCAAAGCACCATTTTCAATGATTTCTTCACAGTAATTGATATCTCCGTACAATTCACGGTCATCATCTAAAGTAGCAACCTGTTTACGAACTAAGTCATAAGCAGCCTGTGTTCCTTTACCAAGACCTTTGTTGCCTCTCATATCAATACCCTGGCATGCAACCATCAATTCCATTGCAAGAACACGTCTTACGTTCTTAGCAATCTCTCCAGCTTTTCTAGCTGCAATTGTACCCATAGATACATGGTCTTCCTGACCTGCTGATGAAGGAATACTATCCACAGATGCAGGATGTGCCAATACTTTATTTTCAGATACTAATGCTGCTGCTGAGTACTGTACAATCATAAATCCTGAGCAAACACCGCCATGTGGTGTTAAGAATGCAGGCAAATCACTGTATGCAGGATTTACCAGACGTTCAATACGTCTTTCAGAAACATTTGCCAGTTCAGCTACACCGATTCCCAAGAAGTCAAAGCTAAGCGCCATTGGCTGACCGTGGAAGTTACCGCCTGAAATACCTGCACGATCTTCCTTGAAGATAATCGGGTTATCTGTAACAGAATTGATTTCAATATTAACTTTATCTAATACATAATTGATTGCATCTTTACTAGCACCATGAATTTGAGGTGAACATCTCAAGGAATAAGCATCCTGTACACGAATTTCACCCTGACGTGTAGTATTTTTGCTTCCTTCCAGAAGTTTCAACAGGTTTCTTGCTGTTGCAAGCTGTCCGGAATGTGGACGAACATCATGTACTCTGTGATCTAAAGCATCTACAACACCATTCTGTGCTTCGAAGCAAAGCGCATCTGCAATATCTGCTACTTTTAATAAGTTTAATGCATCATATAATGCAAGAGAACCTGCAGATGTCATAGCCTGTGTACCGTTATTTAATGCAAGACCTTCTTTTGCAGATAATTCAATTGTAGGAATACCTGCACGTTTCATAGCCTCTGCACCTGGAAGAAGTTCTCCTTCGTAATATGCCATACCAAGTCCCAACATAGGTAAAACCATGTGTGATAATGGTGCAAGGTCACCAGAAGCTCCCAGAGAACCTTTTTCTGGAATAAATGCTGTAACGCCTTTATTCAACATATCTACCATTGTCTGTACTGTTTCTAATCTAATACCAGAAAAGCCTTTTACAAGGTTATTAATTCTCAAAAGCATAATTCCTCTTGCAATATCTTCTGAGAAAGGATTTCCTGCACCTACTGCATGAGTGATAATCAGGTTTTTCTGAAGTGCCTTACACTGATCCTGAGAAATCACAACGTCACTAAATTTACCAAATCCAGTAGTAATTCCATATACAACCTTTTCTTCCGCAACTAAGTCATCTACTACCTTTCTGGATTCGATGATGTTCTGTTTTGCTTCTTCTGCCAACTCAATTTTTGCATGTCCTCGACAAATAGCAGCAATCTGCTCCAGTGTTAAATCTTTACCAGTAATTATAATATTACTCATATCGCACCCTCTTTTCCTCTTTATATTATATGTGAAATTATACATTGTTGGTGTCAAAAAAGCGTCAATAAATGTCATTTTGCATAATCTCTTTTTAGACGTTTTCCAATCCTATTGTATTTATCTACATATTATCTTCAAATTTTCTAATTAGTTCCATTGTTGTTGGATTCTTGATTTTCTCAGATATCTGCTTACTTTCTTCATAATAAACCCTAGCTTCGTCTTGGTAATTTTGCCGTTTTAAAAGCATTGCCATATAAATCTGAGCTCGTTCAAGCCCCCAATAATATCCATGGCGTTTCAAGCAAGAAATTGCTTTTTCCAAATATTGCTGTGCTTCCTTATCTCTACCTTGTAAGTATAAAATCTGGCCCATTCCAGAATAAAACTGACCAAGTCCATTTGTTACAACTTTTCCTTTTCCCATTTCAATGGCCCGCTCATAATAGACCATAGCTTGCTCCAAATCTCCTTGGCATCTGCTTAAGTCGCCTAAATATCCCTGGCAAGCAGCAATACTCATATTAAAATGTTCTCTTCCCTTTGCGCATTCCCGAAAGATCTTCATGGCATCAATTAACGTTTTTTCTGCTTTGGTATATTCTCCCTTATGAAGAAAATAACATCCTTGCAAACGCATAAATACCCCTCTCTCTTCCGTTACTTTCTCTTCTGTTCGGAGATAGCATAATCCTTTTTGAACATATTCTTCTACCTGAATCAAGTCTTCTACCTGAATACCATAAAAAATCATTTGTTTGAAATTATTAAGGAGCATCTTTTTCTCACCTAATTGTTCTGCCAGCTTCATACTTTCCGTAACACATTGAATTCCTGTATCGTATTCCCCTATGGCAATTTTATAGCGCCCCTTTAAATAATACATTTCCATTTTCATTTCCTGTGCCTGATGAGAGTTGTCTTCTAAACAGATTACTTCTTCTACCAAAGCAAGCATTTCTTCTGCTCTCTTTGTTATGCCGTATTCGTCATCACCATATTCCATCTCCCAATGAAGGACAGGAAAATTCTCATTAATAATCGTATAATATTCCTTCAAATATTTAATTTTGTACTCATAAGTTTTCACCCGATTGCGACATCTCTCATAATGGTGAATGATCATTGGAAGACAGGAAAAATTTTCCTTGGTTTCTGCCTGTTTTTCATAATACTGCGCAAGCATCTGGTGATACATTCTTCTTTTTCCCTCACTTTGATGCTCATACAAGTATTCTCTGAATATGCGATGAACAAATTTATAATAAATATTCCATCCTACTAAAATTTCTTTAATCAAACTACGCTCTTGAAGCTTTTCTAAAATCCGAATTAAAGTTAATCTATCCAGTTCTGGAAGAAGAAATTCCAATTCTTCTATACTAATCTTTTCCGGAAATAAAGACATGCAATATAATACCTCTATTTCCCGATCTGGAAGACCTGCAATCCTCGCTTTTATAAGATTTGTTGTCTTTGGAGATATCTCCAAGGTATATCCCTTTTCCTTAATTAAGTTCATCAACTCCATTAAGAAAAAGGCATTTCCATCTGTCATTTGATATATACTTTCTTTTTTCTTAAGTTCCTGATCAAGTTGAGGCAAATGTCGATGAAGCAGTTCATTTGTTTCCTCCCAGGTAAAAGAATGAAGATTTATTACCTGAAGACAATCATTCTTCACTAATTTTTCCAAAGCCTCCATAACTTCGGTATCATTATCTTGATTAAAAGTACACATAAGCAAAATCTTATCCGTACCAATTGTAAGCAAAACACGATTGAGAAGTTGAAAACTCATTTTATCCAACCATTGAATATCATCGAAAAATAAAACTACTTTATGATGCTCTGCGATTCTTCGAAACATTTCCAAAACAGACTGTTCTAAAATCTGATAGGTCAGCCTACCCATTTTTTCTTCACCCTCAGCAAGGACCCCTTTTAAAATTCTCTTTATCTGACCTTTTTCATCTTCTACAATTTCTTTTTCAAAAATACCATTTCCAACACACTGCTCAACTTCCCAAAAAATATCATTCCACGGACGAAGAAAGAAATCCGACTCATCCCGGTAGCAAGCTGCATTTAACGGTATCATTTGATATCCACGTACCATCTGTCTTGCTTTATCTAAAAGGGCTGTTTTACCAACACCCTCTTCACCACTAATAGCAACACACTGGGGATATCCCCATCTTCCAGTACCTACAATGCATTCGCTAATACGATAAATTTCTTCTGTTCTTCCTGTAAAAGGCAAATTCCAGCTTCCATTATCCACAACCATATTCCCTTTTACATTAAAAATCCTGTGAAACAACTCTGTAATTTCCCCTGACGGTTCTACACCTAACTCTTCGTCCAGAATTTTTTCCAAATCATAATACAGCTTAATAGCCATGTTATAATTTCCACTGGAAGCGTAAATTTCCATGATTTCCTGATACAGCTTTTCATTATAAGAGTCATGTTTCAAAAGAATATTACTATATTTTTGTATCTGAGCCATATCCTTTACAGCATTGGCATCGTGAAGACGTTTTCGGGCACATTTTAAGAAGGACTGGTCATACTGTTCCTGCATGGACTCTATCCACTCCTCAAATTCGTAACTATTCTTAATATGAAAATGTGATAAAAATCCCTCTTCTTCATGTTCTAAAATATTTTCTTCTGTCACAAAATCCCAATCAATCTCAGGCATACATTCTGGATTTAAAGAAATGCCAGTATGCCCTGCTGTAACTAAAATTTCTTTCCCTAGTAACTTTTTTATCTGATAAACAGCTTCTCGCAGATTTTTTCGTCCCACATTTTCATTATCCGCACCCCAGAGAATATAAATAATTTCTTCTCTCGTTGCGTTCTTTTTCACACATAAATAGTAAAAAAAGCCTTCCGCTTTTTTATATGGAAAATTTATTCTTTCTCCATCTACTTCCACATATGGTCTTCCTAAAAGATGTACATTGATTTTGCTCAAATTCTATCCCTCACATTCTATATTCCTTTAAGTATACTAATGTCTTTCCTTAATGTCAACTAAGGGAAATTGTTACCACTTATCTCTTACTGTTCTTTTTACAACCTCTTAAAAATACAATAAGAATAAATAGGTTTTAAGGAGTTCAATATTATTGAAACGTTTTTTTAACACTATACTTTTACTGGCGTTTGCTGGACTTTTAATTTTTTCTGCCCTATCTGTACTTCCTGACATTGTTTCTGTAAGCAACACTGTGGGAGGTAAAGAACTCCCCATTTACTGCGTTGAAACAGAAAAACCGCAGATTTCTATTAGTTTTGACGCTGCCTGGGGAAATGAAGACACCCAAACTCTTCTAGATATTCTGGCCAGCCATAATGTTAAAGCAACTTTTTTTATGACAGGTGGATGGGTAGAAAATTATCCAGAAGATGTAAAAAGAATTTACGAGGCAGGACATGACTTAGGCAATCACAGCGAAAACCATAAACATATGTCACAATTAAGTTCTGAAGAACAAACTAAAGAATTAATGACGGTACATAATAAAGTAAAAGAACTGACGGGGTTTGATATGTTTTTATTCCGCCCTCCTTATGGAGACTACGATAACCAGGTAATTCTAAATGCAAAGCAAAATAATTATTATCCCATTCAATGGGATATTGACTCTCTGGATTGGAAAGATTATGGAGCGGAAGATATTATCAAACGTGTAACTGAACACAAAGCACTTGGAAATGGAAGCATTATTCTATGCCATAATGGCGCAAAATATACAAAAGATGCTCTGGATACACTGATTACTACATTGCAAGACAAAGGCTATGAATTTGTCCCTATTTCTCAGCTAATTTATAAAGATAATTATCATTTGAACCACGAAGGACGTCAAATTCAAAATAAATAAAATCCAAACTCTCACAGACTTTTATTTCTAGATAAAAAAGTCTGTGAGAGCAAAGCAACTTTCACTTAGGAAAACTATCTTTTAAGCACAATACACCATAGCCTATTCGATCATTGGGATATTTCCCTCCTAAAAGAGGTCTTGCCCCTCGTCTTAGATATGCTTTCACTTTTTCTCCATACAAAAAAGGATCATTCCCTTTTATAATCCCCCATTCCATCATCAACGCAGCGGCTCCTGTAACAAAAGGTGTTGCAAAAGAAGTTCCTGTTCGGTTAGAATATCCCCCTCCCACTGCAGTTGTACGAATATCCACTCCTGGAGCTGCCAAATCTGGTTTTACTACTTTTCGTAATCTGGTGTATCCTCTTCCTGAAAAATCTGTATAGGACATATATCTAGAATTGTATGCTCCCACTGAAATCACTCTCCCGGCTGTTGAAGGAATTGTTAATGTTGTTTCTGGTGTGGGAAAAGAAAATCCCGTTCCTTCATTTAAAATACCTCCTCCCGGAAGCCATAAATCATAAGAGCCATCCACAACTTTTAACGGTACCAATTGAATTTTCCACACACCGCTGTCAATATACTGATTTTTAGGAAGCATATCAATATAAATTTCCTGAGAAAGACTATACGGACTGGGTTCTCCATAATATACCAACAACTCTGTATTCTGAATAGTAAAACGCTGAGATCCCAATATTTGATTAAAATTTCCCACTATTTCACCATTGGGATGTATCAGTACAAATTCCATCTCATCTACATATTGCTTCCAAATTTGTACACTAATTCCCGTTTCGTACTCACTAATAGCTAAAGAAATTTCTTCTACCTGTCTCTCTGTCAGCTGTCCAGAAGTATGAATAGCCGCACTTCCTTCATTTCCCATACCTATGCAGATTACATTTTTCCCCAGTAATGCTACATTATCTATGTAAGTTTCTATCAAAGATTCTCCACTGTGAGAACCATAATTATTTCCAAAACTAAGATTCAAAGCCAGAGGCATTTTTAAAGCAATCGCTTGCCGAATAGCATAATCAATTCCTTGCATCAGTTCTGTTGTTCTGGGAAATCCATCTGCAATAGGTGTCCCAATTTTCACTACCAGCAAATCACTTTTATACGCTACACCTTTATAAACACCTTGTGATGCTGTTCCATTACCTGCTGCAATCCCCATTACTCCTGTTCCATGTCCACTTAAGTCACGACTTGGTACGATTTTTTCCATATCTCTTTTGCTGTCCTGCTGCAATGCCATATCAATCTGTTCTTTTGTATACTCAGTTCCCAGAAAATAACCTTTTGGAGGATTTCCCTCTATGGTCTGATCCCATAAACGCAAGATGCGACTACTCCCATCAGGATTACGAAAATCAGGATGACTGTAATCAATGCCGGAATCAATACACGCCACCAAAACATTCTCTCCTGTCAAAGTTTCTCCTAAAGGTGAAAATTCACTTTGTACTGCCGTCATACAAGATGCACTTTTTCCTTGATCCACTGCAAAAAATAAACGTTTAGGTTTTTCTATGAATTCTATTTGTGGATTTTCTGATAATTCCTCTATTTTGCTTTCAGGAATTCGTATAATCGCAAATTGATTAAGAAGTTCTACTTTTGGAATATCTTCTCCCACCACTTTTCCTAAATCCCCAGAGTATTTTATAATTAATTCCCACGTTTTATCCTTTGTATTATACCCTACGTTTAGCTGTGGTGATTTTTCTCTTTCCTGTGGTGTGGAGCTTAATGCTAAATTTAAAAGATTTTCCAGTTTCTGATCCTCCATACATACCCCTTCCATTACAATGAAAATCCAAATTGATTACTAAAAAAGAGAATTGCCACCTTGTGACAATCCTCTTTTTTGTATATTCTATATTTTATTTTTCTTTTGAAATAAAATGATACGGAAGCGCTACAAAAATCACACCACCTACCATATTTCCGGCAGTTGCCAGAAGTACGCTATACGCATACTGGGCAATATTAACCGTTCCATCTGCTACAGCTATACCAAGAATACTCATGTTGGCAATACTATGTTCAAATCCACATACCATAAAAATGAAGATGCACCAGAAAATCATAATCAATTTACCGGACTCTGTCTTCATCTTTGTTGCACACCAAACAGCTAAACATACAAGAATATTACAGAATATAGCTCTTACAAATAAGGGAATAGGCTCCAGTCCTACCTTCCCTGTTGCAATTTGACCAAAATATGCAGCCACATCACCTCTTGGTATTCCTGTAATCCAAAATCCTGCTACAACCACAATAGAGCCTAAAAGATTTCCCAGCCAACAGACTATCCATAGTTTTACTGTATCTGCCCATGAAACAGCCTTTCGAAAAGCACCTGCTGCCATTACAAAATTATTACCTGTAAACAGCTCTGCACCTGCCATTACAACAAGGCTTAGCGCTGATGCAAAAGCAAAAGCCTGCACTGGTTTTGTCCAGCTTGCTGCATTTCCTGCTGATATAACACTTCCCAAAAAGAAAGCTACAAAGCTTCCAAAGGAAATAAACATACCTGCAACCATGGAAGAAATAAAATATCCCAATGGATTTTTCTTTAATAAGTTACTTTTTCCTACTGCCCCATTACATACTGCCTTATATTCCTCTTTAAACATACACAACTGCCCCCCTTAATGTCTCTCAGGTACTATTTACTATCAGTCTATGTGTCTATCTATTAGAACAGACCGGTAATTTTACCTGTTTCATCTACATCAATCTTTTCAGCAGCTGGTACTTTTGGAAGTCCTGGCATTGTCATAATTTCTCCTGTCAATGCTACAACAAATCCTGCACCTGCAGAAACTTTCAGATTTCTTACTGTTACTTCAAAGTCTGTTGGTGCTCCCAGTTTTGTCTGGTCATCTGTCAGACTGTACTGTGTTTTTGCAACACAGATTGGACAGTTTCCATAGCCCAGTGCTTCTAACTGTG
>JARIAQ010000001.1 GCA_029257775.1 Blautia sp. | reverse complement strand
TTGTACGATTTTCAAGATGTAATGAAAACGTACTTCTTTCCATTATTCAACCAAAGTCCAATGTTCTTACACTACTTGCTCCTCATTTTGAAGATCGTATGCCTTCTGAAAACTGGATAATTATTGATAAGGAACGCATGATTGCCTTGATTCACCCCGCAGATCAAAAGTCCTTCTTAACTTCTCTTACCCAAGAAGAGCTTTCTTCTCTGGAAAACGCAAAGAGAAACACAGATTTATACTCTGAACTTTGGAAAACTTTCTTTCATTCTGTTTCTATTGAAAAAAGAAAAAATACGAAATGTCAACGAAATTTTATGCCTCTCTGGTTTCGAAAAAATATGCCGGAGTTTCAATAAAATTACGTAAAAAAACGGAGCTACTGCCTGAGGTAAATACCTCATACAATAGCTCCCACTACATAACTATTTTCCCTTTGCTGGTCAAACACACACTAATTATCATTTAAACCAAATTTCCTTGTCATTAACTTCTTCTTATACATGTTTTCCAGATGAATAATCTGCTCTTCTGCCATAGTATTTGGACAAATCTGCAAAATTGAAAATTGAAAATTATGATATCGTTCTGGATAATTACAAATTAGTTCTTTCATCTTCTTGTTATCACCATGTTTTGTATTGATATACATGGACCATCTTTGTAAAAGACCACCTTCTCCGTATGCTGAGCCCACATATTGTTTTCCATCTGTCCTATCCACAATCAGATAAACAGCACGAACAGACGATAATGCCGTATGCCAATCTGCATATGTTAAATTATCTTCTAAAATTTCTTTTAATTCTCTATATGTAAGAACTAGATTTTCATATCCTGAAAATATAACTCTCTGTTTTGATTGAATAGATAAAATTTCTTTTTCATTTATAGCTCTCTGTTTCCAACTTCTTGTTCCTTTCCCCCAATCTATTACTAATCTTTTTTCATATTCTTTTAAAATATCTATTTCTTCCAAATCAAAACAAATACCATTTTTGCGGAACCACTCTTCCCTTATTAAATCTTTTTCCACTAAATCTGTAGTTCCCTCTTGATATCCTTTAACTTGATAACACTTATCTAAAACTGCACTATTCCCACCATTACTGATAAAAGTAATCCAATACTTATATCGATCAGGACAAGGAAACATCTTCTTCTTTTGTATTTGTGTATATTCTTTTATCTTACCTAAATCATAAAATTCCTTACATTCCTTATCGGATAATGCATGGCGAATCAATAATATCTTTGACAAGTCCAATCCTGTCTTTTTTAAGATATCACTTAAATACAACAACGACATAATATCTTTCATTCCCCTCTTCTTAACGTATACTTATTAATCTATTTAAATCTAGCTTTTTGCTATTCTATGAAAATTTTTCCATATAATACGCTTCTGCTTCATCTAATTCTTGAATACAAGGAATAATATCTTCCAATGTTTCTTACTCTCTAACAACTACACTTTTATGGTACTAAAAAGCCCCATAAATATACTATTTACAGGGCTTTAAAATCTTATTAAGCGAATTTTCTTTTTGCAGCTTCTACTACATGACCTACTAAAACAGAAGTTGTAACGCTTCCTACTCCACCTGGAACAGGTGTAATTGCTTCTACAATTGGTTCTGCTTTTTCGAAATCAACATCACCACAAAGCTTACCTTCTTCATTTACATTAATACCTACATCAATAACAACCTGACCTTCTCTTAAGTATGTATCATCTACCACACCTGCACGGCCGGCAGCTACAATAACGATATCAGCTTCTTTTACAACAGAAGGCATATCAACAGTTCTTGTATGACATACAGTAACTGTTGCATTCTTCTTAATAAGCATCATTGCAGCAGGTTTTCCAACTACTAAACTTCTTCCTACTACAACTGCTTTTTTACCTGTACAGTCGATTCCATAATGATCTAAAATTTCCATACATGCCTGTGGTGTACATGGTGGGAAACCTACATTTTTTCCAGTGAATACACCAGACATAGAACCATCTGTCATACAGTCAACATCTTTTGCAGGATCTAACGCATTTTCAATTACAGATTGATCTAAGTGTTTTGGAAGTGGACGGAATAATAATACTCCATGAATATTATCATCTTTATTCACTTTATCAATTGTTGCCAGTAATTCTTCCTGTGTTACATCAGCAGGAAGTAAAATCTTCTCGCAAGCAACTCCTAAAGTTTCGCAGCGTTTTGTAGCTCCTCTTTCATAAGAAATATCACTTTCATTTTCCCCTACACGAATAATACCTAATGTAGGTTTTACTCCTCTGCTTTCCAACTCTGCAACATCTGCTTTAATTCTTTCATTCAATGCTGCTGTTACTTCTTTACCAAGTAATCTCTTAGCCATTTTCTAGCTTCCTCCAATTTCTTTCTCTGATTTTCTTATTTTAATCTGGATAATACGCTTTCAAATGTTTCATCTGCAATTTTTGTATATTTTTCCAGCATAGCATCGGCTTTCTGATTTAATTCTTCTGCATACGCTCTATCTGCCATGGATTTTGTATTAATATATACATTCAAACTCGCACCTTTTAATGCAGCCTTACAAAACGCCGCACCTACACCTGCATCACTGATTGCCAAGGTGGAACCTTTTGCAGCAAATTCAACAATTACTTCAATTGCCTCACAACATTTTTCCATAATTTCCATTGGAACAGAACATGCATCTTTTAATACGATTTCCATGACTCTTGCTTTTTCTGCTTTTTCCTCTTCTGTAGCTCTTGGCATACCATAAGCTTTTGAAAGAGGTTCAAACACTTCTGCATCTCTTTCTATCAAACGAAGGAAGTCTTTCTGAAGTTCATCACACTTTTTCTTTAACTCCCACATTTCGTCTTCTACTTCTGCATATTTCTTTTTTCCTACAGTTAGACTTCCAACCATGTTTCCTAAAGCAGTTCCGATTGCACCTACTAATGCAGATGCACCACCACCGCCTGGTACTGGAGCCTTTGATGCTAATACTTCTACAAATTCGTTACATGGTACTGTTGAAAATCCCATTGTTGTATCCTCCTTAAAACTCCGCATCTCTTTAGAATAAGCCGGTAATTTTACCTCTTTCATCTACATCAATCTTTTCAGCAGCTGGTACTTTTGGAAGTCCTGGCATTGTCATAATTTCTCCTGTCAATGCTACAACAAATCCTGCACCTGCAGAAACCTTCAGATTTCTTACTGTTACTTCAAAGTCTGTTGGTGCTCCCAGTTTTGTCTGGTCATCTGTCAGACTGTACTGTGTTTTTGCAACACAGATTGGACAGTTTCCATAGCCCAGTGCTTCTAACTGTG
>JARIAQ010000005.1 GCA_029257775.1 Blautia sp. | reverse complement strand
TCATATTTCTTCCTCTTTCTCCTCTTGTTTTCTTTATTTTAGCTTTTTCCTTCTACAAATACAACTTTTTTATACAAATGTAGATTTTTCACTTTTTTTCCTTTATAATAAAATTAACGTTCATTCTTTTTAGGAGGTTTATCATGCCATTTAAAAGTTTAGAATTAATTGAAGATGTAAAAATTGATAGTATCATTACCATTCATTATTTTGAATACATGAGTGACTATAGCTTCCCTGGCGAACGACATGATTTTTGGGAATTTTTATGTGTGGATAAAGGTGAGGTAGAGGTAACTGCTGACGGTAAAGCCTATACTTTAAAAAAAGGAGAAATTATTTTCCACAAACCAAATGAATTTCACACAGTTCGCGCCAATGGAAAAATTGCTCCTAATCTTGTTGTAATTTCCTTTGACTGCACTTCGCCATGTATGGCTTATTTTCAGAATTTAAAGACCAGCATCGGAGAACAGGAACGTAATTTCATTGCTCAAATTATTTATGAAGCAAAACGTTGCATTAAAACACCCTTAAATAACCCACAGACCATGGAAATGGTGCGAAATACCAATGCGCCTTTTGGATCAGAACAACTAATTAAAATTTATCTTCAAGCTTTACTTATTACCATGATTCGAAACTTACAGTTAGGCCAGTACTCTGCACCTGCTATAAAATCCATGAAACTAAAAAGTGATGATTTGCTATACAATAAAATTACTACATATTTAGAAGAGCATATTCGAGAGCATCTAACTATTGAAGCAATCTGCCGAGATAATTTAATTGGTCGTTCTCAACTTCAAAAACTTTTCAGAGAACATGATCAGTGTGGTGTCATTGACTATTTCTCACGTTTAAAAATAGAATTAGCCAAACAGCTTATCCGAGAAAATCATCACAATTTCACGCAAATATCAGAATTTATCGGATATACATCTATCCACTATTTTTCCCGTCAATTTAAAAAACTAACGGGAATGACACCTTCAGAATATGCATCTTCGATTAAAGTAATTTCGGACAGAAAATAGACTTTCTACATTTTATCATTGAGTTTCCTTTCTGTTCATATTATAATGAAGGAAAATTTAAAAAAAGTATTCAACTACTTTACAAAAAGGAGAATGGAGAATGAAAATCTACAAAACAAAAAATTATGACGAAATGAGCAAAAAAGCAGCACATATCATTGCTTCTCAGGTTGTTTTAAATCCTGACTGTGTACTTGGTCTTGCCACAGGCTCTACACCTGTAGGTACTTATAAAAATCTGATTGAATGGTATCAGAACGGAGATTTAGATTTCTCACAGATTACCTCCTGCAATCTTGATGAATACAGAGGTTTAAGCGGAGATAATGATCAGAGCTATCGCTATTTTATGAACCACAATCTTTTCGATCATGTGAATATTCGCAAAGAATGTACTTATGTTCCTGATGGATTAGACAAGGACAGTGATGCAGCATGCGAAGCTTACGAAGAAATCATTGAAAAAGTCGGTGGTATTGACTTACAACTTTTAGGTCTTGGTCATAATGGACATATTGGTTTTAACGAACCAGCAGACGATTTTCCAAAAACAACACACTGTGTAGACTTAACAGAAAGTACTATTCAGGCAAATAAACGTTTCTTTGAAAACGAAGCTGATGTACCTCGTCAGGCCTATACTATGGGTATCGGCACAATTATGAGTGCCAAAAAAATTCTTGTTGTTGTAAGTGGCGAAGATAAAGCTGAAATCTTAAACAAAGTAATCAATGGACCAATTACTCCACAGGTTCCTGCTTCTATCTTACAGCTTCATCCTGATGTAACAATTGTTGCAGACGAAGCTGCTTTATCAAAAACTAAATAATACATATTACATGTTAAACTAAAAATGCTGTAGTTCGAAGGATTTTTCTTTCAAACTACAGCATTTTCTCATTAAGTATTTTTCTTTTTTTCCATTCCCCACAAAATTCCAAGAGGAACTATGGTAAGAAGAACCCCTGTCCACAAAGGAATAGGAAAAATTCCTAAAACAATCCCTAAAAAATTCACAAAAAAATGACACCAAATTACACATTTTAAACTTTTATATTTATACATTACAAAACCAAACAACAGTCCTGCCAAAAAAGCGTATGTAGACTGAACCATATTGCCATGTATAATTCCAAAATATAATGCCTGCAAAAAATTGGCAATCCAAAATGGAAAAGCTTTCTCTAATATCTTTAAAGTAAGTCCTCTAAAAATCAGCTCCTCTACAAAGGGTGCCAAAATCATCGTATACACTACTGAGAAAAAAGTAGGACTATATATTCCCAGATTTTCCATAACATTTGTGTAATTTTCCATTTCCTGGGGAAATAGTCCTGATACCCCGGCTATTGCAAAACTGGTACAGAATTGAATTGCTCCTCCTAAAAAAGCAAGACCAATCCAAGCTACTGGTGAAATAACAATTTTATATGTCTTTTCCTTCTTTTTTAGATTCCGATACCAAATTGCCCCTATAACTAATGTCACAAAATTAATCAACACACCATCAAAATAGGGTGGATAATCTCTCCAAACTATAAACACAAGACTTACCACACTTTGAACTGCCAGCCACATTACAACCGGTAACAAACTTTGCAAAATTGCTTTTGATTTTTCCATTTATTCCTTTCCCTCACTTATTTCCTCAAAGTGAAACGCTTTTTTCCCTGTGGCATAATCACTTACAATCTGTCCTTGTCCAAATAATTTGTATTTGTAAGTTACCAATCCTTCCAAACCTACTGGTCCTCTGGCGTGTATTTTTCCTGTACTAATGCCTACTTCAGCCCCAAATCCATAACGAAATCCATCTGCAAATCTGGTAGAACAATTATGGTATACACCAGCAGAATCTACTAACTGCATAAATCTTTCTACATTTTCTTTATTTTCACTTAAAATACAATCTGTGTGATGAGAACCATAAGTATTAATATGACAAATTGCCTCATCCACGTCAGATACAAGCTTTACAGAAATTGTCATATCTAAATATTCTGTATGAAAATCTTCTTCTTGCATTTCTTCACATTCTATAATTTTGCCTACTTCTTTTGTCCCCCTTATACTCACACCAGCTTCTGTTAAAGCCTTTTCCACTTCTGGCAGAAATTCCTCTGCAATAGCTCTATGAACCAACAAGGTTTCCACTGCATTGCAGGCAGCTGTATACTGTGTCTTAGCGTCAATAAGAATAGGGATTGCTTTGCCTTTATCATAAGAGCTGTCCACATAAATATGACACACTCCATCTGCATGTCCCATAACCGGAATTTTTGTATGATTCATAATATATTGAACAAAACTATTAGAACCTCTTGGAATTAGCAAATCCACACAATCATCACAAGCTAAAAGCTCATCAATTTCCTGGTGCTGCTCTGCCTGAAGCATACAGCCCGTTGGCAATCCGGATTTTATCACTGCCTGATAAATAATATCAAATAACACCTTATTGGTTCTGGCTGTTTCCTTTCCTCCTTTTAATACTGCACAATTTCCGCTTTTAATACAAAGGGAAGATATCTGCACCAAAGCATCTGGTCTGGCTTCAAAAATAACACCAATCACTCCAATTGGACAGGTCACTCTGTACAGTTTTAAATTGTCATCTAATTTTCTTGCCAGTTGTATTTTAGACAACGGATCGGGCAACTTAATTAGCTGTTCTATTCCTTCTATTACTGCATTTAGTTTTGTTTCATCAAACTTCAATCGTTTTCTTACAGATGGCAATACACCTGCGCTTTTTGCCCCTTCTAGATCTTCTTTATTAGCCTGAAAAATTTTATTTTTCTGCTCTTGTAATCCTAAAGCTGCTGCTTTTAATGCCTGATTTCTTATTTCCAGGGAAAGAGCTGCCATTTTAGAACTATCAGCCTTCATATTTTTTACTTCATTTCTCATATCCATATTCATCTCATCCTTTACTCCATCTAGATAACACTTATTTTCCATTATATCCATTCTGCCCATATAGCGCAATCTTTTCTACATCTGCTTTCTTACAATCTTATATTCATCATCCATTTGAAAATAAGGACAATTATAAAAAGTATCTGATAGAAAGCGGCTCATCTCATCTTCATCTAAATTCACATCACAAATATAATATCCCAAATCTTCATCATAAATATAATTACTACAATACTCACAGCTCACTGTTTTTCTTGATTTTTTTAGCATTTTTTCATTTCCTTTCCATACGTTCCTTTCAGATATATCAAAAACCGTATTCTTTGTCAAATATTCATTGCAAATATACTTATTAGTGTTATAATGTAACTTGATTTTTATATAATCTTTATTTTATTCTTATGTTTTTTATATTATCTTAATAGTGTTTGGAGGTTCTTATGAAGATTATTATTGTGGGCTGCGGCAAAATTGGAAGTACCTTAGCGGAACAACTTAGTTACGAGCAGCATGACCTTGTGGTTATTGATACAAACCCACAAAAAATTCAGCAACTTTCGGAAAACATTGATGTTATGGGAATTACAGGAAATGGATCCAGTGTCAATGTTCTTTCAGAAGCTGGCATTGAAGATGCCCATATTTTGATTGCAGTTACAGGATCTGATGAATTGAATTTACTTTGTTGTGTCATTGCCAAGAAAGTAAGTAAATGTCATACAATTGCCCGTGTCCGCAATCCAATTTACAATAAAGAACGAAGCTTTATCCGAAAAAGCCTTGGTATTTCTATGATTATCAATCCTGAATATTCTGCGGCCTTAGAAATTTCAAGACTTCTTCGTTTTCCTTCTGCCATTAAGTTGGATACTTTTGCCAAAGGTAGAGTAGAATTATTAAAATTTAAAATTTTACCTGAATTCCGTTTAGGCGGACTCTCTATCATGGAAATTGTAGAGAAACTTAAATGCAATATTTTAATCTGCGGTGTTGAAAGAGAAGATGAGGTATTTATTCCCTCTGGCAATTTTGTTTTAAAAGATTATGATTTTATTTCCATTATTGCCTCACCTGCAAGTTCAGCGAAATTTTTCCAAAAAATAGGTGTGAATACCCATCAGGTAAAAAACGCTTTAATTGTAGGTGGGGGAACTTTGGGCTATTATCTGGCAACACTTTTGGATGAACTAAAAATCGATGTTCGTATGGTAGAATCACGTACATCACGTTGCGAGGAATTAAGTGAGCTTTTACCAAGAGCTACTATTGTCTGTGGTGATGGTACAGATAAAAAGCTACTTTTAGAAGAAGGACTCACACAAACTGAAGCTTTTGTAACCCTGACTAATATGGATGAAGAAAACATTCTCTTATCTCTTTTTGCTAAAAAGAATTCTCATGCAAAACTGGTTACAAAGGTAAATCGTATTGCTTTTGATGATATTATTGATGGTTTGGATTTAGGCAGTGTTATTTATCCAAAATACATTACTGCCGACTACATTCTACGTTATGTACGTGCTATGGAAAACTCTTTAAGTAGCAATGTAGAAACTCTTTGTCATATTTTAGATGGACAGGCAGAAGCTCTTGAGTTTGCTGTAAAAGAAAGCTCTCCTATTACAGATACACCTTTATACAACCTAAATTTAAAAGATAATCTGTTAATTGCCTGCATTAATCGAAATGGCAATATCCAGATTCCAAGAGGACAAGATACCATCCAGGTAGGTGACACTGTTATTGTAGTCACAACGATCCTCGGTTTACATGACTTAAAAGATATTCTGAAAAAATAAAAATCAGGAGATATTATGAATTACTCAATTGTAAAATCCATTATTGGCAGGGTTCTATATTTTGAAGCTGCTTTCATGCTTCTTCCCTGCATTACGGCCCTTATCTATCAGGAATATAGTGGTTGGTCCTTTGTATTTACTGCACTTTTATGTGTTTTAATTGGAACAGTTCTAACACATAAAAAGCCAACAAATTCTATTTTCTATATTAAAGAAGGTTTTGTAACTGTTGCACTAAGTTGGATCATATTGAGTTTTATGGGAGGACTTCCTTTTCTTTTTAGCGGTGTTATAAGTAATCCCATTGATGCTCTTTTTGAAACAGTATCTGGTTTCACCACAACTGGTGCTAGTATTTTAAAAGATGTGGAAATACTTCCTCGCTGTATGCTTATATGGAGAAGCTTCACTCACTGGATTGGCGGAATGGGAGTACTAGTATTCCTTCTTTCCTTTATGGAAATGCATGGTGGATCTCATATGAACTTAATGAAAGCCGAAAGTCCTGGTCCATCTGTAAGTAAACTGCGACCTACTGTAAAATCCACAGCTAAAATTCTGTATGTAATTTATATTGTTTTAACAATCCTAGAAATTCTTCTATTATTGGCAGGAGGCTTGCCTTTATTTGATTCTTTAACAACAAGCTTTGGTACTGCAGGTACGGGAGGGTTTGGTATTAAAAATGACAGCATAGGCGGATATTCTTCTTATGTACAAATTGTTGTCACTGTTTTTATGATTTTGTTTGGTATCAATTTTAATGCTTATTTTTTGCTTTGGTGTAAAAAATTTGCTCAAGCTTTCCGTATGGAAGAAGTACGTTGCTATTTAGGTATTATTTTTGCTTCAATTACCGTTATTACTTTAAATATTACACACCTTTATTCCAGCATTGGTGAAGCTCTGCGCCATGCAGCCTTTCAAGTTGGTTCTATTATCACAACTACTGGATATGCAACCACTGATTTTAACTTATGGCCCCAAACTTCTAAAACAATTTTAGTCCTCTTAATGTTTATTGGAGCATGTGCTGGCAGTACAGGAGGCGGTATTAAGGTATCACGTTTTATTATCTTAATCAAAACAATAAAAAAAGAACTACACACCTTACTGCACCCGCGCTGTGTTCGTAAGTTGAAACTAGATGGCCATACTCTTGAACATGAAGTTGTTCGTTCCACCAATGTGTTTCTCGTTGCATATGTGCTAGTTTTTGCTTCTTCCATTCTTCTTATTAGCTTAGATGGATTTGATATGGTAACAAACTTCACAAGTATTTCTGCAGCACTGAATAATATTGGTCCAGGACTGGAACTAGTTGGTCCTACACAAAACTTTTCTATATTTTCCAATGGTGCTAAGCTAGTTCTCATTTTTGATATGCTTGCCGGAAGATTGGAACTATTTCCAATGCTATTATTATTTGTAAGAGATACATGGAAAAAATATTAAAAAAAGAAGCTGTTGCCCCGTGCAACAGCTCCTATATTATACAATTTTTTTAAACTGAATTTGAATTTGTGTTCCTCTATCTGGCTGGCTATCTAAAATAATTTGTGCGTGATGAAGAGCTGCCCCATGTTTTACAATAGAAAGTCCTAAACCTGTTCCTCCTGTTTTTCTAGAATGACTTTTATCCACTCGATAAAAGCGTTCAAAAATTCGCTCCTGCTCTTCTTTCGCAATTCCAATTCCATTATCTTCTACAGAAAAAGTGACTTGATCTTTTGTATCACTTAAAGAAACCTTTACATATCCACCTTCTCTATTATATTTCATAGCATTATCCACCAGATTATAACACATCTCATATAAAATATGGCGCACTCCATAAATTTCCACATTACTTCCCTCTATAGAAAGTGTCACATTTTTCTTTTTTGACTGCAAAGTTAAATTTTGACAAATATCCTGTGCAATTTCATAAAGATCTACCATTTCAAAAGGCATTTCTCCGCTTTTTTCATCTAACTTAGAAATTTCAATAATATCCTGTACTAAGCTAGTCAAACGACTGGCTTCATCATAAATACGTCCTGCAAATTCAGGAATATCCTGGGTTCTTACCATCCCATTTTTCATGATTTCAGCGTAACCAGATATGGACATCAGTGGAGTTTTTAATTCATGGGAAACATTTGCTGAAAACTCACGACGTACAGCTTCTGCCTGCTTTAATTCTTTCACCTGACTGGCAATTTGCTTATTCTGCTCATCTACACGATTTAAAAGAGGACGAAGTTCTTCATATTCTACATTTTTTAAGGGATTCTCTAAATCCAGTTGGTTAATAGGGTCAATTAACTTTTTTGTTTGTCGCTCAATTAAAATAACCCCTAATGTAAAAATAATCAAAAATAAAATGCCCATCAGTGTAAAACTAGAAACCATTGTATGAAAAACACTATCCGTTGTTTTGGAAATTCTTAAAATATTTCCATTATCCAATTTCACCGCATAATAAAATGTCTGTTGGGAAAGGGTCTCGGAAAAACGGATTAATTCCCCTTCTCCTTTTTCCATGGCAGCTTGAATTTCTGGACGATTCCCATGATTCTCCATTTCATTTGGATAACGTTCTGAATCATATAAAATTGTTCCTTCCGGATCTAAAAGAGTAATCCGACTAGTTGTGAGCTGTCCCATTTCCTGTGTAAGATATTCTGTCCCCATATTTTTTAAAGCATAACGAATATATTCTGTCTCATTTTTTACATCTTGCTGCATATAATTATTATATTTGTCATACATAATGCCACTGGCGGCAAGGAAACTTAAAAAAATCCCCAATGCCACCAGCACTCCTACATGATTCATAATTCTCTGTTTCATCAGCTGTCTCCAATCCGATAGCCCACACCTCTTACAGTCTCAATCAAAAAGCCTGAATCTCCCAGCTTTTGTCTAAGCGTTCTGATATGTACATCTACGGTTCTTGTCTCTCCCGCACATTCATATCCCCATATTTTTTCTAAAATTTCATCCCTGCTCAATACAATTCCTTTATTTTCCATCAGATAACGTAACAAATCAAACTCTTTTAGCGTAAGTTCTACTGCTCTATCACGATCAAAAACTTGATGTCGCTCTACATTCACAGTCAATCCTTTAAAGCAATATTCCTTCTTAGATGCATGTTTTTTACTTCTTCGAAGAACTGCCTTAACTCTTGCTAAAAATTCCATCATTCCGAAAGGTTTTGTGATGTAATCATCCGCTCCACCTTCCAGACCCCGTACTTTATCATATTCTGCTTCTTTTGCTGTTACCATAATGACGGGAATCTCACTGGTGCATGGCTCTTTTTTTAACTCTTCCAAAAGACTATATCCATCTTCTCCCGGAAGCATAATATCAAGTAAAATCAGTTCAGGCAATTCTTCTTTTAAAGCTTTTTTAAGCTCTTTTCCATCACTTAATCCCTTGGCTTCAAATCCCGTAGTTCCAAGAGTATACACCAAAAGTTCCCTTATATTTCTTTCATCTTCTACACAATAAATCATGTATTTTCCTCGTCTTCCTATTATGGCAATGGATACTGCTTTCTTGTTTCTTCCATTCGTTTCTGGAAAGTTGCATTATCCTCTCTTTTTACTGTATTTAAATAACTGTGCGTGTCAAAGCTATCCTCTGCCACCTGTAAAATGCACACTGCTATATTGGAACAATGATCCGCAATTCTCTCCAAACTTGTAGTAATGTCTGATAAAACAAATCCTTGTTCAATGGTACACTTACCTTCTCTTAATCGTCTTACATGACGTGATTTTAATTCCTGATTTAATTCATCAATAATTTCTTCTAAAGGCTCTACCTTTTTAGCACTTTCTATCTTCGTATTTTCAAACACATCATACGAAATATTCACAATATCTACTACTGCTTTTGAAATTACCTTTAATTCTTCCAACGCCTTTTCAGAGAATTTCAAATTTTTTTCATGTAACTCCTGCGCTGATTCCATAATATTCACTGCATGGTCAGAAATTCTTTCAAAATCACCAATACAATGTAAAATAATTGATAAATCTCTGCTATCATGAACCGTTAAATCCTTCTGGCCTAATTTTACTAAATAGCTGCCCAAAGCATCTTCGTATTCATCTACATTATTTTCCTCGGCAACAACTTTTTGTGCATCTGCTTCTCTGTATTCACCTAACATAGAAAGCGCTGTAAACAAAGCCTCTTTTGATGCTTCTGCCATTCTCTTTGCTGCATTACGACTCTGTTCCATAGCAAATGCTGGTTTTTCTAAAAAACGTACATCTAAAAGCTGCGCTGCTTCTGACTGAGGTACTGTTTCTTCCTCATCACGAATTGTAAGACATGCCAGTTTTTCCAATCCAGATGAAAATGGAAGTAAAATAGCTGTAGCAAATATATTAAATGCACTATGCGCAACTGCAATACCTGCTGCATCTGCTGCCTGACTCATAAAGCCAAAATCCAACACCATGTTTAAGCCATAAAACACCACTAAAAACACTGTCGTACCAATAATATTAAAATACAAGTGTACCATAGCAGCTCTTTTGGCATTTTTCTTTGCCCCAATAGCCGATAAGAGCGCCGTTACACAAGTACCAATATTCTGTCCTAAGATAATGGGAATTGCCACACTATAACTAACCGCTCCAGTTACACAAAGAGCCTGTAAAATTCCTACTGATGCAGAAGAGCTCTGAATTACTGCTGTAAGAAGTGCTCCTGCTAACATCCCCAACAATGGATTAGAAAAAGTAGTTAAAATCCCAGTAAATTCCGGCACGTCAGCCAGAGGTTTTACTGCTGTACTCATACTTTCCATCCCAAACATCAAAACTGCAAAACCAAGAAAAATTGTACCAATATCTTTCTTCTTCTCACTTTTTGCAAATAGAAGAAAACCTACACCCACAATTGCCAAAATCGGAGAAAAAGATGTAGGTTTAAACATCTGAATAAAAAAGCTGTCACTTTCAATTCCAGAAAGACTCAAAATCCATGAAGTAATGGTTGTACCAATATTGGCACCCATAATTACACCTACTGCCTGAGATAGCTTCATAATACCTGAATTTACAAATCCCACAACCATAACGGTTGTAGCAGAAGACGACTGAATTACTGCTGTTACTAATGCACCTAATCCTACTGCCTTTAAAGGATTAGAAGTAAGTCCTTCTAAAATTTTTTCCATTTTTCCACCGGAAACTTTAGAAAGTCCCTCTCCCATAACATGCATTCCGTATAGGAAAAGTGCCAAACCTCCAATCATACTTAACACACTAAAAAAATCCATTCTGCTCTCCTCTTGTCTTTTATATTCTTTCGTTTTTCATCATTATATAAATTTTATATAAAGATTACTAGGGGTGGCATGTTAAATCTATGTAAAATCTTAAAAACTCTTAATTTCATCCTCTGCATCATCAATATTTTTTAAGATTTTCTTAATGACAATATAGTATCCGGCACTTTCATTTATTTTTACCCAAACCCTATCTCCTTCTCGATGTCCTAAAATTGCCTTTCCAAGGGGAGATTCAATGCTAATTTTATTATCCAAAGAATTTCCCCTAATGGACGTTACCAATTTATAAGTTTCTATCTCATCATCTTCTTCAAAATATACTTCAATTACATTATTCATTCCTGCTTCATCTGCCTTAGAATCCTCTGAAACAATCTCTGCTGTTTTTAGCATTCTCTCCAGATAGCGGATCCGGCTCTCATTTTTATTTTTGTCTTTCTTTGCCGCATAATACTCAAAATTCTCACTAAGATCCCCTTGGGCTCTTGCCTCTTTTACGGCCTCAATAGCTTCCTTTCGAACTGTCAGCTTTCTATACTCAATTTCCGCCTGAATTTTCTTTACATCATTTTCAGTAAGCCGCTCTCCCATATCCATCCTCTTTTCTAAAATTTATTCTATTTTAGTATACCTCTTACATAAAAAATGGGCAATCCCCATTTCTTTCCATAAATGAAGGACTGCCCCTATGATTTTATATCATTTTTTATTTCATCATTTCTGTATAAGAACTATGTTTCTCCAGCGCTTTTGTCAGTTCTGCCATGCGGCTTACATCTCCAATGAGAATAACTCCACAAAGTCTGTTATTTAAGAAATAGTACTTACGATACTGTTTTTTGCCCATATCTTTAAATTCTACAGTTTTATATATAAGATTTGGATTTTTACCATTATCTCCAGCTGCAAATAGAGCTGTTTTCATTCCATGGAAGCTAAGAGCAGCCGGAACTGTTTCATACACAGCTTCCTCTCCACTTGCATTTGCACCAGCAACTTTCCCTTGCTCTACCGCCTGTGGCCAAATAGCATAATTAATGTTATTATACTGTGCACAATCACCACACGCATAAATTCCTGAAATATTTGTTTCCATTTTTTCGTTTACAAGAACGCCTCTATCCGTTTCCACACCTGCTTCTTTTGCCAGATCGATATTAGCACGAACACCACAGGACATAATTACCAATTCTGCCGGAATTACTTCTCCACTTCCTAATTTTACACCTGTTACACGACCATCTCCCTGAATTTCTTCAATCTGAACACCTGTATGAATTTGAATACCTTGGTTTTCACTAATCAGCTTTAACATATCTCCTGCTGCATCATCAAGCTGGCGAGCCATAAGCTTTGGTGCAAGTTCCAACACGGTTACGTTACATTTTGCTCGTTTAAGTTCCCATGCAGCTTCTAGTCCCAGAACACCACCACCAATTACTACTACATTTTTCACTTCTGGTATCATCTTATCAATCTTTCTAGTATCTTCCAGACGGCGGATAGCTACAACACCTTCCCTGTCATGTCCCGGAATTGGAGGAATGAAACATTCTGAACCAAGAGCATAAACTAATTTTGTATAAGTAAGCTTCATGCCACCTTCTAAAACAACTTCCTTCACATCTGTATGAATAGCCTCAATCTGTTTTCCAAGTACCAGATGAATATTCTGTTCTTCATACCATTTTTCATTCTGAATTTCAATCTGTTCTTCTGTCAGATCTGCCATGAGAGATTTCGTCAACATTGGACGGTTATAAGGACGATAAGGCTCGTTAGATACCATAACAATAGAACCGGTTTTATCTCTTTTTCGAATTTCCGAAGCAGCATAAAATCCTGCTGCACCTGATCCTAAGATTACATAGAAATCCTGTGTATCATTTCTGTAAGCACTTTCTTCTACTTCTACCTCTACAAAATTTTCTTTTCCAACACCACACACTGGACAAATTTCCAAAGAAGAATCAAAGATTTCTCCACATACAAGACATTTAACAAGAGTTCTTGTTCCTGTTGTTTTCTTTACATTTTCCTTATTTTGCAGAAGACATCCAAAATTATAACCATAATCATGGGCATCAATTAAATTATCTTCTCCTGGTTTAAACTTCACACGAAATCCTTCATCTGGCACTCTCATTTTTAGCTGTTTCAATCTTTCAATCAAATGAGGCACAGCCTCTCCACTCCAGCCATAACTTCCAAAAGCACTTGCTAATTTACCTCCATGAGTTCCCGCAAAAATAGAAGTAGTCAAATCCCAGATTGGTTTTAATGCCTCTCCTACTATAGTTGGAGATCCAAAAAGAATACCATCTGCAAATCCTAATTCTTCTAATACTTTTGCCTGATCCGCCTCTACCATATCATAGCAGCGTACATCAATATCTCCACTTGCCTCAATTCCTTTTGCAATAGTTTCTGCCAATTGTTTTGTATAACCATAAGCGCTTACATAAGGAATAATTACTGTTTTTTTAGGATTTGGATTAACTACTGTACACCATTCCTCATAAGTATCCAACATAAAGTCAATCTTTGTATCCAGAACAGGTCCATGGCCTGTACAAATCATAGAAACATCCAGATTACGAACTCTTTCTAAAGCTTTTTTCATGTACGGCTTAAAAGGTCCAATAATACTATCAAAATAATACTTTGTAGCTCTCATATAACCTTCCTGGTCTGTTACTTTACTTACCAAAACATCATGGAAAGCATAATGGGAACCAAAGGAATCACAAGTTACTAAAATCTGTTCTTCCTCAATATAAGTATACATAGTGTCTGGCCAATGCAGATTTGGCACAACAAGAAATTTCAATGTTTTATCACCAATTTTCATTGTCTGATTGTCCTTTACAACAATCGCTGTAAATTCTCCATTTACAATTTCTTTCAAAAAGCCAACTGCACAACCTGTTGCAATAATTTTCATTCCTGGATTGATTTCCAGAAGTTTCTCTACGCTTCCTGCATGATCCGGCTCTGTATGACTAACAACCAGGTAATCAATTTTTGATACATCAGTAAGTTCTTTTAACTTTTCCAAATATTCATCAAAGAACTTTGCTTTTGCTGTTTCAAATAATATAGTCTTATCTCCTGCTTTCATGACATAAGAATTGTAAGTTGTCCCAAATTCTGTATACATTATAATGTCAAACACACGTAATTTATCATCTACAATCCCTGTCCAATAAAAATTTTCTCGTAATTTCAGTGATTCCATTTTGGAAACCCCCTTTATGTGTATTTATAGATTTTTTTGCTGTTACCTATAGTATAATACTAACTGGACAAAAATACTACTGTTTTTTCTTTATTCGAACTTTTTCTTTCCTAAACGTACATCTTCTATAAATTCTTCCCATTCTTTTGGCAAACTATCAAAAAGATAAGTCCCACTTTTTTTCTGCTTTTCAAGGTAAATTTCTCGAATTTCTTCTTTCATTTGTTTAACTTCATCCAACAGATTCTTTGCTGACATTCTGGAAGCTCCCTGTCCCAAAATAATAACCTGCTCCATAGCATCCGAAGTAGCAACTGTAACATGATATTTGCGCCCAATTTCATGTACCGTCTTTTCAATATACTGGTCTGCTGTTTCTGCTTCTTTTGTATAAACTACGTGAATATTATGATATTTTTGTATAGATCCTGGATTTCCTTCTACTTTATAGGCATCAAATACCAGAATTAATGTACATTTCTTATATCCTTGATAATTACATAGAATATCCATCAACTTATTTCTTGCAGCCTCTATATTCACTTTTGCCAGTTCATTTAACTCCTCCCATGCAAAAATAATATTATATCCATCTACTAAAAGATATTCCTTCTCTATCTGCCTTTTCACTGGCTTTTTGGCATCTGCCTTTACCGTAATCGTATGGGAAGTTTTCTGAAATCCATTTCTTTCTCTCTTTATAGGACCATAAGTTCTAATAAAAATTTCTTCCAGTTCTTCTTCATCTAATGACATTTTAGAAAAATTTATTTTAGAAATCCTTTCCCTTTGTTCCTCCTTTGTTTTTTCAAACTCTGTATGAATGTGAGCAAATTCCTCTACTTTATCCCAACTTACAGGAAATCCTGCTCCATGAGAACAAAAAACAGAACCTGTAGGATTCTCCAAATCACTTTCTGCATCATAATTGATCTCAGCTAAAACTTCTTCTTCATTATGACAAGGTTCATATCCCTTCAAAGTACAGAATAATCTTCCTCTTCCTCTCGTATAAGAAATCATATCCCGTTGATATCCTTCCATAGTAACCACCGGAACCTCGCCTGTAAGAATACACATTTCCCCTTCGTTTTTCGGGGAATGAAAACTTCCATACATTTTTTGAATATCTGTCATTGCCCTGCCGATTGTATCTTGTGGTACTTCTAAACGATATTCATACACAGGCTCTAACAAGATACTTTTTACCTTTTTCAACCCCTGACGTACAGCACGATAGGTTGCTTGGCGAAAATCTCCTCCTTCTGTATGCTTTGCATGGGCTTTACCTGCAATTAAAGTAATCTTCATATCTGTAATTTCAGAACCAGTAAGTACACCCCGATGGATTTTTTCTTCTAAATGTGTAAGAACCAGTCTCTGCCAATTTCGATCCAACATATCTTCACTGCACTCTGTCTCAAAGACCAATCCACTGCCACGCTCTAACGGTTCCAATAAAAGATGCACCTCTGCATAATGACGCAATGGCTCAAAATGTCCAATTCCTTCCACTTTATCTGCAATAGTTTCTTTGTATACAATGCTTCCTGCACCAAACTCTACAGATACGCCAAAACGCTCCTGTATCATTCTCTTTAAAATTTCAATCTGTACTTCTCCCATAACTTGCGCATGAATTTCTCCCAGCTTCTCATTCCATATAATATGAAGCAAAGGTTCTTCCTCTTCCAGCTCTTGAAGTTTTTTTAACATATTGTGTACATCACACTGCTTTGGAAGTCGAATTTCATAAGTGAGTACTGGTGTCAAAACAGGCTCTTTTCCTCCCTGTTCTATACCTAGACACTCTCCTGCAAAAGTATGGGAAAGTCCTGTTACCGTATATATTCCTCCTGCCTCTGCCTTACTGACAGAAAGAAATCCTGCTCCGTCATAAACACGAATTTGGTCTGCTTTCTCTTCCCAATCTTTTCCTTTTATACTTTGCTTAACCTTTAAAGTTCCACCTGTCACTTTTAAATGTGTTAACCTATTTCCCTTTTCATCTCTGGAAATCTTAAATACTCTGGCACCAAACTCATCCTTATATTGAGGACATTCTGTATACAACTCCAGACCTTCTAAAAATTCCTGAATTCCTTGAAGCTTTAGCGCAGAACCAAAATAACAAGGAAATACTTCTCTTTTTCTAATCATTTCCTGAATATCTATTGTAGATACTTCTCCATAATCTAAATATTTTGCAAGCACCTGATCATCACAAAGAGCCAGTTCTTCCAAAAATTCTGAACTATGGGCTTTAGAAAAAGTAAAATCTATACACCCTTTATCCAGTCTATTTTGCAACTCTAATAACAATTTTTCTTGACTTGTTCCTTCCTGATCCATTTTATTAATAAAAATAAATACAGGAATTTCATACTCTTTTAATAATTTCCATAAGGTTTGTACATGACCCTGTACCCCATCTGCTCCACTAATAACAAGAATCGCATAATCTAATACAGAAAGTGTTCTTTCCATTTCTGCTGAAAAATCCACATGCCCTGGCGTATCTAAAAGAGTGATTTTCTTCCCTTTTAATGTAAAGCCTGCCTGTTTGGAAAAAATAGTAATTCCTCTTTCCTTTTCCAAAGCATACGTATCCAAGAATGCGTCTTGGTGATCTACACGACCTACCTTGCGAATACTCCCTGTATGATATAAAATTCCTTCTGCAAGGGTTGTTTTTCCTGCATCTACATGAGCTAAAATACCCACTACCAATTGATTAGTCTCCATAATTCTATTCCTATCTATGATAATTTTTATAATACCAAATGCCTACTAAATCAGCCAATCCCCACCCTATGGGCACCGACCACCAAATTCCTGTCACTCCAATTGCAGGAATGGATGACAATATATATGCCAAAACCACTCTTGTTCCAAGGGAAATCGTAGTTAGCACCAATGACATCCCTGGCTTTTTCACTGCACGGTAAAAGCCATATAACAAAAATAAACAACCAATCCCACAGTAAAAAAGTCCTTCAATTCTTAGATACTCTACTCCCGCATTTAAAATCTCCCTTTCTTCTGAATTTACAAAAATCAGCATGAGAGGTCTTGCAAAGAGAAATACCACTATGGAAAGACACAAAGAAAATACTATAGAAAGAGTGACCGCTTTCTTAATTCCCTGTTGTATTCTATCGTTCTTTCCAGCTCCATAATTCTGCGCAACAAAAGTAGAAAATGCATTTCCAAAATCTTGTACAGGCATATATGCAAAAGAGTCAATTTTCACCGCTGCTGCAAAAGCTGCCATAATCACTGTTCCAAAACTATTCACAAGACCTTGCACCATAAGAATTCCCAAATTCATCACAGACTGTTGCAAACAAGTTAAAAATGAAAACTGTCCAATTTCCTTAATCATTTTCATCTTAGGACACATATATTTTCCAATCCCCTGAAAATAAGGAAGTTTTATACAGGTATACAAGAAAATACCAATGCCTGATACATATTGAGATATAACAGTAGCACTTGCAGCTCCTGCCACACCCCATTTCAATCCTAAAATAAACCACAAATCCAATATGATATTCAATACCGCACTTACTGCTAAAAACATTAATGGCACTACGGAATTTCCCACTGCTCGAAGTAAAGACGCAAAATAATTATATAAAAAAGAAGCAAAAATCCCACCAAAAACAATCCAAAGGTACTCCTTCATCATATTATAAATTTCTTTGGGAACTTGCAAAAAATGCATAATCGGATGAATACAAAGAAAAACAAGAACATTTAACAGCAAGGCCACTACCAAAATCAACCAAAATGCTGCTACAATACTTTCTTTTAACTTTTCTTCATTCCCCTCCCCATAATATATAGAAAAAACTGCTCCACTTCCCATAGCCAACCCTAAAAGTATTGATGTCAAAAAAGTCATCAATGCGTAAGAAGAACCTACTGCTGCCAAGGCCTCTGCTCCTAGAAAACGCCCTACAATTAAAGTATCTGCTATATTATAAAATTGTTGCAACAAATTTCCTATAATCATAGGCATTGCAAAAATCAATATTGTTTTTGTTATTGAACCTTGTGTTAAATCTTTCTGCATCATACGCTCCTTTCTCTTCTATTTTATCATAATCAGGCAGATTATGAAAAGTAACTATTCCGTCTTTACAAGCTTATCACGCATAGTATATAATGTAAAAGAAAAATAGCATCTTTAGATAATAAACAGACAGGATGTGATGTTATGAAAATAGAAAAAATTAATGAAAATCAAATACGCTGCACGCTGACAAAAAAAGATTTAGAAGAAAGACACCTACGTTTAAGCGAACTGGCGTACGGAAGTGATAAAGCAAAAGATCTTTTTCGAGATATGATGCAACAAGCAAACATGCAATTTGGCTTTGAAGCAAATGATATACCTCTGATGATTGAAGCAATTCCTATTTCTTCAGAAAGTATCATTTTAATTATTTCCAAAGTAGAGGATCCTGAAGAATTAGATACTCGTTTTTCTAAATTCACTCCATTTGGTGAATCTTCCTCTGAACCATCCTCTACTATTGAAACAGAGGGTGCTGATGATATTTTGGATTTCTTTGCCAAAATTTATAAAGCCGGTGAGGAACAAAAAAAGAAAAAACATGAAAAAAAAGAAACAGTTTCACAAGAAACTAAAACAGATGCAGTTTCTGACCATATCAATTTAAGAAGAGAATATGTTTTCCCTGATTTAGACACTGTTATTGAAGCCGCTCATGGGCTTAACAATTTCTTCCAAGGATTCAGTTCTCTATACAAGAATACAATGTCAGATACCTATTCTCTGCTTTTGCACCAAGATCAAACTTCACCAGAAGATTTTAACCGTGTTTGCAATATGCTTTCTGAATATGGAAATGGAAAAAAACTATCCCCAGCAAGAGAAGCCTTTCTTGCTGAACATGAAGGATGTATTATTCCTACGGAAGCTTTGCAAAAACTGATACAAATCTAGGATGCTAAAAGAGCTGTCGTAGTATTTTTACGACAGCTCTTCTCATTATTTATTCTCTAAAAAATCATTAATCTGAGCAACTAACATATCACCATCAATTCCGTGAACCATAGCTGCCTCTGCAATACTCTCTCCCTGTGCGGAAGGGCATCCAATACAATGCATACCAGCTCGCATGAGAATCGGAATAATGTTCTGATCTAAAGTAATTAACTCACCAATTGTCATATCTGATGTTACCTTCATGAATATTTCCTCCTTGTTCTATTTTATGCATTTTATTATAATATCTTTCCTTCTCATGTTCAACTCTTTTTCTGGATTGTTTCTAAATTAAGACTTGTATTATAGAGATAAATATATTAGAATACAGCTAAGAAGTCAATTCTTAGTTCAGAATATAAAGGAGGATATAATCATGGCATACGTAATTACAGATGAATGTGTAAGCTGCGGAACATGCGCTGGCGAATGTCCAGTTGAAGCTATTTCCGAAGGTGATGACAAATACGTGATCGACGCTGATACATGCGTTGACTGTGGAACATGCGCTGGTGTTTGTCCAACAGAAGCTATTATCGAAGGCTAATATTTTTTAGAAAAAGAGGCAGAACTTATAACGTCCTGCCTCTTTTTCTTTTCTAATTTCATTTTTTTTGAAATATTCCTTTCTTTTGGGAATTTTTCTTTTCTAAAGCAGCCGCTACTTCACGCCTTGACTGCTGATAGGTACGAATTCTTTCATCTAGCTTTTTATATCGATCTTCTCCTGATTTTTTCTCTTTTAACTGTGCTTTTACAAGTCTACTAATAATTTCCATAAATTCCACAGGAATCTTACTCTCTTTTTGTGGTTTATCATAAAAAAGAGAGGCTAGTTTTCCAATTTCTCTTAGTGAATACCCTTTTTTCTTTAGTTCTTTAATACTCAAAAAAACCTGAATATCACCTCGGGTGTAGTATCTGTGTCCCAACTCGTTTCTATTAATAGGAAGTTTCATTTCTTCTTCCCAGTACCTTAGTACGTAAGATTGAAGTTCTAAAATCTTCACGGCTTCTGAAACAGAGTAAATGGCTTCTTGCATACCTTAACCCCCTTCTCATTTCTCATAATTATTATAACAAAACCTTCTTAATTTGCAAGAAAATACGTTCGACAAAAACATTGACAAGTCTCCACCGCAGTGCTACACTTAAAGAAAACAACCAGGGAGCCTTAGTGCTGAGAGGAAGTTTATCTTCGACCTGTATTACCTGATTTGGATTATGCCAACGTAGGGAGTTTATACAAGCATTTAGAGTGTCCGTATACCCTTTTTTGGTGCGGGCACTTTTCTATTTCGGGGCGTTTTTTAATAAAATAAGATTGGAGAATGTATATGGAGTACACAACGCAAATGAACGCTGCACGACAGGGTTTCATTACCAAAGAAATGGAAGCTGTTGCTGCAAAAGAACAAATGGATGTACAAGAACTTCGCGATCTTGTAGCTCAGGGGAAAGTAGCAATTCCTGCCAATAAGCTACATACTTGTCTAGATGCAAATGGAATTGGTTCTATGTTAAAGACAAAAATTAATGTCAACCTTGGAACTTCCAGAGACTGGAAAGATTTGGACATGGAATTAGAAAAAGTAAATGATGCCGTAAAGATGGGGGCTGAGTCTATTATGGATTTAAGTTCCTTCGGCGATACACAAAAATTCCGTCGTAAATTAACTTCCGAATGTCCTGCTATTATCGGTACTGTTCCTATCTACGACGCTGTGGTATATTATCACAAACCTTTAAAGGATATCACCTCAGAAGAATGGATCAACATTGTAGAAATGCATGCAAAAGATGGCGTGGATTTTATGACTATTCATGTAGGTATCAATAAGAATACAGCCAAACGTTTCAAAGATAATAAACGTCTTACAAACATTGTTTCCCGCGGTGGTTCTATTATCTTTGCTTGGATGGAAATGACTGGGCAGGAAAACCCTTTTTATGAGCATTATGATCGTATTTTGGATATCTGTCAAAAATATGATGTAACGATGAGTCTTGGTGACGCTTGCCGTCCCGGCTGTATTGCAGATGCTGGAGATATTTCTCAAATCGAAGAATTAGTTACACTAGGTGAACTGACAAAACGTGCCTGGAAAAAAGATGTTCAAGTTATCATTGAAGGTCCCGGACATATGCCTTTAAATCAAATTGAAGCAAATATGAAAATTCAACAAACTGTCTGTCAAGGTGCACCTTTTTATGTACTTGGCCCTCTTGTAACTGATATTGCACCTGGATATGACCATATTACTGCTGCTATCGGTGGTGCCATTGCAGCTACATACGGCGCATCTTTCCTGTGTTATGTAACACCAGCAGAACATCTTCGTCTTCCTGATGTCAATGACGTAAAAGAAGGAATTATCGCTTCTAAAATCGCTGCTCACGCTGCTGATATTGCCAAAGGTATTAAAGGTGCTTCCAACTGGGATTATGAAATGAGTACAGCCAGAAAGAACTTGGACTGGGAAGAGATGTTCCGTCTGTGCATTGATCCGGAAAAAGCGAAACGCTACCGTGCAGAAGCCAAACCTGAAAAAGAAGATACCTGTAGTATGTGCGGCAATTTCTGCGCTGTAAAAAATATGAACCGCATCTTAGAAGGAGAAATTGTTAATATTTACGATGAATAATTTCTTACAGTTCTCTAAAATAAGGAAGGGTGAAGGTCTTGAAATACAGACCATTCACCCTTCCTTATTTTCTTTCCTATTACATCCTACAATCGCATATATAGGAATATTTCTATATGCTCCTTTTTACCAGGATCCTCCACCGCCACAGGAAGAACAACCTCCTCCACTTGAGGAAAATCCGCCTCCACCTAAAGAACCTCTTCCACTACTAGATGTCTTAGGATATTCAACATTACTATAAATTAAATAATAGGAACGATCGTTATAGTAATTCAAAGTTCCCATATCTTGTTCTGGAATTGGAATATTTTCAAATTTATCAATCCATTTTTTTGAAATATTTAACACATAAGTGTATGGCAAAATATCATAAAAATACGTAGGATTTTCCATAACCAGTTCTTCTAATTTAGGTTTTTCAACTTTTTCTAAAAACTCTTTAAATCCTTTAATTCTTGCAATAATTTCTTCCCCATACTTTGTTTTTCTTTTCATAAAGATTGTAAATACAAGATTAATAAGGATACAACTCATGGAAATCCAATATAAAATACTCCAATTAGGATTCATATCTTCAACAATGAAGAAGCTAATAAGGTTTAAGATAACCGTAAGAATTGTAATTCCAATGGAAGTGTACATTTTTTTAGTAGCCACACGATCAACAACTAAATCTTTTAGTTTTGATGTTAATTTTTCTTCTACTTTTTGAAATGCTTTGTAAAGTGTCTTATGCTCACTAACAATAATTACATTGTCTTTAATGAATAATTGACTATATACAATTCTTTCTAATTCACTTAATGGTTTCAATGTCGCTCTGTATTTTTTATACGCATCCCATTCTTCTTGATTATCTTTATTCTTTTCCTCATACTCTTTTCGTAACTTTTCTAAATCTCCATATCTTGTTTCGTCATTATCACTTATAATTTGAATGTATTTACCATTTACTAATTCATCTGATACCTTTTCAAACTTTTTATAGTTTGTTTTTAATGTATTGGAATTCTTCTTTCTAAATAGATTTTCCATCATTTTTTTTGCATCGTTTGATAAAGAATCATCTGCTTCTTTTAGCTTTTCAACTTCAATCTTTCTTCTTTCCACTTTACCCTCAAAAGGTTTTCCTCCCTTTGGAGGAGAGCACAAATTGGTAATTTGAATTTTTTTATTTTCCAACTCATCAATTTTTATATATCCTTTAGAAGCAATTTGAATCATCAAAGCAATCGTCAATTTATTCATGGAATGATTTCCATAAATGTACCCAATCTCTGCTGCATTTAAATGATCCATTGGATAATATTCGATTGTTCTCTCTCTCTTCGGAAAATCTTTGCCGTATTTATACCATTTATAAATTGTATAAATCGTTAATAAAATGATAACTAAACTAATACCAAAAGATCCCCAACCGTATGTCCAACTACCTCCCACAAAATAATGATCAGGCAGTTCAATATCTACAGTTAAAGAATGATCTAATTTTTCATTATATCCTGAATATTCAGGTACTTCACACTCATCATTTTCCAAATAACCATTCTCTTTACAATATTCTTCTTTTTGATACTTAGTATATTTTTCCTGGTTAAATTTGGCATCTATAACATTTCCATCTATTGTGTAATCCACAAATTGTGTAACGTCATTAGAGCGATATTTATCAGCAAAAAAGTGAATATTGTAATGATCCAGTTTTTTAGGCAGAATAATCTTCACCGATGCATTTTTTATTTCCGTTCCCCAATAATCACCATAGGTATGAAAGATAAATTCATCAAAATTTTTAAATGGATCTTTTCCCATATCATAGGTATATTGAATTTCGTATTTTTTATTTCCTAATGGCACATATTCATTTTTGTTACCAAGACGGATGCGATCCTTCTTTTTCACAACATCTAGTTCATATGGATCACTTGTAGATTTTAAATCTAGTACCTTTGATTTTCTCTTGATTCTTTTCTCATCTTTTCCAGTATATTCTAGCCATTGTGGAATAAATCTCACAATTCCATGATGATGTTCCTCATTCCAATTAACTGTTATATTTTCACATACGTCTACCTTATTATCTTGTTGTACATCTAAGACAACTTGATACTCTTCAATTGTAAATCCGTCTGCTGCTTGAACAGGCTTATCATTGGTACCAAAGGCATCATTAACACCTTTCAGTAAAAGACCAATCACCATAATCGCCAAATAACCATAAAAAATATATTTTACAATTTTACCAAGACAACTCCCTATCTTTTTCATTTAAAACTTACCTTTACATTTTCTCTTTCTTCTGTATTCACAACAAACATTTCTTTTTTTGTAAAGTGCATAATTTTTGCAATGATATTACTAGGAAACATTTCCACTTTATCATTGTATCTTTTTACAACTGCGTTAAAGTATTTTCTAGATTGAGCAATATCATCTTCAATTTTTGACAATTCTGTCTGTAATTCTATAAAATTTGTATTTGCTTTTAAATCCGGATAAGCTTCAGCCAAAGCCATTAGTTGGTTGATTCCCTTACCAAGCACATTATTTTGATTAATTTTGTCACTCATTGACATTTTCCCATATGCGCAATTTCTTAATTCAACAATTTCTTTAAAAGTACTTTGTTCATGTGCCACATACCCCTTTACTGTTTCAACTAAATTAGGTACTAAATCCCACCTTTTCTTCAAGTACACATCCATGGCACTAAATGCTTCTTCAATGGAATTTTTTAACTTTATGAATCCATTATATGTAATGAAAACATAAATCAAAATTACAGCAACAACGCCTATTACAATAAAACCTACACTACTCATAAAACACCCTCCTTTTTGATTATTATACTTTTTTTTAATTCATTTTTCCACATTTTTTTTTACTTTCCATGCCATATTTTTGTAAAAAAATCAAGCTTTCTTATATAGATAAAAGGCAGAACCGTATAAGTTCTGCCTCTCTATCTCTATTTATAAATCTTTTTACCAACCAAAATAACTAGTAAAACGGCACTGGCCCAAAACATCAACCATATTTCCATATGGCGATGACCGTCTGTTTGCACTGGATCTTTAGTCTGGGTTTTGGAATTCTCTTTATAACTATTTTTAAAACTAATTTCTTGACATTTCTTTCCACTTCCATTTTCCACAATCACTTCCGAACTTAATTGATCATCTGCTCCATTTTTTATATATACTGTAATTATGTAACTTGATCTATCATAGATATAATTTTCTCTATCTTTTGTCGTTTGCCAAAGCCTATATTGATATATACCTCCACGATCGAAGAGAATAGGAATTTCATTTTCATCATTTTCCCCATCCATAGTAAACGTATATCCATCATTTTCATTACTTCCCTCTGGCATTGGCGTCACATTATTAAGTCCATTCAATTCATATGTGCCTATTAAATTTAAATTGTCTTCTCTCTTACTTTTCAATTCAAAAATTTGTTGAACTGGTAAAAACACTTTAACTTCATTTTTAGAAGCACGCACTATATCCCCTGAAACTATAATCAGATTAAGAAGCAGTATTGTCAGAATAACTTTTCTTTTGATATTTTTTTGTTTCATATCATTTTTTCTCCTCTGTCCCCATTGCTTCCAATTACTGTAAAATACGCCCAACTAAAACATGTCTTCCATTTGTAGAAGTAGATGTACAGGTAGAAAGTACTACATACCTATCTTCCGGTTGGAAATTCAACTCACGAAAATGTTGTGCGTAAGTTTTAATATAATCCAAATATACAAGTCGCTCACTTTCATCTTTCATACTCACATTATAAATCACTTCATCGTATGCATCCACATGTAGAAAAGAAAAAATTTCAATAGAATGCCATTTTCCTTCATAATATAATGTTCCATATTTATGTTCTTCAAAATATTTTTGATTCTGAAAATATTCCAACTCACCAAACATGGCATCTTTATCCATATGATGTCCATAAATAATATTATTCATATCTGAAAACCCTTTGTGATTCTGATAATCTAAAAAAAGACTTCCCGATAAAGAAAATTTTCCTTTCACATCTGTATTTACATATTTTGAATTATCCTTTCCCTGTACCAAAGGATAATCAATATGAGTATTCTCAACTGTTAACCAGCCAAACACTTCTGAATTTATTTTCCTTAATTTTTCAAAAGACAATTTATCATCTGGCTTATATGTCTGATATACTTGGGATTCTGCTTGCTTACCAATTTGCGCAGAATCCCACAATCCATATCCTCCATAAAGAATCAGTAAAATACAAAATCCAACAATAATAGTATTGACAAAACGATCTGCTATCTGAATTACTTTTCTTAACATGAATTTATCTTCTCACTACTCTTTGTTTTTTTATAACTGCCAACACAATTAATACCCCAAGAGCAATTCCAATAATTGCGATAAATGGAAGATTATTCATGATTACTCCTGTAATTGGAATATTTTTATAGGTATTTGTAAAAGTCACTTGGTTTGTCTTCTCTCCAACTAAGTTCTTTGTAGTATTATCTTTTGCAGATGTAATACCATCTTCTTCACTAACTGTTTTATTAGGAACTGTTGTTATATCATTTTCAATTACATTTACAGTAGGTGTATAACCATCTGTTGCCCCGATTTCTTCCACTACATATTTTGTCCCTACTGGTAAATTTTCAAATACTAAACTTTCTCCATCAGCTAATTGAAATGTCTGTCCCTGATCTCCACTTGAAAAAGTTATTGTTTGATTACCTATTTTTCCTTCATATTTCCGACTCTGATTTGTTTCTGTTTTTGATGCATAAAGTTTAATATTAAAGTCAAATTTTTTCGTTTTATCTGCAAAAGCACCTTCTGTCTTCTTTGAGATTTCAAGTCTGGCATCTTTTCTATAAACATTTGTAAATTCCATCTTTCCAACTTTATTTAAATTTTCACCTGTTTCAGTTCCTTTTTCAGCGGTCATACTATCAATGATAAGATTTTTTTCGCCATTTTTAACATACACACGCAATCTGTAAGTTTCTGTAGAATATGTAACACCTTCTATATTTCCTTTTTCTTCTTTCACATTATACTCATACACTCCTGCATGTGGAAATGCTCCCTCAAATGTTATAGCAGAGTCCTTCGATATAACAATTTTTCCATCAACCGCTGCTTCCTGATCCATACCATTGTATTCTATATTTTGAATACTGGCTTTTGGCGCATCGTTGGTAATAGATGTTACACTAAAATTAAACACTACCGTTGGTATACTTAGGCCTTCCGACATCTCAAAATTTTTTGTAATAGAAACATTATTCCCATTATTAACCACTGGCGGAGTTGTCTCTCCTGCTGCAAAAACAGTTCTTCCCATACTAAATGTCATAATTCCCGTTAATAATAATGCGCTTATTCTCTTTTTATTCATTTTTTTCTCCTTTATTTTTTTAAAATCCTCTCCTACGGAGAAGTGTTATTAATACACCTTTTATTTCATCTTTTTTTATAACCCCATAAACGCGGCTATCCATTGCATTTAAACGGTTATCTCCTAGGACAAAATACTCGTCCTTTTTTAACTTAATAGGAAACGAAATTCCTTCCACATAGGGCAATGTTTCTGTATAAATTTCATTTTCTTGTTGTAAATATCCATTTACCTTTAATCCGTCTTTAGTAATATCAACTTCATCTCCTGCTTGGGCCACAATGCGTCTAATCTGTTGATGCTCTTCTTTTTTTACAATAATAACATCCGATATTTGATATTGCTTCTGTAAACGATAAAAAAATGCTAAATCTCCATTTTTTAAAGCAGGAAGCATAGAATTATCCTCACAGCGATAAATACCAAATACAAATAACAACAATACAAATAACAAAATAATTACAACACCAATCTTCACAAGTAAAAAGAGAAGATCTTCTTTTATGGATAATTGTTTTTTGCTTTGTTCTTTCATTTTTCCCTTTCTCTTCTTTTAGATAATTTAAAATAACCTAAAATCATAAGTACAAAAATCCCAAAAGTAATGAATAAGACACTTTCTGTACGTGTTACTGTTAACCCAGTAGATGGAATATCACTTTTTGCATTCTTTACATCAACAACACTATTTTGAATCAAATTTAATTGTGCCAATGCTTTTTTCTCTCCATTTACAATATATTGTGTTATATATCCTTCAGTATTTTGTTCTGTAATTACAATTTCAGAATTAAATGGTAAATTTTGTAGTCTTATTTGCTGACCATGGGAAAGTTTAATTTCTCCTATCCCTCCTTTAAAAAGAATATTTCCATCTTCTAGTTTCGTAGATTCGCTTTCATACCCTTCTTTCACACCCCCAATATAATGGATGTTTCCTTCAACTGGCTTTCCCGTACTATCCTTAAGATTAATTACAAATGTAAATTTCTCTTTCTGGTTTCCGTATCCTCCTTCAACAACTTTATTAATGGTTAAATCCAGCAATCGATTATTTTTAATAACCCATGTATTATTTTCTACATCCTGCGCATATTCCACTTGATAGCTATTATCATTTAATACAATTTGTTGTCCATTTTCAATAATCTGATTATTTTCATCCAATTCCGAAACACGATATTCATATTGTTTCATTGTTAGAATATCGAAAAACCTTGCTCCATCAAATGTATATTTCCAGTTGTTTTTATCTGAAAGTGTCGCTATTTCCACTTGCTCCCATGGACTATCCACATTTCTTCGCCTTTGTAGTTGCACCTTTACTTGCGGTTCTCGAAGGTCTTGACTATTCCATATTTTTTCCACATTAATGTGAATATTTCCCTTTATCAGATAAATAATCGCAATATTATTATCTAAATTTACAGATTCGATCACTTTAGTTGTGTTTGGCTCATATACAACCCATTTATCCTTTCCTTGTTGTGTATAATCCTTTCCACTTTGATTTGCTCCCTCAAGGACACGTTGAATATGTTCAGAAAGTGTTTTATTTCCATCTTGATACAAATCTGTAATCAACATTGCACCTTCATTAACCGTATGGAAATGTTCTTCAATAATCTGCTCAGACGCTTTGTCAATCTGACCATTTTTTACATCTGCCAAAACATAGCGAACCGAATAAGGGATACTTGCTATTCCATAATGTTTTTTCCATACAGCACGAATAGTAAGTACTGCGCGACCATTCTCATCTTTTGGTTTTCCCTCAAAATAAAAACATCGATCCAATCCTTGCAAAAAATCAGTTGTTAATTCATATTTATCCCCTCGTCTTACAACAAATGAATTTCCTTGTTCATCTAACTTTGGCAGATCAGTCACATAACCTAATGGATGTTCTGCATCTTGTGTTGCTTCTAAAACTTCCCAATGGTCAAAAACAAATTCATTTGTTTTATCCACAGGAACTCTATTAGAAACCAACACCGTTGGGTTCGTATCTACATTATACCCCGCCATTCCTCCTCTCTGCATTTCTGGAAGATTCGCAATATTTTCTTCTACAGGAGCTTTTTTCCCTGTTGAATCATTTCCATTTTTATAATCTAATGCCAATTTAATTGGCTTCGAAACAATATTAATCAAAATAACACCATTGGCTTGACTTTTATTTGCAAATTCTTCTACTTTCTTGGTCCCCCTAAAATAATAATATCCGTCTGAACTAACTTTCCAATCTTCAAAAGAGACCACTCTATAATTTCCTTGCACATAAATATCTTCAGATGAGTCTGTTCGAATTAAATACTCTATGTAAGGATTGTTATTTCCTGTTTTCCACTTAACTTCTCCATTTTTTTGCAATTCTTCTCCATTTTTTGTGGTGAAAGAAATATCCGGCGTATAAAAACCATATTGTCGTTTAAATCGCATCGGATCTTCCCAGCTATTATCCGCCTGACCTTTTTTCCCAATTAGTGTATCTTGTTTTAAATGACTCCAAATCTTTTTCTTAGAAATATTATCATATGCATAAAATCCACCATCTCTAACTCCGTGCAAAATGTTAATGGCATATTCTTGATGGTGATGAGAAACCATATTTCCACCCGAAATGGTTACATCTTCATAGCAATTACTTATTTGAAGCTCATAATGGCGTCTCCCACTATTGGTTCCATTTCCATTTTCACCGCCTTTTGAGATTACTGTTAATTTGACCTCCGTACCCGTAGACAAAGTTGTCACAATAGTTTTTGGTGTTTTGTCAGCAAGTGTTGTCATGGGAACAATAATAGTCTCACCATTAATTTCAAGCTGATCCATTTCCCAAGTATTCCAGTATCCTCCACTTGATGAAGTAATTCCATCAAATTCCCAACTAAAAGTATGGTTAGATGAGGTTAATATAGAATTCTGATTATTGGGCTTTTCGGATCCATTTACAGATATTCGATCTTTTGCATAAACCGTATCTGTCCACAATTTTGCATTAAATGTTACATTCTCTATTTCCTCATATTGAACTGTAATTGTAATATCACTTGTTGCACCTTTAATTGAAAATTTATCTGTTAAAACAACAGAATCCGGACTGCCACTTACCAATTTTATTTTATTGATATTTATCGATGAATTTTCTATTAAGGGATGTTCATATTTCATCATCTCGCCAATTGATTTTTTGTATAGCTCACGATTATCCTGATCAACGGCTGTAATTGTAGCTTTATATCCCCTTGGAATACTAATTTTATTAGAAATATTTTGGTTTTTTAGACCTGTTATCGCACGATATTCACCAAATACTTCATCATAAGACCAATCATTAGGTCCTTTCTCTGTAACTTGTCCAGTTTTATTTTTAAATTGATAGCTAATAGTGTAATCTACATTATGAGAATAAGATAATGTAATCTTTTCATTTAGTTTTAATACTGCATAAACTGTCTTATTCGTAATCTGTGTATCAGTTGTGTAATAAATATATTCCTTCTGTTCTCCTTGATCTTCAATTAACAGTTTACCGACATAATATACTTGCACGTTTTCTACATGAGCTTTTATATAAGAATGCTTTTGCCCTTTTGTATTTTCTATAACAGGCGGAACATTATTTTTCAATTTTCCACCTCTGATTGTTTGAATCCCTCCAAAATTTAATGGATCTTTGATACTTTCATTCTCTTGTGCTTGAATACATTCTAACTCAAAATGTTCTGTACTTATTTGAGCATTATCCATTTCCATCTTATAGTTTGTATTTTCTAAATTTGAAAGCGTAAAAGGTCTCTTTTCATCAAATTTAACTTCATCCAAACTTTCTTCTGCAACTTGATTTTCAATTTCTACTGTTTCACTTCCCTTCGCAGCAATACTCGTGATTGTACGATATGCCGTATACCTTTCTGCACCATTTTCTAATAAGGTAGCGGTATATTCTACTCTATAACTAGATCCTGCCTTACCAACATTCAAACGATTTGTCCCATCATATTGATAATTATTATCTGTTTCACAAACAATATTCGAAATCCTAATTTGCAATTCTTCACCATTGGAAAGATGAGCAGAAACTTTTTCTAATAAATCAATTTCTGTATTTTCTTCCACTTCTATATCCTCTAACCCTTCAAAATAATTGGTTTCAGCATACGAATAAACTGGCATAAATGGTATAGAAGAAATTAAAATCGATAAAATCAATGAAAACGAAAGTAAAAAACGAAAATTACACTTATTGCATCTTTTTTTTTCCATCTAATTTACCCTTTCTACTACTTATTCTATATAATTTAAAATTTCCATAAAGAAAAAAGATAGACGTCACTTCGCCTATCTCCTAACTACTCGTCACGTACATAACATTAATAAACACAATATTACTTTTTATTTTCTTATACGTTTTATGCAAGTCGTGCTCAACAGTCTTTAATAATGAAAGAATATATTAATTTTATCTAATATTTCTAATATAATTCATCATATAGCACAAATATTTCCTTGTCAAGAGATTCATAATTAAATTCAATAATCTTTACATAACAAAAAAAGGAATGCCCTTTTGACATTCCTCTTATCATATACTCTTATTTTTTCATATTTACAAACTTTGTATAATTTGGCAACCATACAAGATTTACCGTCCCAATAGGGCCGTTTCTTTGCTTAGCAATAATAATCTCTGCTATATTCTTATTCTCTGAGTCTTTATTGTAATAATCATCACGATAAATAAACATAACCACATCCGCATCCTGCTCAATGGCTCCTGATTCTCGAAGGTCAGAAAGCATTGGTCTATGGTCTGGGCGTTGCTCTACTGCACGACTTAACTGAGAAAGTGCTACTACAGGTACATTTAACTCTCTGGCAAGCGCTTTTAACGAACGAGAAATTTCTGAAATTTCCTGCTGTCTGGATTCACTTCTTCCACTTCCTGTCATAAGCTGCAAGTAGTCAATAAAGATTACTCCCAGGTTATGTTCCATCTTATACTTTCTACACTTTGAACGCAGTTCTGATATAGAAATACCTGGCTTATCATCTATAA
>JARIAQ010000050.1 GCA_029257775.1 Blautia sp. | reverse complement strand
TGTCAGAAACGTAATCTGGATGTAAAAGTAATGGGAATACCAAAAACAACAGACAATGATATTGCAGTAACAGACCATAGTCCTGGATTTGGAAGTGCTGCAAGGTATATGGCCGTCTGCACCCAGGAGTTAGCGGCAGATGTACGTTCTTTGCCTATTCATGTAGTAGTTATGGAAGCATCCGGAAGAAATGCAGGCTGGATTACAGCATCAAGTGCGCTGGCAGGAGAAAAAGGATATGCACCAGATTTAATTTATTTACCGGAAAGAGCTTTTGATGAAGAAAAATTTCTTGAAGATGTGAAAAAACTTTTAGAGAAGAAATCAGGAATTCTGGTAGTTGCCAGCGAAGGACTAACAGATAAAGAGGGAAACCCCATTGTAAAACCTGTTTTTAAAACAGAACGTGCTACTTATTTTGGAGATGTGAGCTCTCATTTGGCAAATCTGGTTATTCAAAAATTGGGTTATAAAGCCAGAGGGGAGAAACCTGGACTTTTAGGAAGAGCATCTATTTTTATGCAAAGTAAGGTGGATCTTGAAGAAGCGCAACTTGCAGGAGAGTTGGCATGTAGAGCTGCTTTAAAAGGTGAGTCAGGGAAAATGGTGGCATTTTCCAGAGTTTCTGAAAATCCCTATGAAATGAAGCCATTTTTAGTAGACATTGATGAAGTTATGATGTATGAAAGAAAAATACCTGATGAGTTTATTAATGAAGAAGGAAATGGTATTACACAGGCATTTTTAGATTGGTGCAGACCTTTAATAGGGGAAGAACTTCCTGACATGATTTCCTTGAATACACAGTCAGGAAAATAATAAAATAGAGGAGAGCAACATGAAACATATTTATTTAAACTTAAAGAGATTTGATGTGCCGGCAGAGTTAGGTGGCGTGAATAGAATTGCAGATATAAAAGATTGGGGAAAATATATTGTAGAAAATACACAAGAAGAATTAAGTAAATATTCTTCAGAAGAAGTAGAATTTGCAATGTTTTTTCCAGAAATTCACTTGTTATCTGCTTGTCAGGCAAAAGCAGATGGCAGTCCTGTTCAGATTGGTTGCCAGGGCGTTTTTAGAGATGATGTGGTTCCTGGAAAAAATTTTGGGGCATTTACAACAGGTCGCCCTGCAGCAGCAATGAAAGCTGCTGGTTGTGAAACTGTTATTATTGGACATTGTGAAGAAAGAAATAATCTGGCAGGGATTTTGGCGGAAGCAGGCGTAGTGAATACAAAAGCCATAAATGCGATTTTAAATAAAGAAATCAAATGTGCAGTAGAACGAGGTATGAAAGTTTTATATTGTATTGGTGAGAAAAGTGAAGAACTAGAGCAGTGGCAAGAAGTCTTGGGAGAACAGTTGGAATTAGGTTTAAAAGATGTGGATAAATCCATGGTAACCATTGCTTATGAACCTGTTTGGTCTATTGGACCTGGAAAAACGCCTGCAGGAAAAGAATATATTACAAAAATTGCCAGATTCGTAAAAGAAAAAACAGATGGTATGGACATTGTATATGGTGGAGGCCTGAAGCAAGATAATGCAGCAATGCTGGCTTCTATTCCGGAAATTGATGGTGGTTTAATTGCTCTTACAAGATTTCAGGGAGAAATTGGCTACTATCCAGAAGAATACTTAGAAATTATTTCACTTTACATGAATGCATAGCAAGGAGGAAAAAAGAATGAAATTAGAATTTGAATATGGACATGGTACTATGGCAGCAGAATTGCCAGACAACACAGATATTTTTATTCCTGGTGAAACAGTAAAAGATCCAGACTGTATTCCAGAAGAAAAATTAGAAGAGGCATATTTAGAAAGTCTTGCACACCCAATTGGAATGCCAAGATTATCTGAATTAGCCCATAAAGGAAGTACTGTTACTTTTATCGTACCTGATCGAGTAAAAGGTGGTGAGCAGCCAACAAGTCATAGAAAAATGAGTATTAAATATATGCTGAAAGAATTATATGCAGCAGGAGTTGAGAAAAAAGATATTTTATTTATTATTTCTAATGGATTGCATCCAAGAAGTAAAGACTCTGATGCAAAAGCAATTTTTGGTGAGGAATTGTTTAATGAATTCTGGCATACAGGACAGATTATCAGTCATGATAGCGAAGATAAAGAACATATGGTAAATCTTGGAACAACAAAACGTGGTGATCCGGTTTATATGAATAAATATGTATATGAATGCGATATTCCAATTCTGGTAGGTCATGTACAGGGAAATCCTTATGGGGGGTATTCAGGAGGATATAAACACAGTGCAACAGGTATTACAAACTGGAAAAGTATTTCTAGTCATCATGTTCCATCTGTTATGCACAGAAAAGACTTTACACCAGTAAATGGCGGAAGTTTAATGAGAACAAAATTTGATGAAATTTCTATGCACATGGAAGAAAAAATGGGACATCCATTCTTCTGTTGTGATGCAGTTCTTGATACTAACTCCAGACAGATTGCTATTTATTCAGGATATGCAAAAGAAATGATGCCAATTAGTTGGAAATTAGCTGATAAAAGAACGTATGTACATTGGGCAGAGAAAAAATATGATATTTTAGTATTTGGTATGCCTCAGAAATTCCATTATGGTGATGGAATGGGAACAAATCCAATTATGATGATGCAGGCATTAAGTGCACAGGTATTGAGATATAAACGTGTTATGAGTGATAATTGTGTTATTATTTGTTCTTCTCTTTGCAATGGATTTTTCCATGAAGAATTATGGCCATATTTAAGAGAAATGTATGATATGTTCCAGCATGATTATATGAATACATTGCCAGACATGAATCGATATGGGGAATATTTTGCTACAAATGAAGAATATATCAGAAAATATCGTTTTACCAATGCATTCCATCCATTCCACGGATTTAGTATGATTTCTTGTGGACATATCGCTGAAATGAATACGAGTGCAATTTATATTGTTGGAGCACAGGAACCAGGATATGCAAGAGGTATGGGGTTAAAGACAAGAGCCACATTTGAAGAAGCATTAGAAGATGCCAAGAAGAAATTTGTTGGAGAAAATCCAAATATTCTTGCTTTGCCTATGACATTTAAAAAGGCAGCAGTACATCTTTGCATGAAAAATCCAGAAGAAGATTGTATGGATGCTTATGGACATTGTCATCCATGTATGGGATAAATTTTATGAAGCGGGCAATTATTTGCCCGCTTTTTGCAAAATATAGAAGACTATAAAAAAGGCTAAAGGTGAATGGATATATGCTGAAATTAAAAATAGAGGATAAAAATCCAAAATTAGAAAAAGAATTGGAATCTTTTATGGAAAGTAAGAAAGAAATTTTTTGCTCAATTTTAGATAAAGAGGAAAAATATGTGGATTCTCTTGGCTGGTTTTTCGTGGAAAAGTGGGCAAATAGAGAGTATGTGCAAAAATTAAAAAAAATGGCAGAAGATATTCGTAAAAAAGCAGATGTTTTTGTGATTATAGGTGTAGGCGGTTCCAATAATGCGGCAAGAGCAGTAATTGAAGCATTGCAGGTGGATGATAAGGTAAAAATTGTGTATGCGGGAAATACCCTTTCTCCATATGAACTGAAAAAAATGTTAAAGGAATTAGAAGGAAAATCCGTGTATATTGATTGCATTGCAAAAAATTTTGAGACACTTGAACCAGGAGCATCTTTTCGTATTTTAAGAAAGTTCCTTTATGAGAAGTATGGAGAAAGTGCATGTGAAAGAATTATTGCTACTGGAACGAAAGGAAGTCAACTTGAAGAAATATGTAAAACTTGGGGATATAGATTCGTGGAGTTTCCAGAAGATGTGGGTGGTAGATTTTCAGGAGTTACAGCTGTTGGGCTTTTGCCTATGGCCGTAGCTGGAATTGATATTGAAATGTTGGTGCAAGGTGCATTTTATATGCAACAGAATCTTATGAGTGAAAAGGCAGAAGAAAATCTAGCATATCAATATGCTTGTCTTAGAAACATTTATTACCAGAAAGGATATAAAATAGAAATGCTGTCCAGTTTTGAACCTCAGTTTCGGTGGTTTTATAAATGGTGGATTCAGCTTTTTGGAGAAAGTGAAGGAAAGGATAATAAAGGCATTTTTCCATCAGCAGGAGATTTTTGTGAGGAATTACATGCAATGGGACAATATATACAGGACGGAGCACCTATGGTTTTCGAAACATTTTTAGACATAAAGGAAAGAAACGCTTCTTTATATCCAGAAGCTGACAAAATACAGGATGGATTTGATTATTTAAATGGAAAAGATTTTTGGGATATTAACAAGGCTTCTTTTCTGGCAACAGTGAAAGCGCATAAAGAAAAATTACCATGCTTAATAATAGAAATGGAGAATATAGATGCCTATTGTTTTGGGCAACTGTTTTATTTCTTTATGTTTTCTTGTTATATTTCTGCGAGGATTTTAGGTGTAAATCCTTTTAATCAGCCAGGGGTAGAAGCATATAAAAAATGGATGTTTAAAGCGTTGGGAAAAGCCTGAAAAATTCCTTGTGAAATAGCTGATAAAATGTTAAGATGAATAAATAAGAAATTTTATCAACAAAAGCGGAGGATGTATAATGAAAAAATTAAAAGTAAAAAAAGGTGCAAAATGTATGGCGTGTTTGGAATGTGTGAGAGCATGTTCAACAAGTTTCTATAAGGAATTTGATCCAGACAAATCATGTATTCAGATTATTGAAAAAAATGATGTGGCAAAACCAATGGTTTGTGTGCAGTGTGGAAAGTGTGCAAAAGTCTGTCCAGAAGGAGCAATTACTCAGAATGCAAAAGGCGTTTATATGATTAACAAAAAGAAATGTACTGGTTGCGGTAAATGTGTAGAAGTCTGTCCATTCGGCGTTATGGTAAAAGCAGAAGAATCACCAGCAAGCAGTAAGTGTATTGCATGTGGTATTTGTGTGAAAGCCTGTCCAGCAGATGTTTTGGAAATTGTAGAAGATTAATAGTGAGATAAAATTACGGGGGAGCATGGTGCATCCCCCTTTTTGAATAAAAGGGGAATGTTATTACTGTGGTATAGATATTTTTTATTAGGAGGTATTTTTATGGTAGAGAAAATAGCAGAAGTTATTTCAAAATATGATGGTCTTCCTTTAGAAGTACTTTATATAGAAAGTAAAAATCCTAAGGGAGTTGTTCAGATATCTCATGGAATGGCAGAAAATAAAGAACGTTATTTGCCATTTATGAATTTTCTTGCAGATTGTGGATATACAGCAGTGATTCATGACCATAGAGGACATGGAAAAAGTGTGCGAAGTCAAGAGGATTTGGGATTTTTTTATAATGGTAAGGAAAAAGCTATTGTAGAGGATTTGCATGAAGTGACAAAATGGATTAAAAGTCAGTATCCGAATCTTCCCAGATATATGTTGGGACATAGTATGGGAACACTGGTTGCTAGAAATTATATAAAAAAATATGATAATGAAATTAAAAAATTAATTTTAACAGGTCCACCTTGTAAAAATTCGGCGGTTCATCTTGGAATTGCTCTTGCAAAAATCCAAAAAAAAATAAAGGGGGATAAGTATAGAAGTAAAGAAATACAAAAGATTGCTTTTGGTCCCTTTGATAGAAAATTTAAAAATGAACAGAAGTCGGCATGGATCTGTTCTAATCACGAGATTGTAGAAAAATATAATCGGTCTGATTTATGTGGATTTATTTTTACTGTGGATGCATTTGAAGGATTGTTTTTACTTCTAAAGGGTGCATACAGCGAAAAAGGCTGGCTTTTAAAGAACAAACAGCTTCCTGTCCTGTTTTTAGGAGGAGAAGAAGATCCATGTATAGGTAGTAGAAGGAAATTTGTTCAGGAAATGCAGTTTTTGAAAAAAATAGGATATAAAAATGTTACAGGAAAAATTTATCCAGATATGCGTCATGAAATTTTAAATGAAAAAGGAAAGGAAAAGGTATTTGAAAATATTGTAAATTATCTGGACAAAGAAACATACGGAGTTTCTTAGTTTTTTTGTTGAAAAATGGCATATATGATGATATGATGTGTTCCGTAAGATATTAAAAATATTTTGGATTTCAGGAGGAAAATCATGAAAAAGAAAGTCTTGGGTGCATTATTGTCGGTTGCTATGCTTGGTGCATTGCTTACTGGATGTGGACAACAGCAAGGTGAAGTGGAAAAAGGAACTTCTAAAAAAGAAGAGAGTGCTGATAAAAGCGCAGAAGGTAGCTTTAAGCCAGTTAAAAAAGAAGATTTAAAAGTTGGTGTTATCCATATTGGCGATCCGGCAGATGGATCAGGATATAGCTATGCCCATGATTTGGGAATCGTGGATATGCAGAAGGAATTAGGATTAGAAGATAATCAGATAATTAGAAAAAATAATATTCCAGATGCAGATCCTACTAAAACAGAACAAGCTATGAGAGAGTGTATCGAAGAAGGATGCCAGATTATCTTTGCAACAAGCTTTAACTACATGGATACTTGTGAAGCATTAGCTGAAGAATATCCAGATGTTATCTTTTCTCATGGAACAGGATATAAATCCAATAATGTCAACTTTAATAACTATTTCGGAAGAATTTATCAGGCAAGATATTTATCTGGTATTGTTGCTGGTATGAAAACAGAAACGGATAAAATTGGATATGTAGCTGCAATGGGCTCTGAAAATTCAGAAGTAACAGGTGGGGCAGATGCATTTGCAATCGGTGTTGCAGAGGTGAATCCGGATGCACAGGTTTATGTAAAAGTAACAAATAGCTGGCTTTCACCAACAGAAGAAACAAATGCAGCAAAAGCTTTGATTGCAGAAGGCTGTGATGTTATTGGACAGCATTGTGATACACCAAACCCACAGACAGAAGCAGAAGCAGCAGGTGTATGGGGTGTTGGATATAATTCGGACATGGAAAAAGATGCACCAGGCGCAACGTTAACATCTGTTATCTGGAATTGGGGTAAATATTATACAGAAGCAACAAAGAAAGTTATAGATGGCACATGGAAAGCAGAAAATTACTTTGGTGGAATGAAAGAAGGATTAGTAGATATTGCACCATTGAATGAAGATTTAATTGCGCCAGGAACACAGGAAAAAGTTGATGAAGCAAAACAGCGTATTATTGAGGATGGATTTAACGTATTCGACGGTGTTTTAGAAACGAATGATGGAAAAACAGTTGGCGAAGAAGGTAAGACTTTAGATGACGCAACAATTACAGGTGGAATTAACTGGTATTATAAAAATATTGTTGTAAAATAAAAATATAAAAAAG
>JARIAQ010000039.1 GCA_029257775.1 Blautia sp. | reverse complement strand
TAGCAAAATATATTGTATCATCTTCGGGGCAGTCATGCAAGTGGAACGAATGTTTCTGCTGGCTGTTATTTTTATACTTTTTTTGAATAAAATAAAGAAGGTGATGTTATGAAAATACAAAATAACTGCATTTATCTGCGCAAATCTAGAGCTGACAGAGAAGCTGAGGAACGTGGAGAGGGAGAGACTCTTGCCAGACACGAACGGATTCTTTTAGAACTGGCCAAACGCCATGGTTATCACATTGTGGCTATCTACAAAGAGGTCGTATCTGGCGAAACCATATCTGCGAGGCCTGTTATGCAGCAACTTCTGCATGAAGTAGAGTCTGGTATGTGGGATGGTGTTCTAGTCGTTGAGATAGAGCGTCTTGCTCGCGGTGACTCCATAGATCAAGGGATAGTGGCCAGAGCTTTTCAGTATTCTGACACTAAAATTATAACTCCCACAAAAGTTTACGATCCTAATAACGAATTTGATGAGGAGTATTTTGAATTCGGCTTATTTATGAGCCGCCGAGAATACAAGACCATTAAGCGTCGTCTAAATGCTGGGAGAATTTCTTCGATTAAAGAAGGAAAGTATGTTGGGAATATTTCTCCCTACGGATACGAAAGGATAAAAATACCTCACGCTAAAGGCTTCACGCTTTCTCCTGTTCCGCATCAAGCAGAAATTGTCAAGCTGATATTTAATTGGTATGTCTATGGAGTTGATGGTGAGCGTCTCGGGGTAGGTAAGATAACTCGAAGATTAAATAATATGGGTGTTCCCACTGCCAAAAATGGCAAGTGGTGCCCCGCAACTATAAGTGGTGTTCTTAAAAATCCAGTCTATACTGGAAAAGTGCGCTGGAATGCGCGTAAAACTGTAAAAAAAATAGAAGATGGAAAAATAGTTAAGACTCGTCCATTTTCAAACGACCATATTTTATCCGACGGGCTACACGAACCACTTATCTCAGAGGAGTTATTTGCTGCTGCTCAAGCAATTCGGAAAAAAAATCCACCTCGCCCTATTGGCGAAAAAAATACTATCAAAAATCCTCTGTCAGGTATTGTAAAATGCGAAAAATGCGGTAGAGCTATGGTGCGCAGACCTTATGCTAACAGCGGGCAAGACGATACTTTGATGTGCCCGTATACGGATTGCGATAACGTAAGTAGTAAACTGTACCTCGTCGAAAAAGAGATTGTTCTGGCAATGCAAAAGATTGCCGAAAATTATAAACTAAATGACACCCTCGTTGATAGCAATGGATCTGATGCTATAGCTGCAAAAGAATCTTTGTTGGAAAGTAAAAAATCTGAATTTGAGCAGTTGCATCAGCAAAAAGAGAAGCAATTTGATTTTTTTGAAAAAGGGATTTATACTACCGAAATTTTTTTAGAACGTTCCGCCTCTATCGCAAAGAATATTGATAGCTGTTCTGTTGCGATAGATAATCTAGAAAAAGAGTTGGAGCGTGATAAAGCGCTTTTGGAGCAAAAGAATAGTTTTATCCCAAAATGCGAGCATTTGTTATCCAATTATTGGGATTGGGATGTTCCTACCAGAAATGCAGTTCTAAAAGAGTTGATTGACCACGTGAATTACATTAAAACTTCAAAGAACGCTTTTAGAAAAGGTGATGAAGTTAATTTTAGTTTGACTATATACCCCAAAATACAGTAGTATTGCGGGGTGTAACCACTGATAACTTGAATGTGCCCATTCTTCTGTTGCAATATCATTCAAAGTACCCATGGCAATTCTATTTGGCATAGTAAATCTCTGAGAAAGATATCTCATAGATGCTCCCATTTCTCCATCTGGTCCTCCATATTGACTAATAATAGCCTGTGCCGCTTTGGCATCTGGTTTTTTAATATTAACAGGAAACTGTAATCGTTTCTCATAATTCCACATATTCTAACATCCCCCTTCCCATGGCCAAGGCTGTTGTATCCATTCCCACTGTCTACTGCAGGTTTCATTTGCTGTATCTATTGTCAATGGACCATAACATTTTGCATATTCCTTTAACGCCTTGTTCCTTATTTCTGACATTTCTTGATAATAAGCAAGTGCTTTTTCATCGCAAGGATGAGTATCCAAATATAAAATAATATCATCTACTGCAAAACTTACCTCATTAATCTTTTTTAAAAGTTCTCTTTTTGCACAAGCATCATTTTTTATCATCTACAAACACCTCTCTTCCCACAAAACGGCATACAAAGTTCAGGAAAAATAGTTCCCACTTGAAATGCTTTTTGTAAATGAAAAGTGTTGGTAAAAACCTGACATGGTACATATGCCATGGCTAAAGGAAGATGATCTGCATGGGAATAAATTCCCATATCTTCTATTTTATCACAGCAACTCGGCATGGATTTTTGCATATAAGAATTCGAGACTGGCATTTCCCTTGATTTCATATTACAATTACAAGAGCGGGAAACTCCATAATTCATACGATAATTATCCATAATTTCACCTCTATACATAAACAGAATTTTTTCTGCTATATTATTACAGTAATATTTTATGAATAAATGCATAAAATGTTCCCCGCCGTTTTTCATAATAATACTTTTTTCAATTTATCTATCATTTCATCAATATGCTCTTTTTCTACAATAAGAGGTGGTACTAGGCGCAATACATTCCCCTGTGCCTGAAGAACCAACAGCCCTTCCTCCATTGCTCTTATACATACCTGAGATACCGGTTGCTTAATAACAATTCCCTGCATCAGACCCGTTCCTCGCCTTTCCAAAACGCAGTCTAAATCTTGCACTAAACTATCTAAAGCTGATTCTAAATATGGAGTAATTTCCCTTACATGATTCAAAATATTTTCTTCCTCAAAAATGTCGAGCACTGTTTTTACAGCTTTGCATGCCAGAGGATTTCCCCCATAGGTAGTCCCATGATCCCCAGGTTTTAAAGAACTTTCTGCAACCTTTTTTGTCATACCAAAAGCTCCCACAGGAATTCCGCTTCCAATTCCTTTAGCCATAGCAAGAATATCTGGTTTTACTCCATAACTTTGCCATGCAAACATATCTCCACTGCGTCCCATACCACATTGCACTTCATCAAAGATTAGCAAAATATCCTTTTCATCGCATATTTTTCGAACTGCTTCCAGAAATTCTTGTGTTGCCACATGAATACCACCTTCACCTTGAATCGGCTCTAATATAATGGCACAAGTCTTATCTGTAACCAGATTTTTAATACTTTCGATATTATTAAATTTTCCAAAAGACACACCTGGTATTAAAGGTTCAAAAGGTTCTCTATATGCATCATGACCTGTTACAGACAATGCTCCAAAGGTTCGTCCATGAAAAGAATTTTCCATCGCAATAAATTGATATTTCCCAGATTTTTTATTATATGCATATTTTCTGGCTGTTTTTAAAGCACCTTCTATTGCTTCCGCACCACTGTTTGTAAAAAATATCTTGTCCATTTGAGCATACTTATTTAATTTTTCAGCAGCTTCTGCACTATTCATGTGATAATATAAATTAGAAGTATGATAAAGCAAATCAATCTGCTCTTTCAAAGCTTCAAGGAGTTTTTTATTTCCATATCCCAGCACAGAAACTGCAAATCCTGCACCAAAATCAAGATATTTTTTGCCACTTTCATCATATAAATACATGCCTTCCCCATGATCCAATATAATTGGAAAACGGTTATAGATATGAAGCAAATTTTCTTCTGATAATTCTATACTCTTATTCACCATAATTTTTATTTTCTCCTTCTCTTAAAATTGCCGTTCCAATTCCTTTCTTAGTAAAAATTTCTAGCAATAGACAATGTGGAATACGCCCATCTAAAATATGTACACGAGAAACTCCATTTTCAATGGCATCTATGCAACTATATAGTTTCGGCAACATACCACCTCCAATACAGCCCGATTTCATCAATTTTTCTGCTTCCTTTATTTGTAGCTCAGAAATCAAAGTGGATGGATTAGAAGGATCTTTATAAATGCCTTCCATATCTGTCAGGAATGCAAGTTTTTCTGCTCCCATTGCTTTCGCAATAGCGCAGGCTGCATCATCTGCATTAATATTATAAGTATTCCAGTCATCATCTAGTCCTACAGGACACACAATCGGAAGAAAATCCTTTTCCAAAAGATCATATAAAATACTGCTGTTTACCTCTTTAATTTTCCCTACAAACCCAATATCTTTTCCATCTGAATATTTCTTTTCTACCTTTAAAAGTCCTCCATCTTTTCCACTAATTCCAATTCCACGAACCCCCAAACTTTCTACCAGCTGTACCAAACTTTTATTTACTTTTCCAAGAACCATTTCTACAATTTCCATAGTTTCTTCATCTGTTACACGAAGACCATTGATGAACTGTGATTCTTTACCCGTTCGTTCTACCCATTTACTGATTTCTTTTCCTCCTCCATGTACAACAATAGGCTTAAATCCCACTAATTTCAAAAGGGTCACGTCCTCAATTACCTTTCTTTTCAAAGCTTCATTTGTCATAGCACTTCCGCCATATTTCACCACAATAATTTTACGGTTAAATTTCTGAATATAAGGTAGTGCCTCTACCAGTACTTTTGCTTTTTCAAGATATTGTTCCATATTTTTATTCATATCTATTAACTCCTATAATCTGCATTAATCTCTATATATCCATGTGTTAAATCGCAACCCCATGCTGTTGCCATTTCTAATCCGGCTTTAACATCTGCCACAATAGAAACCTCAGATTTTGATAAAATTTCTGTAGCTTTCTTCTCACTATAATCTAGAGCCATCCCATTTTCTACTAGCTTTAATTCTCCTACACTACTCTGTATAAATAAATCTGTTTTTTCTGGGTCAAATTTTACCCCTGCATAACCCATAGCGCAAAGAATTCTCCCCCAATTTGCATCATGTCCTGCAATCGCTGTTTTTGTTAAATTAGAACAAATCACAGATTTTGCCAAAGTTTTTGCTTGCTCTTTTGTCTCTGTCCCCTTCACTGTTACTTCTAAAAGAGCTGTCGCTCCTTCCCCATCTCCAGCTATTTTTTTTGCTAATGTTGTGTTTACTTCATGAAGAGCTGCTTTAAAAATTTCAAATTCTTTCGTGTCCTTTTGGATTTCTTTGTTTTCCGCCATTTTATTTGCTAAAAGTAAAACTGTGTCATTGGTGGAAGTATCTCCATCTACAGAAATCATATTATAGGTTTCTTCTACATCACTGCTTAAGGCCATCTGTAATGCTTCTTTAGAAATCACTGCATCTGTTGTAATAAATGCCAACATTGTACACATATTAGGATGTATCATACCAGAGCCTTTTGCCATTCCTCCAATTGTTACAGTTTTTCCATCAATTTCAATGGTTACTGCTACTTCCTTTTCTTTTGTATCTGTCGTCATAATTGCCTTTGCAGCCAAATTGCCCATCTCCTGTCCAATTGTCTTTTGCTTAGCCAACAATTGAACACCGTTTTTTAGTTTTTCCACTGGAAGTTGTACTCCAATTACTCCTGTAGAACCAATTAATACACTTTCCACACCAATTCCCAATACTTTTGCTGCTTCCTCTGCCACTTCTTTACAGCACTTCATTCCTTCTTCTCCTGTACATGCATTGGCTATTCCTGAATTAATAACAATAGCCTGAGGATGCGCACCATTTTCCACAATTTTTTTATCCCATTTCACCGGTGCTGCTTTTACTACATTTGTGGTAAAAGTTCCCGCTACTTCGCAAGGACTTTGGCTGTATATCAAAGCCATATCTGTTCTTCCTTGATATTTAATTCCCGCTGATACGGATGCTGCTTCAAAACCTTTTGCTGCCGTCACTCCACCATTTATATTTTCCATTTTTATTCCTCCTACTGAGCATTAAACTGTGTAATATTTTCTGTATTTAAAATAAAATCATAATAATTTACGTCTTGTCTTTTCTTCCAACCAATAGTATTCCAAAAAGTATTTCCAATATCATTTTGAGAAAAAGCAATTAAAGAAACATGATTAATTCCCTCCTTTTGTAATTCCTTCATAACCGCAACTACCATTGCTTTTCCAATTCCTTGCCTTCGATATGCTCCCTCTACACACACATGATAAAGACATCCCCTACGTCCATCATGTCCGCATAAAATTGATCCAATAATTTTAGAATTTTCCACTGCCACTACACTGGTCTTTGGATTTCTTTCCAGAAATTTTCTTACTCCTTCTTTTGAGTCATCAATACTACGTATCCCAAACCCTTGTATTTTCTTCCACAAATTATATACTTGTTCATAATCCTCAATTACCATCTTTCTTATCATACTTTCACCTCTTTACGGAAACATAGGAATAAGTTCAAGCCCCTCTTTTTCCTCTAATCCGAACATTAAATTCATATTTTGCACAGCTTGACCAGCTGCACCTTTTACCAAATTGTCAAGAGCTCCCATTACAATAATTCGATTTGTTCTTTCATCAATCTGAAATCCAATATCTATATAATTACTTCCTTCCACCCATTTTGTTTCAGGATATACATTCTTTTCTAAAATACGAACAAATTTTTCCTGTTTGTAATACTTATCATAAACCTGTTTTATTTTCTCGTAGGTAACTGCTTTTTTTAATGTTGCATATTCCGTAACAAGAATTCCTCTATTCATAGGTACAAGATGAGGAGTAAAATTCAAAACAATTTTCTTTCCTGCTGCATATCCCAATTGTTCTTCTATCTCTGGTGTATGTCGATGATTTCCCACCCCATAAGCCTTTATATTCTCATTCACTTCACAAAAAAGATTGTCAATCTTTGCCCCTCTTCCTGCTCCTGAAGTACCAGATTTGGCATCAATAATCAATGTATCTGTATCAATCAATCCCTCTTTTACAAGAGGATATGCCGATAAAATAGAGCAGGTCGTATAACATCCTGGATTTGCTAAAAGCCTTGTGTTTTTAATCATTTCTCTATTAATTTCACATAATCCATATACTGCTTCTGAAATAAATTGAGGATTTTTATGCTTCATTTTATACCACTTCTCATAGACAGACTCATCTCTTAATCTAAAATCAGCACTTAAATCTATAATTTTAACCTTTGAAAGAATTTCTTCATTTACAAAAGAGGAACAAAATCCCTGAGGTGTTGCAGTAAAAATAACATCCACCTGTTCTGCCAATGTTTCGATATCATCATCCATACAAGTACCATCTACAATTTGAAACATATTTCTATAAACTTCTGCATAGTTTTTATCAAGATAGCTTCTGGAACCATACCATTTAATTTCTGCATTTTTATGCCCAGTTAAAAGTCTTACAAGTTCTTCACCTGCATATCCTGTAGATCCAATAATCCCAACTTTAATCATCTCATTCTTCCTTTCTCCATATTCTATCTTATGTATATTTAAAATAATATTTGCATAATTATACATCTTTTTTTTTGATTAAGCAAGCGTTTTTTACGCTTACTTTTCCAAACTATACATTTCCAATTAAATTAAACAAAAAAAAATTGTCATACTGAGTATCAATATGACAATCTTTTTTATTCTTCATTATCTAAAATTTTCTGTATAGTATTTTTCACCAGTTCAAATGCTTTTGGATTCATACCACTGTTAATCACAATATCCGCTGTACTTCTGGTTGGCTCTACATACAAGTAATGCATAGGTTTTACCGTTGTAAGATACTGTTCTACAACCCCCTCAATATCTCTGCCTCGTTCTTTCACATCACGGATAACACGCCTTAAAATTCTCTCATCTGCATCTGCTTCCACGTAAATTTTAATATCCATTAAATCCCGTAAACGTTCATCCGCTAAAACAAGAATTCCCTCTAAAAGAATAACCTTTTTGGGATTAACCGTCTGAACTTCGCCTGAGCGAGTATGCTGTGTATAATCGTATACAGGACATTGTATACTTTTCCCTTCCTTTAACTCCTGAAGCTGCTGTATCAAAAGCTCCGTTTCCATTGCATCTGGATGATCATAATTAGTTTTTTTACGCTCCTCTAAAGGTATATCACTTTGATCACGATAATAATTATCATGATAAATGACTGCTACATCATCTTTAAATTCATCCCTTAACCGATTTGTAAATGTTGACTTTCCTGAGCCTGTTCCTCCGGCAATTCCTATAATTACACTTTTCATATTTTTTCCTATCCGTATTTTACTATCTTTGCTTAGATTACATGCGCCTTCATTATACAATTTGCATCTTTTACTGTCAACGATAATTTCATTGGCCTTTATAATTTTAAGATATACATTAATTTAAATGTAAAAAAGAACGGTTATACAAAACAAACACTATTTTGCGTAACCGTTCCCTAATCATTTCTACTGACCTGAAACTATTTTCTGATTGTATATTTCCATATATTTCTCTATTAAACAGTCCAGATTTTTACTAATATCTAAAACCTTTCCAGAACCCCATCTGTCCTTCACTGCCATATTTAAAATATTTCTTGTTCTTTCAATTTCTTCTTTCAGTTCAACTTCTGTCATTCATTCACCTCTGTTTTTTTATTAGCTTTTGTCTTTCTATTCTTTTTATACATTAAAACGGAATAAAATCACATCTCCATCTTGTACCACATATTCCTTTCCTTCCATGCGTACAAGTCCTTTTTCTCTAGCTCCCGCATAAGAACCACAATCCAACAAGTCTTGATAATTTACCACTTCTGCTTTAATAAATCCTCTTTCAAAATCTGTATGAATTTTTCCTGCTGCCTGAGGTGCTTTGGTACCTACTTTAATAGTCCATGCACGTGTTTCATCTTCTCCTGCTGTTAAAAAACTTAACAATCCTAATAAACGATAGCTTGCAATAATAAGCTTTTCAAGACCAGATTGCTGAATACCTAAGTCTTCCAAAAATTCTTTCTTTTCGTCTTCTTCCAGCTCAGAAATTTCCTGTTCAATTTCTGCACATAATGCAAAAACTTCACTGTCTGTTTCTTTTGCATATTCTCTTACTTTTTCTACATATTCATTAGAGGCTGCATCATCTACCAAATCATCTTCTGAAACATTTGCTGCATAAATCACAGGTTTCCATGTAAGAAGATTATACTCTTTCATGTAAAGTTCCTGTTCTTCTCCCTCTAATTCCATGGAGGATGCTGGTTTTCCATCTTCCAAATGTAATTTTATCTGTTTTAAAAACTCTAATTCTTTCGCTGCTTCCTTATCCATTCTGGCTGTCTTTGTTGTTTTTGCAATTCTTCTTTCCAAAATTTCCAAATCAGAAAAAATTAACTCTAAGTTAATGGTTTCAATATCTCTTAATGGATCAATACATCCATCTACATGGATTACATTTTCATCTTCAAAGCATCTTACAACATGTACAATAGCATCTACTTCTCTAATATTTGCTAAAAACTGATTTCCCAGTCCCTCACCTTTTGATGCACCTTTTACAAGACCTGCAATATCTACAAATTCAATTACCGCTGGTGTTACTTTCTTAGACTGATAAAAGTCACCTAACAGTTTTAATCTCTCATCTGGAACCGCCACAATACCCACATTAGGATCAATGGTACAAAAAGGGTAATTTGCTGATTCTGCACCCGCCTTTGTCAGAGAGTTAAACAATGTACTTTTACCTACGTTAGGAAGTCCTACAATACCTAATTTCATTTTTTCTATTTCCTCCTATAAATCCTTTATTTAATAGACTTAAGCCTATCTGAATTCCTATCGAGTGCCACAACGAGTGCCACAAAGTATCTCAATATATGTACTTTTATCCGATATCCAACGCACAAGCCACCATGTCTATTTCTTTCTGTTTTTCTTCTTCTGTAATATGAACATATAAATTCATAGTTATGCCTATATTCGAGTGCCCCAATATCTTCTGCAAAGTCTTTGGCATCATACCACCTTCGATACATCTTGTAGCAAAGGTATGCCTTAATACATGCATGGAAAATTTCTTTATCTCTGCCTTCTCACATATCTTAAATAATGCTGTATCATAAGTGCTATTTTTTACTGGTTCGCCCTTTCGGCACAAAAAAATATATTCTGTCCATTCCATAGGAATTATCTTTATTTTCTCATTTTTTTCTTTCTGTGTCATTAGTATCCTAATAGCTTCATCTGTTAAAGGAATAGTACGATAACCTGCTTTACTTTTGGGTTCTCCTACGCTCCATTCCCCAACACTATGTCTATATTCCATTGACCGTTGAATTTTTACTATTTTATTCTCAAAATCAACATCTTTCCATTTCAGTCCTACTAATTCACCAGTACGAATCCCTGTCTGTAATACAAATC
>JARIAQ010000028.1 GCA_029257775.1 Blautia sp. | reverse complement strand
AAAAGGTTATATGTATGACGTTGCGTTGTATGATGATAATTTAGAAATTACTTCTATGCAGAAACGCAAGCTGTTACTTAATTATGATCAGATTACAGATGTGTTCTATGGTGGAAAGACTGAACTTGCTCAAAAACCAAAATCTGTAATTGGTAGAGCATTAGTTGGTGGAATGATCTTTGGCGGTGCAGGTGCAGTAATTGGTGCTGTTTCCGGTACAGGTACAAAGACCGAAAAGAAAACACACCTGTATTTCATCATTAGTTATACCAGTTCAGACGGTGAAGATAAGTATATACAGTTTGAAGATACTAGAATGTACAAAGGTTTTAAGCTATCCAAAAAGCTGAAAGAATTTACACACGTTGAACCAGTGTCAACAGGTGATGTTCAACTCTAACGGTTACGGTTGGTTACGGTTGGTTACGGTTACACTTAAAATCTATATCTTATATATTTTACTTTATATATATATACTTACCTTTTATTTTTTTTATTCATATATAAGCGTTATATAAAAAAATTGTAATGAACCGTAGACAAGTATAACCACCTTGATTTACAAGGTAATATAACTGTAACCTCAACTGTAACTAAAGTGTAACCAAGTGTAACCAATAAATAAAAGACCCCAACCGTTGCAGCGGTTAAGGTCAGGCAAAACCAAACCAAAGGAATGAAGATTTGGACTATGCAAAAAATATTATATCATTCATTCCTTAAGGTTTCAATGAAAGGAAATGATATTATGGCAGAAGGTGTTAGAAAACGTGGTAAAACATGGTCTTATTATTTTGATACCGCAAAAATAAACGGGGAAAGAAATAAAATTGAAAAGGGTGGATTCCGTACCCAAAAGGAAGCATTAGATGCAAGAGCGGCAGCCATTGCAGAATATAATAATACCGGTAGATCATTTTCACCAAAAGAAATCTCTGTTGCTGACTACTTAGATTACTGGTTGGAAAATGCTATCAAGAAAAACATAGACCATGGTTACAGTTATAATACTTACCGGGAATATGAATCCAAAATCAGACTACACCTGAAACCTGCTTTTGGTATTTATAAATTGAGCAGTTTCCAGTTCGCACCTGACAAAGTTCAGGAATGGGTGGATGGAATGAAACAAAAAGGACTTTCTAAAAGTATGATCAAAAACACTTTGACTTGTTTGCAAGGTGCGCTGAATTATGCAATACTTCCGTTAAAATATATTCAGGCTAATCCTTGTATTCCTGTAAAAGTTGGTAAAATGCCAATAGATATTGACGCAAAGGTTCATGCTGAGTATGTATGCCCTAAGGAAGAATTTAACAGAATACTGCAACGTTTCCCTGAAAGTAGTTATTTTCACCCTTCTCTAATCGTCCCTTATCATGCGGGTACACGTATTGGTGAAACATTTGCCATTGATCTGAAAGAAGATGTGGACTTTGAAAAGCATGAATTACACATTAGGGGACAATTGGTCAAAATAGAAAAAACTTGGTTTATTAAACCACCAAAGTATGATTCATACCGTACTATCAAAATGGGGAAAACATTGGAAAAAGTATTGAAGTCTACACTACTTCAACAGAAAGTAAACCGCATGAAATATGGTGGTAAATACCTGAAAACATATTTACTTCCTGATAACTCTATTACACAGGTAATGGCTGATGTGGAAGTTACCTATAAAGAATTTACACCACTATGTGTAAAAGACAATGGTACATTTGTATCACCGGATTCCTTCAAATATTGTGCAAAAGTAATTCATTACGAACTTGGTAATGTATTATTTCATGCTCATTGTTTACGGCATACCCATGGTACAATACTTGCAGAAGGTGGTGTAAACCCTAAAACTGTCATGGAACGTTTAGGACATAAAAATATTGAAACCACCCTACAAACTTATACTTTCAATACAGATGCAATGCAGCAGACTGCTGTTGATGTATTTGAAAAGTCATTACAGGCATAAATAAAAAAAAACGGTTGAACATTCCGATTAGTTCAGAGTGTTCAACCGTTTTTCTTCATTTTCTGTTCATTTTATTTCTGTAGGTGGCAAATTGGTGGCAAATAGACTGAACCCCCATCAACAAAAGCCTGTAAAACCGCTTATTTACATGATAATAAGCAGACTGTTTCCACATGCACAGTCTGACAAAACTGATCTACACAACATACTTTCTCCACTTGATATCCTCTCCCTAGAAACATCTCCAAATCTCTTGCCAGACTGGTTGGTTTGCAGGAAATATACACCAATTTATCCACACCATAATCAATAATCTTCGGCAAAGCTTTTGGATGGATTCCGTCTCTTGGGGGATCCAAGACAATAAAGTCCGGTTTCTCTTGAATATCATCCAGTACTTTCAGCACATCACCTGCAATGAATCTACAATTTTCAATTCCATTGAAATGTGCATTTTCTCCTGCTGCTTTCACGGCTTCTTCTACAATCTCCACACCAATTACTTCTTTTGCTACAGAAGCCATAATTTGTGAAATCGTACCTGTTCCACTATAAAGATCAAATACAGTCATTTCTTTTGTATCTCCAATGTATTCTCTGGCAGTTTTGTAAAGCACCTCTGCTCCATAGGAGTTCGGTTGGAAGAAAGAAAATGGTGTAATCTTAAACTTTAATCCCAAAATTTCTTCGTAAAAATAATCCTGACCATAAAGAATTCTGGTTTCATCACTTCTTACCACATCAGAAAGAGAATCATTAATAATATGCAGAAAGCCTACCATTTTCCCCTCTAAAGGTAAGGCTAAAAGACGATTTTTAAGTTCTGCAAAATCTGTTTCCAGTTCACTTGTAGTTACCAAGTTTACTAAAATTTCCCCTGTTGTATTTCCTCTGCGTAAAAGTAAATGACGCAAAAATCCTGTATGTTGCATTTTATGGTAATAAGTAAAGCCTTCTTCCCTGCAATATTCCAAAATGCAAGTAAGAATTTTTGTCATATCCTCATGTACCAGCTTACAATCACAAGCATTTAATACATCGTATGTACTACCCTTTTTATGAAGTCCCAAGGATAATGGACCATCTTTGTATTCGTCTCCAAAAGAAAACTCCATTTTATTTCGATACGCAAATTCTTGCGGACTTCCCTTAATCCCTTCAAAAATATAATCTGGTTTTCCCTCTGCATCTATTTGTCCACCTCTAATAACAGCTTGATCAATTAATTCCTTTACCTGTTCTGCCTTCATTTTTAACTGTTCTTCATAAGACATGGTCTGATACATACAGCCTCCGCAAGCAGGAAAAATACTACATACAGGTTCTCTCACTTCTAAAGGAGATTTCTTTATCACTTCCAAAAGCCTACCTTCCAGACGTGTTCCCTTTTTTTTATTAATCATAAAACGAACTGTTTGTCCCGGAATTCCATTTTTTACAATTACTGTTTTTCCTTCTACCTGTACTTTTCCCTTATTTGGAAACTCAACTGTTTCAATTATTCCCTCGTAAATTTCACCTTTTTTCAACTTCTTGTTCCTTTCTGTCATCCATTCTATCTTTCTATATATTCAAACATAAAAGAAGCTCCGGTTACCCGAAGCTCCTTATTTCTTTCCTATTTATCTTCTTCGTCCTCATCTTCGTCTTCAAAATAGTCATCGAAATCATCGTCAAAGTCTTCTTCGAAATCTTCCAGATAATCCGGTGTAAAGAAGCGGTAAACTGCATAAGCAATTCCTGCTATTGCTGCCACTGCACCAATAATTGCCAATACCCACAATACCGTATTTTTGTTTTTCTCTTCCTCTTTCTTCTGTAATGCTGTGATTAAATCCTCAATACGATTCATATACTGCACCGTCCTCTCTTTTTACAAGCTCTTGTAAAATCTTTTTGAAAGCTGTTATTGACCCAACTTTTTTCTTACATTATACCACTGTAACCTGAATTTTACTATCCCTTCTTACATTTTTCAAGGGGAGTTTTTTATTTTTGAAACCCTTTAGATTTTTTTCAATTTTGCAAAAGATGCAAACATTTTCTTTATACCAACTTTGTCAAAGTTTACCGTAACTTCATAGTCTCTGCCACCTTCTGTAATATCGGTTACCACACCAGCACCAAACTTAATATGTTTTACCGTATCACCTACTCCATAATCAAGTCCCTCTGCTTTTTTTACTTCAAATTGTTTCGGTATAAATGCCGGCTGTTTGAAAGCCTGTTTCATTTGCTGATAAGATGTTGGCATTGGTATTTCTTTTAGCTTTTTCTCCGGAAACTCCCTTCCCAGTTCAACTAATTCTCTTGGAATTTCTTTGATAAATCTAGATACCTTATTATATTGTGTTTCTCCTCTAATCATTCTCTGCTGTGCACATGTAAGCGTTAAATCTTTCATGGCTCTTGTAATTCCAACATAACAAAGGCGTCTTTCTTCTTCAATTTCTGTGGGGTCATCTGCTGTAATCGTCATATAACTTGGAAAAATACCATCTTCCATACCTGCAAGATATACATAAGGAAATTCCAGTCCCTTAGCGCTGTGCAAGGTCATTAAAAGAACCTGATTATCATCACCATCCACAGAATCAATATCCGCTACAAGGGCTACTTCCTCTAAAAATCCTGACAAAGTAGGATTTTCATTTTCTTCTTCATAAGAAACAACCTTTGTAATCAACTCGTCAATATTCTCAATTCTGGCCTCTGCTTCATCTGTACCTTCATTTCGCAATTCTTCTACATATCCTGTACTTTCTATAATATCCTTTAAAAGCTCAGAAGGTGAAAGAAATTCCTGTTTGCTTCTCAAGGTTTGAATAAAGGTAACAAAAGGCTCTACTTTAACCACCGCTCTTCCAATAGATGGAATTTGCTCTGCTTCACGAAGGGCATCATAAAATCCCATCCCTCTTTCACTTGCATAATCCTGCACACGATTCAAAGTAGTTGCACCAATTCCCCTTTTCGGTACGTTAATAATTCTTCTGACAGCCAAATCATCCTTTGCATTATCCACTGTTTTCAAATAGCACAGTAAATCCTTAATTTCCTTTCTGGCATAGAAGTTTACACCACCTACTAATTTGTAAGGAATATTAGCCAGCAAAAGTTTTTCTTCAAATAGACGAGACTGCGCATTTGTTCTATATAATACGGCAAAATCGCGGTATTCTCCATTACCTTCTCGCACATTTTTACTAATTTCACCCACTACATATTCTGCTTCTTCATAAGCACTCATAAACTGTCTAAAATGAAGTTTTTCCCCTTCTTCATTCTCTGTCCAAAGAGTTTTTCGCTTTCTTTCCATATTATGCTGAATAACCTGATTTGCTGCATTCAAAATATTTTGTGTGGAACGATAATTCTGTTCCAGACGGATGACTTTTGCATTTGAAAATACCTTTTCAAATCCAAGAATATTTCCAATATTTGCTCCTCTAAATTTGTAAATAGACTGGTCATCATCACCTACTACACAAAGATTTTGATATTTCCTTGCCAGTAAACTTACAAACTTAAACTGTGCTGTATTGGTATCTTGATACTCATCCACCATAATATAGCGAAAACGGTCCTGAAAATATTCCAACACATCTGGACAAGACTGAAAAAGTTCTACTGTCTTTACAATCAAATCATCAAAATCCAGTGCGTTATTTTTTTTCAGTTCTTTTTGGTATTCCTTATATGCCAGAATAATCTTTTTCTTAGAAAAATCTGACATATTCTGTATTTCATATTCTTCCGGACTAATCAATTCATCTTTTGCAGAAGAAATTGCTGCTAAAATAGACCTTTCTTTGTAAATTTTCGTATCAATATCAAGGCGTTTGCAAATGTCCTTCATCAATGTTTTCTGATCATCTGCATCATAAATAGTAAAATTCGTATCATATCCCAAACGGTCTATAAAACGGCGAAGCATACGAACACAACTAGAATGGAAAGTGGATACCCATATGCTTTCTGCACCAAATCCTACGATTTTATCTACTCTTTCTCTCATCTCTCCTGCTGCTTTATTCGTAAACGTAATCGCCATAATATTCCAAGGATTTACACCCTTTTCTTCTATTAAATAGGCAATTCTATGAGTAAGAACTCTAGTTTTTCCTGAACCGGCCCCTGCCAAAATAAGCACAGGTCCCTCTGTATGAAAGACAGCTTCTCTTTGCTCTGTATTTAATGTATCATAGATACTCATTGTACTTTATCCTCCATATAAACTCCTGTTACAATCAAAACATTTGTTCTTATAATATACCATACCTTTTTTGAGTAACGCAAGTATAATCTTGCACGCTTT
>JARIAQ010000009.1 GCA_029257775.1 Blautia sp. | reverse complement strand
CCTATTTAGATTATTTTGGCAGATTGAATGTAGTTGCAGCTACGCAGGTCCCTTTTCACCTTAGAAGAATTATTGGTAGGGCTTTAGGAATCGGAGCATCAAAGGTAAGAGTAGTGAAACCTCGTATTGGAGGAGGATTTGGAGCAAAGCAAACCTCAGTAGCAGAGGTGTATCCTGCCATTGTAACCTGGAAAACAGGAAAACCTGCAAAAATGATTTATTCTCGCTATGAATCGCAGATTTGTTCCTCACCTCGTCATGAAATGGAGGTAACAGTACGTTTGGGAGCAGACGAAAATGGACTTTTGAGAGCCATTGATATTTCTACCCTTTCTAATACGGGAGCATATGGAGAGCATGGACCTACAACGGTAGGGTTGTCTGCTCACAAACCGTTGGGACTGTATCGAAACACATTGGCCTACAGATTTTCTTACGATGTAGTATATACCAATCATATGTCAGCAGGTGCTTATCGTGGATATGGCGCTACTCAGGGGATTTTTGCAGTGGAATCAGCTATTGATGAACTTGCAGAGAAAATTGGAATGGATCCGTTGGCTTTTCGAGAATTAAATATGTCAAGAGAAGGAGATGCTTTTGTAGGATATGATGGAAGTTCTGTTGTTACCAGTTGCACCCTTGATCAGTGTGTGGCAAAAGCCAAAGAAATGATAGGCTGGGAGGAAAAATATCCATGTTACGAAACAAAAGATGGAAAAATTCGTGGAGTAGGTGCCGCTCTTGCTATGCAGGGTTCTTCTATTGCAGGAATTGATGTAGGAGGAGCTACGATTAAAATGGGAGAAGATGCTTCCTATACTTTAAGTCTTGGTGCTACAGATATGGGAACTGGATGTGATACAATTTTGGCACAGATGGCGGCAGATATTTTAGAAACGAAATTGGAAAATATTATTGTGTTTGGTGTAGATACTGATGTGTCTCCTTACGATTCCGGTTCTTATGCCTCTGCTACCACTTATGTAACAGGAATGGCAGTGGCAGATGCATGTAGAGAGCTTCGCAAGAAAATTAAAGAAATTGGGGCGCAGATTTTAGAAGTTCCGGTACAGGAAACAGAATTTGACGGACAAAAAGTTTACACATTAGATGGGAAGAGAGAGGTTTCTGCAGAAGAAATTGCAATAAAGGGAACCTGTGGCAACAACCAATCTCTCCATGTAACAGTGAATCGTTCTTCCGAAATTTCCCCACCGCCCTTTATGGCAGGTATCGCAGAAGTAGAAATTGACAGGGAAACAGGAAGCATCGAAGTAGTGGATTATGTGGCAGTAGTTGATTGTGGAACACCAGTAAATCCTAATCTGGCAAGAGTACAGACGGAAGGTGGGTTACTGCAAGGAATAGGTATGGCATTATATGAAGATATTCAATATAATGAAAAAGGTCAGATGAGAAACAATTCTTTCATGCAGTATAAAATTCCATGTAGACAAGATGTGAAAAAAATTCGAGTAGAGTTTGCACCAAGTTATGAAAAATCTCATCCGTTTGGTGCAAAATCCATTGGCGAAATCGTAATTAATACACCTTGTCCAGCTATTGCAAATGCAGTGTATCATGCAGTGGGACTTCGCATCAAGGAAATGCCAATTACACCGGAGAAAATTGCTGTGGGATTGCTGAAAAAGTGAAATTTGACAAAAATTTGACGCTTTTAAAGGTATAATAAACAGTCACTAAAAATTTATTAAAAATAAGGAGAAGAAATAATGAATAACCACAAAAGCGAAAAGAAAATTATGTGGTACAGTCTTGCTTTTATGGCCTTTTCTACGGTATGGGGATTCGGAAATGTTATTAACGGATTTTCTGAGTACGGCGGTTTAAAAGCAATTGTTTCATGGGCGTTAATTTTTGCCGTTTATTTTGTACCATATGCGTTGATGGTTGGTGAAATGGGGAGTGCTTTCAAAGAAGCAGGTGGCGGCGTAAGCTCCTGGATCTTAGAAACCATTGGACCTAGAATGGCTTATTTAGCAGGATGGACTTACTGGATTGTGCATATGCCATATATTTCACAGAAGCCAAATGGCGCAGTTATTGCAACAAGCTGGGTAATCTTTAGAGATTCTCGTGTAAGTCAGATGAATGTAAAAGTACTTGCTGTAATCTGCCTTGTGTTGTTCCTGTTTGCTGTATGGGTAGCATCTAAGGGAATTGGCGTTTTAAATAAACTCACATCTCTTGCAGGTTCTACAATGTTTATTATGTCTATTCTTTTCATCATTATGATGATTGCTGCACCTGCAATTACAGGAGCAGATGTAATGGATATTGAATGGTCACTGGATACTTTCATGCCTACATTTGACAGTAAATTCTTCCTGAATCTGTCTATCTTAGTATTTGCTGTTGGTGGATGTGAAAAAATTTCACCTTATGTAAATAAGATGAAAAATCCTGCAAAGGATTTCTCAAGAGGTATGATTACATTGGCTATTATGGTTACTGTATGTGCGGTATTAGGAACAATTTCATTAGGTATGATGTTTGATTCCAACGATATCCCACCAGACCTTATGACAAATGGTGCTTACTATGCATTCCAGAAATTAGGTGAATATTACCATGTAGGTGATTTCTTTGTGGTAGTTTATGCGTTAACTAATTTAATTGGACAGTTTGCAGTATTAATCTTGTCTATTGATGCACCTCTTCGTATGCTCTTAGACAGTGCAGATGAGAACTACATTCCAAAAGCTCTGTTTAAGCAGAATAAATATGGTACTTATACAAATGGTCATAAATTAGTTATGATTATCGTATCTTTACTGATTATTGTTCCTGCATTTGGTATCGAAAGTGTAGATGCTCTTGTAAAATGGCTTGTAAAAGTTAATGCTGTATGTATGCCTCTGCGTTATCTCTGGGTATTTGTTGCATATATTGCACTGAAAATAGCAGGAGATAAATTCCACGCAGAATATCGTTTTGTTAAGAATCAGACAGTAGGAATTATTTTTGGTGTATGGTGCTTTGTGTTTACAGCATTTGCTTGTATCACAGGTATTTATTCAGAAGACACATTCCAGTTAGTAATGAATATTGTAACTCCATTCGTATTGATTGGACTTGGATTTATTATGCCGGTTATTGCAAAACGTTCTAAAAACAAATAATAAAAACAGTGCCCGGCTCTGAGGAGTACGGGCACTCTGTATATAAGATAAGGAGGAAAAAATATGTATCAGGAAACAGCAAAAGAACTTATTGAGTTTATCGAAAAAAGCCCTACCTGTTTTCATGCAGTAGCTTCTATGAAGGAAATGCTGGAAAAAGAAGGGTATAAAGAATTAAAGGAAGCCGATAAATGGGAAATAAAAAAAGGTGGAAATTATTATGTGACAAGAAATGATTCTTCTCTTATTGCATTTTCTGTGCCTCAGGAAGAAATAAAAGGTTTCCGCATTATGGCAAGTCACAGTGATTCTCCATGTTTTAAAATTAAAGAAAATCCAGAAATGACTGTAGATAATAAATATGTAAAATTAAATGTAGAGCGTTATGGTGGTATGATCTGCGCACCATGGTTTGACCGTCCACTTTCTGTGGCAGGTCGTGTTATTGTGAAAGAGAATGGAAAGCTTGTAACAAAGCTGGTAGATGTAGACAGAGATTTGCTGATGATTCCCAATCTTGCTATCCATATGAATAGAGAAGTCAATGACGGATACAAATATAACGCACAAAAAGATTTACTTCCATTATTTGGTGATATTTCTGCAAAAGATACTTTTATGAAAACTATTGCAGAAGCAGCAGATGTAAAAGAGGAAAATATTTTAGGTCATGATTTGTTCCTTTATAATAGAGAAAAAGGTTCTGTATGGGGAGCAAATGAAGAATATGTTTCTATTGGAAGATTAGATGATTTGCAGTGTGCATTTTCATCTCTAAAAGGCTTTCTGTCAGGAGAAAAGAAAGAATATCTTGCAGTACATTGTGTTCTTGATAATGAGGAAGTGGGAAGTGGTACAAAACAGGGTGCAGCATCTACTTTCTTATATGATGTATTGGTTCGTGCAAATCAGGCATTGGGAGGAGATTATGAAAATTATTTGAGATATCTTGCTAATAGCTTTATGGTTTCAGCTGACAATGCCCATGCAGTTCATCCAAATTATACAGAAAAAGCAGATCCAGTAAACCGTCCATATTTAAATGAAGGAATTGTAATTAAACACAGTGCAAATCAGAAATATTGTACAGATGGTGTTTCTGCTGCAATGTTTAAAGATTTATGTAATGAAGTAGAAGTACCTTTCCAGACATTTACTAATCGTTCTGATATTTTAGGAGGTTCTACACTGGGAAATATTTCCAATACAAAGGTTGCTTTAAATGCAGTAGATATTGGACTCCCACAGTTGGCAATGCATTCACCTTATGAAACAGTAGGGGTAAAAGATACAGAGTATTTGATTAAAGTAGCAACAAAATTATTTGCATAAAATAATAAAAAAGGCTCAGCTACTCCAGAGTGGAGTAATGAGTCTTTTTTTATTATAGTAGACGTTACAGTTTATCATAAGTTTTTTCTTTATTGTCTGAATTTTTTAAAAGTAAATATTTACGAATAGCAAAAATAAGAGCAATAGCTACAACTCCAATAAGTGTTTCTACCATATTAAGATGTTCTACTACCATTTGCCTTGCAATAGCAAACATTAAAACTTCCAATAGATTTTCAGCAGTATGTTTCGCTAGCATTTTTACAAATTCTACCCCAATGAGAAGAGTCAGGGCATTTCCCAGAAACTGAGTGAATTGTTCAGATGTGATATCTAAAAGAGGAATGCGGACAAAATTGTAAAGCATGGGAATAATTAATATAATGATGACCAGAAGCATCACTGCAGATAAAAAAATCTCTGTATATCGAGATATAGTATAGATAATTTCATTTAATTTTCGTTTCATAGATCTCCTTTCTTAAAATAATCTGATATGCAAAAAAGTTGTAACAATTTAATAAGTTTATCATACCATAAATTACGGAAAAAACGAAGAAAAGATTGATGAAATAAGAAACTTATAGAGTATTCTAATTAAAAATAAATGTAACACAAATTTAAAAAATACAAACTTCACCCTTGCCAAGAAAAAAAAATTATGATATTATATACAGGAAGTTCGAAAAATGTTTCGAAAATGTTACAGATATTAAAAAAATAAGTATGAAATTGTTATTGGAGAGGTACATAGAAGTATGAAAAAAAGATTAGCATGTCTGTCATTGATTTTTGCTATGACAGCAACACAGATTCTTCCAGTTTCAGCTGCAAGAAAAGATGATGTACAGGCTCAGAAATCAGAAACTCAGAGTAAACTTTCAGAAGCAGAAAAGAAAGCAAGTAGTCTTGAGGCAGAAAAAGGTGCACTTATGGGACAGATTAGTTCATCTGAACAGGAATTAGTAGATGTTCTTTCCCAGATTGACATTCTTGCCGGAGAAATTACAGATAAAGAAACAGAAATTGAAAAAACAAAAGAAGATCTTGTACAAGCAGAGCAGAACAGAGATGAACAGTACGAAGCGATGAAAAAAAGAATTCAGTACATGTATGAAAATGGTGGAAGCGATGCATGGGTGCAGATTTTATTAGCATCTGATAGTATTTCATCTATGCTGTCTAAAGCAGAAAATACAGAGAAGATGTATGCTTACGATAGAGCAGAATTAAAAGAAATGAAAGAAGCTGTTCAGGAAGTTAAAGATTTAGAGTCTAAATTAGAAAAAGAAAAATCTGAATTGGAAACTGCAAAAGATGAACAGGAAGGTATGAAAGATACTCTTCAGGTAAAAATTAACAATTTGAAAGAAAATGCGTCAGACTATGAGTCTCAGATCGCAAATATAAAATCACAGGCTGCACAGTATAGAAATCTTATTGCAGAGCAGACAGCAGAGCTTGAACAGATTCAGGCACAGGAAGAAGCTGCAAGAAAAGAACAACAGAAACAGCAGGAAAAAGCTGAGCAGAATAAGAATAATGGCGGAAATAGCAATAAGCCAGCAAACAATAGTGGAAATACAGATAATAGTAAACCGAGCAACGGAGGTGGAAGTTCTAAACCAGAAGCTCAGAAACCATCTCAGAAACCAGAAACACCAAAACCGGAACCATCTAAGCCAGCACCTCAGAAACCATCTACACCATCTTACAACAGTGGTACAGGTGCATCTGTAGTAGCTTATGCAAAGCAGTTCATTGGAAATCCGTATGTATATGGTGGAAATAGTTTAACAAATGGAATTGACTGTTCAGGGTTTACACAGCAGATTTATGGACACTTTGGATACAATCTTCCACGTACAAGTGGTGACCAGGCAAGTTCTGGTGTGGGAATTAATTTTTCCGAACATCGTGCAGGAGACTTAATCGTATATCCAGGCCACGTAGCAATTCTTACAGGTGATGGTGGAATTGTACATGCTTCTAATAGTGCTCCATATCCAAAGGGTGGTATTAAATATACTTCCAATGCGTTATATAGATCACCAATTGCAGTTAGAAGAATTGTTCAGTAATTAATGAAATAGTACATAATGAAGAGAAATACCTATAAACTGGTATTTCTCTTTTTGCGTACTGAGAAATTTTAGGAGAAACCCAATTAAAAAACCCCACAAATCTTACCAGAGAGGATTTGTGGGGTTTTTATTATTTTATTGTTTTGTACAGTTCTTTTGCGTAAGTATCAAGTAAATGAATAGTTTGTTCCATATCTTCTTTTTCTGTTTCTGGATGAAGAGCACAAATACGAAGTACTGTTTTTTCATGAAGAACTGTAGTAAATACAGCAGCATATCCGCTTTCCAGAATTTTTTCAGAAATTTGTTCATTTAAAAGATCTGTTTGTTCTTTTGATAAATCTTTTGGAGCATATCGGAAATTTATCATTGCAAGTTGTGCAGGAGAAACAATTTCCCAGTCAGGAAGTTCTTTTAGTGCCTCTTCTGCCCAGTGGGCAAGCTGAAAGCCGTGTTCAATGGCGCTGCCAATTAAATCTGTTCCCAGGATTTGTAAAGTAAGCCAAAGTTTTAAACCTCTGGCAGGTCGGGTAAGTTCCATACCAATATCCCACGTATTTATATGTTCTCTGTCTCCTTGCACATCTTTTAAATATTCAGGATTTACATGAAAACTATGAAATAGGTGTTGAATGTCTTTTACAAGAACCATAGCACAGCCATAAGTTTGAAAAAGCCATTTATGGGCATCCCAACTAAGGCTGTCAGCCAGTTGTGTCCCATCTAAAAGATGACGGTATTTAGGGCTTAACAGTACAGATGCACCATAAGCACCATCAATGTGAAACCAAAGATTATGTGATTGACAAATAGTGGCAAGTTCTTTTATAGGATCAATACTTCCTGTATTCGTAGTTCCTACAGTTCCAATGACAACAAAAGGAATCAGTCCGGCTTTTTTGTCTGCCAAAATAGTTTCTTCTAAAATTTGAGTATTGATTTTAAAATCTGATGTAGTAGGTATTTTTCGAATTCTTTTATTAGGAATTCCAATGATTCTAAGACCTTTCGCTACAGAACTATGGGTTTGATCGGAAATATAGGCAACACCTAGATGAAGGGTTTCATCGGACAGTTTATTATCTCTGGCAGCAGTAAGGGCGGTGATATTTGCCATGGAGCCACCACTTACAAAAACACCGCCGGATTTTTCGCCAAATCCTGCCTGTGTGCAAAGCCATTTTAATACTTCTTGTTCAATACAGTTTACCATGGGAGCCAGTTTACTTCCGCCGGCATGAATATTATAGGCAGAGGTCATAATGTCACCAAGCCATGAAATAGAAGAAGCAGGACCAGGGACAAATCCAAAAAAGCGAGGGTGGTTAGAGTCACCTCGATACTGGTATACTTCATTCATCATTTCTTGAACCACTTCATTAGCAGGGCGACCATCTTTTGGAATGCCTAACTGTTTTATTTTATCCATTTGTCCATCGGGCACATTCCATATGACTTCCTGTGTATGGATATCATGCTTTTCTTGACAAAAATTATGAACAAAAGCTTTAATTTCTTTTTCTAATTGAGCACTGTTTAAAATATTTTCACTGTTTATCATGATCTTATCAACTCCTAAAATTTAAAGGTTATATTGACCTTCTTAATATAGTAGTTTACACTAAAATTATCTATTTGTTAAATTGATAAATTTTATAATATATATGAAAAAAAATAATAAGAGGAAGAACATGGAGATTAGAAATATTATTACTTTCTTAAAAGTAGCAGGTACGCAAAATTTTTCAAAAGCAGCAGAACAGCTGGGTTATTCACAATCAGCCGTTACGGTACAGATACAACATTTAGAAAAAGAGTTGGATACACAGCTTTTTGAAAGAATTGGTAAGAGAGTTTATTTAACAGAAAAGGGACAGGAATTTGTGTTTTATGCAAATGAAATTATGAAAGTTACCAACCGGGCGTTAAGTTTTTCAAAAAAAAGCAGTGTGCCCAGAGGAAAGCTAAAAATTGGAGGGGTGGAGTCTGTTTGTACAGCATTACTTCCGGATTTGATATTAAAATTACATAAAACATGTCCAGAAATTGAAATTGTGATTAAATCTGGTACAACAGCGGATTTAATAGAGATGGCAAAGGGAAATGATTTGGATCTTATCTTTACATTAGATCAGAAAATCTGTAATCCAGAGTGGATATGTGCAGCTCAAAGAACAGAGGAAATTATTTTTGTTACATTGGGAAAAGAAAATCGAGAAAAGAAAAGTGCACCGATACAGGAATTGGTTCGAGAACCGTTTTTACTTACAGAAATGGGAGCTGCCTACCAATATGAATTGGAGAGACTTTTATCAGAAAGAGGGTTACGAATTTCTCCTGTGTTGGAAATAGGAAATACAGAAACAATTATCAATTTGCTGAAAAAGGGAATGGGGGTTTCTTTTCTTCCGGAATTTACTGTAAGAAAAGAACTAAAAAAAGGAAAACTGGTCCAGATTACTACGGATTTACCTGGTGTAAAAATGTATAGTCAATTATTCTACCATAAGAACAAATGGGTAACACCTCAAATGCAGGCATTTATGGATATGATGACAGGAGAGGAAGTTTACTGAAAGATAAGCTTCCTCTCCTTGTTTATTTTTAGGTGCGAGCAAGTCCGTCTACACTTAATACTACACCAGTAATGTAAGAGGCTTCATCGGATGCTAGAAATACAAAAGCATTGGCAATATCTTCAGGTTGTCCTAGACGTCTGAGAGGAATTTGAGCAATCATAGGCTCAATTACTTCTTTTGGAACTGCTTTCATCATATCTGTTTCTGTAATTCCGGGAGCCACTGCGTTGACACGTATTCCTTTAGGGCCGAGTTCGCGAGCTAAAGATACAGTAAGACCATTAACTGCAAACTTAGAAGTAGGATAAGCAATACCGCTTGGTTGTCCATAAATACTTACCATAGAAGAAGTGCTTAAAATAACCCCTTTTTTTCGAGCTACCATACATTCAGAAGCTGCTTTAGTGGCATTGAATACACCTTTTACATTTAAATCCATAACTTTATCAAACATTTCTTCTGTATAATCAGTAAAAAGTGTACTTTCAGAAACACCGGCATTATTAACCAAAATATCCACACAACCATATTGTGTAGTTACTTTTTTAAATTCTTCTCTTACATTTTGTAAATTACTTAAATCAGGACTAATTCCTACTACTGTGGAGTTCGGGTATTTTTTTTCCAGCTGTGTAACTGCTTTTTGTGCAGATTCTTTTGAACTGGCAGTTAAGATTACTGTTGCTCCTTCTCTTAAAAATGCATCAGCAGTGGCAAAACCAATGCCTCGGCTTCCTCCTGTTATAATTGCTACTTTATCTTTTAATCTCATAAATTTTCACCTCGTTATTTTAATATGTTTAGTATATGTTTTTATAAAAATATTATCAGTGACCAAATCACAAAAAAGAAAAAAGAGATACTTGCACAGTATATCTGAGAATGGTATGATAGGAAAAACAAGCAGGAGGTAGAACATGGGTTGTTTAGGAAACTTGTTATGGTTTATTTTTGGAGGATTTCTTTCTGGACTTAGCTGGTTTCTGACAGGAATTTTGTGGTGTATTACGATTATAGGGATTCCAGTGGGACTACAGTGTTTTAAATTTGCATCGTTAAGCCTTTTTCCTTTTGGGAAAGAGGTTGTTTATGGCGGTGGGGCAGGTTCTTTAATTTTAAATATTATCTGGTTGATAGTATCAGGACTGCCACTTGCATTGGAACACTTAGTTTTAGGGGTGGTTTTGTGCATTACTGTGATAGGTATTCCTTTTGGAATGCAGCAGTTTAAGCTTGCAAAGTTGGCGCTAATGCCTTTTGGAGCAGAAGTCGTATAGTAAGAGAAAGGATTATAGGAAATGAAAGAACAAATGCAGAAAACAATGGACAAATTTTTAGAGGATTTAAGGGAAAAATCGAAAGATTATCCAGAATTGATGGATATTTTTGTGACTTGTTATACAAATACATTAGATACCACAGTAAAGAGAATGGAGAATAATACAACACATGTAATTACTGGAGATATTCCTGCTATGTGGCTAAGAGATTCTGCAGCACAGTTGCGTCCGTATATCTTTCTTGCAAAAGAAGATGAAGAAATTCGGGAATTAATTGCAGGGCTTGTTAGAAGACAGTTTATGTATATTAATATTGATGAATATGCAAATGCGTTTAACCATTCTCCAAGTGGAGATTGTTGGGAAAAAGATGATCCAAATCAAAGTCCATGGGTATGGGAAAGAAAGTTTGAAATCGATTCTTTATGTTATCCAATTCAGTTGGCTTATTTGTTATGGAAAAATGCAGATTGTGTGACACAATTTAATGAAGAATTCCAGAAAGGGATACAGAAAATTTTAGAAGTATTCCGTACAGAACAGTATCATGAAGAAAAGTCTTCCTATCGTTTTAATAGAAATAACGGCTATTATCGTGATACACTTTCCAGAGATGGAAAAGGTGCCTTGGTAAAATCAGGAACAGGGCTTATTTGGTCTGGTTTCCGTCCAAGTGACGATGCGTGTACATATGGATATTTAATTCCATCTAATATGTTTGCAGTAGTTGTTTTAGGATACTTGGAAGAAATTGAAAAGGAAATTTATCAAAATGATGACCTGGCAAAAGAAGCAAAAGCGTTAAAAGATGAAGTTTATCAAGCAATTGAAACTATCGGTAAAACTTTTACAGAAGAATTTGGAATGGTATATGCATATGAAACAGATGGTTTCGGTATGTATAATTTGATGGATGATGCTAATGTTCCAAGCCTTCTTGCTATGGATTATTTAGGATATCCCGCTGATAAAGAAATTGGGCAAAATACAAGAAATCTACTCCTTAGTGAAGCAAATCCTTTTTATTTTAAAGGAGAGAAGGCAGCGGGAATTGGTAGTCCTCATACACCGTCTAATTATATTTGGCATATTGCTATGGCAATACAGGGACTTACAGAATCTGAGCAAGAAAAGAAAATGGAAATTCTAAAAACGATGGCTGCAACTACCGGCGGCAAAGGTGTGATGCATGAAGGCTTTTGCTGTGAAGATGATACTCGTTATACAAGAGAATGGTTTTCATGGGCTAATGCAATGTATGCAGAATTGTTCTTAGATTGTATGGGATATCGCTTGGAAAAGTAGAAAACAAACTTTAAAACAAGAAAAAATTTTGGTAAAATGATATAGAAAACGGTGAAAGGAGAATAATGGATATTATCTTATATTCATTAAAAAAACAATGAGAGAAGTAAATCAGAAATATCAGATTGATACTACAGAAAATAGAGAATTTTTAGCAGGTCTTACAGAGAATTTACTTAGTTTTGCACATCAGTTTCCAGCACCAGGAGGAAGTTCCTACTATTTAGGAGAGGATGGAACACCATGGAAGGAAAGAAATCGTGAAACATGGATTACTTCCCGTATGGCTCATGCATACAGCATTGGTACTTTCTTAGGTCATAAAGGTAGCGAAGAATTAGCAGATGCTGCGATAAAAGGATTAAGAGGAGAGCTTCATGACACTCAAAATGGTGGCTGGTATGCAGGTGTTACTGCAGATGGAGCAATTGTTCCAAATAAACAGTGCTATGCTCACGCATTTGTTATTTTAGCTGCGTCTTCCGGTGTTTTGGCAGGAAGAAAAGGAGCAAAAGAATTATTAGAGGAAGCATTAGAACTTTATGATCTTCGTTTTTGGAATGAAGAAGAAGGCCTTTCCTGCGATACCTGGAATACAGAATTTACAGTATTAGATGATTATAGAGGATTGAATGCTAATATGCATACAGTGGAAGCATTTTTGGCAGCAGCAGATGTTACAGGAGAGGAAAAATATCGTGTAAGAGCAGGACGTATTATTGATCGTGTATTGGTATGGGCATCTGATAATCATTGGAGAATTCCGGAACATTTTACAAAAGAATGGATTGCTGATTTAGATTGTAATAAAGATCAGCCGGCAGATCAGTTCAAGCCTTACGGAGCAACACCAGGACATGGAATTGAGTGGGCAAGACTGATTACACAGTGGGCACTTTCCACTTATAAAGAAGATAAAGAAAAAGCAGGAAAATATATTGAAGCAGCAGAAAATCTGTTCAATCGCGCAATAGAAGATGCATGGAATGCAGATGGAGCACCAGGTATTGTTTATACAACAGATTGGGAAGGAAAACCAGTTGTTCATGATAGAATGCACTGGACTTTAGCAGAGGCAATTAATACTTCCGCAGTGCTTTATCATGTAACGAAAAAAGAAAAATATGCAAAAGATTATGCAGAATTTATGGAATATTTGGATGAAAAAGTATTGGATCATGTAAATGGTTCATGGTTCCATCAGATGAATGAAAAGAACGAAGTAATTGGAACTGTATGGCCAGGTAAATCTGATATTTATCATGCGTTACAGGCTACTTTAATCCCATATTATACACCAGAAGTTTCCATTGCTCTGTCAGTAAAAGACGGATTAAAAATTTGAGAAATAAGAGATTAGAATTTATGTAATAGTAGAACCCATATGAATGTTCATATGGGTTTTTATATTGGGAAGATTTTAGTTAAAAGGGGAAAAGTAGTCACTCTTTTAATAATGATAAATGGTTCTTTTTTTATAAAAGAAATAAACAGAAAGAAATAATGTCATAAATTCTGCCATAGGTACTGCAAGCCATACCCCATTTACTCCAATTATATAAGGAAGGAGTATGATATTAAGAACGATTAAGACAAAAGTTCTCACAAAGGAAATTAGAGCAGATACCTTTCCGTCTGAAAACGCAGTGAACATAGAAGAGGAAAAAATATTTATTCCGGCAAATATGTAATTGATGGAAAAGAGGAAAAATCCTGTTTTCGCAATAGTATAAGTATCTGTGCCTGCCGGTGTGAAAATCTCTACAATGAAAGGAGAGGACACAAGAGCTACACTAGTAATAATAACAGAAGAAATGCTGATAAAACCAATACAGATTTTAAATATTCGTTTCAGTAAAGAGAGATTTTGACTACCGTGATTATAGCTGATTACCGGTGCGACACCCATGGAAAATCCCATGTAAAGTGCATTAAATAAAAACTGACCATATAGAACAATGGTAATTGCAGCAACACCTGGTTCGCCTAAGAATTTCAGCATAGTTACATTGAAAAGGTAAGTAACAATAGCACAGGAAAGGTTTGTAACCATTTCAGAAGAACCATTAAGACAGCTTTGTTTTATTACCTGAAATCGGAAGACAGGTTTTGTAATATACAGGGAATGGCGGGTAAAAAAGAAATAAAAGAGTCCGATAACAGCAGGAATAAGCTGTCCAATTCCTGTGGCAAGAGCAGCGCCGGAAATTCCCATATGAAAAGGTCCCATAAAAAGATAATCTAAGACCATATTTGCTATACCACCACTTATGGTAAGGATTAGACCAATGAGAGGTTTTCCTGCTGTGACAAAAAAGGTCTGGAACATCACCTGGAGCATGGTAGCAGGAGCAAGAAATAGGGAAATACTTAAATAATTCACACAATAAGGGAGTAGAATATCAGTTGCACCTAAAGCACGAACAATGGGATAAATAAAAATATTACCCAGAAATAAGATCACAACACCAAAGAGGAAGCTGATAAAAATTAAAAATGAAAAATCTTCCCTTGCTTCCTTTTCTTTTCCTTCTCCTAGCTTTTTGGCAATTAAGGCACTGCCTCCAGTAGAAAGCATGATGCCTACTGCAAGGATAATACTGATGACAGGATATACAATATTAGAGGCAGATAAAGCATCTGTTCCTAGTAATCTAGAAATAAAAATTCCATCTACAATGGTATACAAAGACATGAAAATCATCATAATCATAGTAGGTAAAGCAAAACGAAGCAGTGAAAAAAATTTAAAATCTTTTGAAATTGAATTAGACATAAGAATAACTCCTTGTAAAATTTTCTATAAAAGATATAATAAAGTATAGAGTAACCCGATAGTCAAGAGGAGTTTTTTATGAACAAAAAAATGTATTTCAGTACAGGAGAATTTGCCAAGCTGGCAGGAGTATCAAAACATACTTTGTTTTATTATGATGAAATTGGACTGTTTTCTCCAGAGATTAAGAATAAAGACAATGGTTATCGCTATTATTCAGCAGCTCAGTTAGAAGTTCTAGATGTTATTTATACATTACGGGAAATGGATATGACATTAGAAGAAATTCAAATTTATATGAAAAATAGAACACCAAAGGAATTTTTGGAACTTTTTCAGTATGAGGAAAGGATTATTAGTGAAAGAATTAAGCGTTTAAGAGCAACAAAAAGCTGGATATCTAAGAAGAGTAGATGGATAGAGGAAAATCTATATAAAGATTTTCATGAGATTACAATATGTCAGGAACCGGAGCGCTATTTAATAGAAGCTCGTGTAGAGGAAAATGATGATAGAGCATGGGCAAAGGAAATCGGAAAACTTTGGGATTATTGCATGGAGCACTCTATTAAAAGTCCTTATCCAATAGGATATCGACAGGAAAAAGAAGATATAGAGAGAGGTATTTTTGATAATTACCATGTTTTTTACCAAATGCTGGATACAAAACCCAAAAAAGTGGAATATATCACGAGACCTGCTGGATGTTATTTGCGTGCCTATCATAAGGGAAGTTGGAAAAATATTGGAGAAACATATTCCAGAATACTGTGTTATGCACAGAAACATACACTGGTATTGGATAAATATTTTTATGAAGACGGAGTGCTGGATAGTTTAACGGTTCAGGAAGAAAAAGATTATGTATGCAAGATAAGTTGCAAAATAAGCTGATTGGTGTAAGAAATCTGGTAAATTCTTTTCTTATCTGTATACTATGGGTAATTAAATTGCTATGTAAAGTGTAGAGAAGGTTAAATTTTATATGAACGACAAGATATAGAAGCAATCAAGGAATAGAAACGAAAGAAGATGAAATGGCATTGCGATTGAGAAAAATATATGGTATGATTATCGCGCAGTATATAATTTAAGATGTTACATAAAAAATAAATTTTACAGAAAGGAGCAAACTATGAGCTGGAAAACAACAACTATTTGCGTCAAAAAAGGTGCGTGTATGGGTGTTTACAGGGATAGTGCGCTCTTTTTTAGGTAAACAGTTTTATTATAACTACAGAAAAGCCACTATCTCCTAATCAAGTAATTTATTTGAAAAGGAGATTTTTTTATGTGTAAAGTTAATATAGAAAAGCAAATTCATCGATTATATTTGCTGACTTCTGTGGGGTATTTCCAAATTGCAGGAGCATCATGGGTTGCGTTATTGTCTATGAGAGGATTTTCACTTCTGGAGATTGGAATACTAGAAAGTATTTTCCATATTGTAAGTTGTTTGTTTGAAATTCCCTCAGGTGTAGCAGCAGATGTTTTTGGACGTAAGAAAACATTGGTTATGAGTCAGATTGTCTCCCTGTTATCCAGTGTCATTATGGTTTTATCAGCTGGATTTTGGACAACTGCATTTGCCATAGGATTTAGTGCTTTAAGCTATAATCTAGCCTCTGGTACAAGAGAGGCGCTTGCTTATGACAGTCTGAAACGAGTAGGAAAGGAAAAGGAATATAATATCTTTGCTGCAACAGAAATGATGCTTTATAGAATTACAAATTCTACATCAACACTTTGTGCAGGTCTGGCATTATTTCTTGGTTCTCGAAAGGCTTATACCGTGGATATAGTTTTTAATCTTATAGCAATGGGAATTACGTGCAGTTTAAAAGAAGTTACCATAGGAGAAAAAACGTGTAAAGAGAAGGCTTTTTACCGATTAGTAAAGACGGTAAGAGAAAGTTGGAATTTTTTACGTTTTCATAAAAAGATTAGAAATGTTATGATGATTAATTCTCTTATTGGTGCCATTTCAACATTGGTGTTATTCTTTTTACAGGCAAAATTGCCATTGACAGGATTAAATCATGGTATGTTTGGACCGGCTCTGTTTATTATGGGACTGGGAGCTGCCTTGGGTTCTAAGGCAACATCTCTTTTTTCGGAGGTTTCCTACAAAAAAATTGTATTGCTGAGTGGTTTGGGTGTAGCCATTTCTTTTCTTATGACATTTACTAAAAATTCTGTTTTGATGATTTGCGGAGGGTTTCTGGGAGCATTTGCAGATGATTTTGTGGAAGTTAGAACAGATGTGTTTATTAATGAAAGGATTTCATCAGAACAGAGAGCAACTTTAATTTCTGTAAGTTCCTTCACTTTTTCTGTCATTATGATTATTTTATCTACATGGATGGGATGGATTATGGGATGATTTTATGGTAGTATAGGTACATATAAAATAAAGAAAGAAGAGGATATAAAATATGAAAATTGCAGTAACTTATGATAATGGAAACATTTTTCAGCATTTTGGTAAAACAGAATTTTTTAAAGTATATGAAGTAGAAAATAACCAGGTGGTTTCCAGTGAAGTAATTAGTTCCAATGGTGCAGGACATGGTGCATTAGCAGAGCTTCTTTCCAATCAGTCTGTAGATGTACTAATCTGCGGTGGTATCGGTGGAGGAGCACAGGCTGCACTGGAAGATGCAGGTGTTGCATTATGCTCCGGAATACAGGGTGATGTAGATCAGGCAGTGGAAGCTTATTTAAAAGGGGAACTAGAATCTGCAGGAGTAAATTGTGATCATCATCATGAGGAAGGTCATAGCTGCGGTAGCCATGAAGATGGACATTCCTGTGGTGGAAATTGCGGTGGTTCTTGTGGAGGACATAGTACTTTAACAGGGCGCAATGTGGGTAAAACTTGCCGTACTCATTACAAAGGAACTTTTAATGACGGAACACAGTTTGATTCTTCTTATGATCGTGGAGAACCATTGGAATTTGTTTGTGGAGCAGGACAGATGATCAAAGGATTTGATGCAGCGGTAGCAGATATGGAAGTGGGACAGACTGTTAATGTGCATTTAATGCCAGAGGAAGCTTATGGTATGCCAAATCCTGATGCTATTTTTACTTTAGAAATTGCACAGCTTCCTGGTTCCGAAGATTTGGAAGTAGGTCAGAGAGTATACCTTACGAATCAGTTGGGACAGCCATTCCCAGTTACAGTAGTTGAAAAAGACGAAAAAACCATTACTTTTGATGCAAATCATGAAATGGCAGGAAAAGAATTAAACTTTAGCATTGAATTAGTTGAAGTAAAATAAAACGGAGAGCAAATATTACAGCGTAGTCTTGAAGTGTATTTTGAATGTCGGAAAAGAAGCTGACTGTGAAATGAAGAAATTAAATGAATTTCAGACAAAATTTGTATCAATGGTTTTTATCAAACTCGCAGAGTTTAGTGCTTATGGTGATTGTGATTATCGGTGCATAAAATTTTATTGAGGTGATAAAAGATAATGAAAGATTGTGATATTAATAATGACAAGAAAAAATAAAATATTTTTTGTGTTTGTTACATTTTTAATGGTATTCAGCTTGATTGGTTGTTCATCAAAAAATAAGGAAAATAATGATGATTTAGCAATAACTTCAAATATGGAATTGATATATGAAGAAACTATTTCTCCAAACAAAGAATATGCCGAAAAAGACGATGATATTGTAAATTATACTGTGGAAGTGTATCAAGACAAGGATAATATAGTTTTGGTAAATTCAAAATCTAATTCTGAATTTTTCAAGCCACTACAATATGAACTTGAACTCAATACAAATATCACAAAAGAAGATGTTGATATAGAATGGATGACACTAATGGGAAATCCTACTTCAACAAAGGACGACCAGTTAGGTATAGCTTGTGTATCTATTTCAGAAAACAGGGAACTTGTTAGCAAAAGAAAAATCAGTTTTGTCAATCGTGCTATTGAGATTATAGAAGATACTTTGGATAAAAAATAGCTACGATGTGAACGGTGTACTTTTAGAATTGTTCAACAAAATTGTGGCTGGAGAAAGAAAATGAACATTTAATAAGGAGGAGAGAAATTGGACGCAATAAGTTCATCAACAAGGTTGGTGTGGCTTTTTGTTTTTATCTATTCATTTCCCATTTTATTACTGCTTTTTTCAACAGCCATTTGGACTTACAATAGATTTAAACATCTGTCTTTAGTTGCGTATATTGGAGATATAATTTTCACTGCATTTATTTTATTCATAAATATTGATGATTTAATGTCAAGATTTACGAGAAGAAATTTCATGTGTGATTTTGGTTTGTGGAGTATCATTTTTCTTATTATAAGTGTTGTATTTATGATGAACAGTATCAGTTGCTATCGTAAAAGCAAAAGAAACAGTAATATTTTCATCAATATTTCTACATTATTTTGTGTTATATTGTATTTGGCTCTTCTGAACACTGTAAATATGTAAAATGATTACATAGAACACAAAGTTATAGAGTTGATGAAATAAACTCTCCGTTTTACAATTTCATATCCATACACACAAAGCGGTTAGTCTTTATGATTGAATGTTTTTTCTTATCTAAAATTCAGTTTGTAGACCTGTGTTAAATCATAAAACCACAACGTGTGAGGAATTTTATTATGGATTTGCTTGAGGTAAAAATAACAAAAGATGCGCAATGTGTATCATACATCAAACTCATCAGAGGATATGATAAATCTATGCCTATGAGCCAGATGAAACAGAAAATAGAATCGAACGAATTTGTAGTAAAATGCTATACTACGTGAACATAGTAATTCCCTATGTAAAATCAACAATTGTTTTTTAGGCATTATTGTTGGTGGCCTTGCTGTTATCACTATTATTTATTTCTTTATCATATTCTTTGTTTTAATGCGTAGAGGACGTCAATTCAGAAAAATGAATAACGATATTGTAAAAGAATATCAAGAAAACAAAAATGGAGAACTCTTTTTAGAAAAACTTCTTGCAATAGATATGAAACTTAAAGATATGAATGATGAAATGACATGGTATCTCAACATTGCAACTGCACTTAATGTATTAGGTAAACGAAATGAAGGTGTTGCTTTATTTGAATAATTAGAAAAAGTTGCAACAGAAAAAGACAAAGAATATATTTAAAATAGCATTAAATTTGTGCAATCACAGTTAGAAAAATAATATTGACTAAGTGGTACGGTAAAAATAAAGGAGCGATTTGGTCCTATGTCAAGAAAAAGTACAATCTAAAAATGAAAGCTACTAAAAAAGTTACTGTCTTCAGATGTTCTGATCACAGTAACTTTTATCATTATACAAGGGAAAACAAATGCTAATAGACAAAATATTTTTTTCATAACTTACATTTTCAATTTTACCGTCAATTCTTTTCAGCAATTCCTTTACAATATACAAGCCAAGACCAGAACTTCCTTTGGTGCGTGGCTTATCAACAGTGTAAAACTTGTTAAATAATAAGTTTACATCAATATCATCAAAAGATTTTGTTGAATTTTTAATCGTGAATATTCCTTTTTGATTGATAGAAACTTCAATGTAATTATCTGAATAACGAAGTGCATTTACAATTAAATTTTCAATAATTCGTTTACAGATAAGGTTATTTCCGTATATCCATACAGGAGTATTTTCTGTTTGAA